>DASTVB010000178.1:0-2111 GCA_035759315.1 Telluria sp. | reverse complement strand
CTCGGCCGCGCGCGCCAGCGCCTCGCGGAACTTGCGCCCGGGCGCGAAATACGGGTTGGCCATCAGGATGCTCTTGCGCGCGCGGCCAAGCGCCAGCAGGTAGGAGCGCTGGATGGTGCGGCGGTTGCGCAGGTTGTCGCGCACCACGAAGGCGGCCTGCATCGGCCCCTCGCCGTGACCACCCTGGGGCTTGCGCAATTCGCGGAACAGGCCGATCCGGCGCACCAGGTTCATGTGGCCAACCCGCGTCCACTGGGCCTGCGCCTCGCGGTGGATCTGGAATACCAATGGGCCGCGCACCATCACCGCGAAGTCCCAGCGCGGGGCGGGCAGGCGCTTTTTCTGGTCGTAGTCGCACAGCCAGTCGTCGTTGATATTGATGCCGCCCACAAAGGCGATGCTGCGGTCGACCACGGTGATCTTGCGGTGGGTGCGCGTGATGCCGCGCCGGAACCAGCGGTTGAAGATGCGGTAATGCACGCCTGCGTCGGCGAACCCCAGTCCCAGCCGGGTAGCGGTGCGGTGGCCGGTGCCGAACCAGTCGGTCACGACCCGCACCTTGACCCCGCGCCGCGCCGCGCGCATCAGCGCCTCCTGCACCGCGAGCCCGGTGTCGTCGGTGGCGAAGATATAGGTTTCGAACAGGATTTCGTATTGCGCCGCATCGATTGCAGCCAGCAGCGCGGGAAAGAGAGCGGTTCCGCTTTCTAGCAGGGTGACGTCGTTGTTGGCTACATACGATACCGCGCGCATGACCGTTAGATCAGCTCGAGGTTGGCAACGATCGGCGCGTGGTCGGACAGTTTGGCCCACAGCGGCCCGTGCAGCACCTCGGCAGTGTCGACCTTGAAGCCGCGCACGTAAATGCGGTCGAGACGGAACCACGGCAGCGCCGCGGGGAAGGTGCGCGCCGGCGCGAGGCGGCGCTGGCGGCCGGCCAGCTTGCGTACCATGTCGCCCAGGCGCGAGCCCTGGTCCAGTTCGTCGAACACTTCGCGCACGCCCAGCTTGTCGCGCAGGTTGTGGCCCAGCGTGTTGCGCCAGTCGTTGAAGTCGCCCGCGATGATCACCGGTTCGCCGTTGGGGGCGGAAGCCTGCACCGCTTCGATCAGTGCTTCGGTCTGGCGCCCGCGGCCGGCCTCGAACAATCCCAGGTGCACCACGTAGCAGTGGACCACGCCGGCCGGCGTCTCCAGCGCACAGTGCAGGATGCCGCGCTGTTCGTAGGCGTGGTCGGACACATCGTGGTTGCGGCTGTTGGAGATCGGGAAGCAGCTGAGCAGCGCGTTGCCGTGGTGACCATGGTCATATACCGCGTTCATGCCGTAAGCCGAATGGCTGTGGTGCGACTCGCCGGCAAAATACTCATGCTGGGCGGCCTCGGGCCATTGCCGGTGACCGCCCGCCTGCTGCCCAAAGCGGGCATGGATGCGGTCATGGCGGCCCTGCACTTCCTGGAGGAACACGACATCGCCGGCAAATTGGGCGATCGCTTTTTTCAAGGCAAGGACCCGCGGCGTGCTACGCAGCGAGGTGACGCCCTTGTGGATATTGTAAGTCGCTACACGAATCTTCATGGGAACATTCTAACCCCATCAGTCCGTGTTTTCCCTTGCGTCGCTCCTGCAATCGTGCGCGGCGCGCGTGGCGCTGCAGGCGCTCCTTGCTCAGGCGGTACTCGGCAGGGCGTCGTCGTCCCAGTCGAACGACGGCGGATCCTCGGACAGACGGGATACAGCCTCCTGGGCGCGCTTGATCGGCGCGCTCAGGCGCAGGCCGTCAAACAGGTCAATGTGGAAATAGCCGTCGATCAAGGATAGCTCCTTGACGCGGGTATCTGGCGTTGGTGTCGTTTTGCTCATGCGTTCCTCCAAAAAAGGATGTGCTAGGCGAGATCCGCCGCAATAATCTGTACTGCATGAATAGTTGACGATAGGATAATGAATTCCGCTTGTCAAACGATGAATCTATTGTGTTCCGGAAATTTCACCAAATAATCATTGGCCTCAGGAATGGCGATGATATGCCTGCCTGAGCTGGCGTTCAATCTTTTATTGTTGAATTTGTCGTATTTTGTCTTACATGTCACAGATATGTAACAGACGGTGCGC
>DASTVB010000177.1:0-25048 GCA_035759315.1 Telluria sp. | reverse complement strand
GCCGCATGTCTGTAAGAGCAATTGCCGTGCCAGCTTGAAACACCCGTGTTTTGATATCAAATCGACATCAAATTGCGCTCGGAGGGCGCAAATTGTCATCGGGAATGACGAAATTTGTCAGTCTGCGCGGAAATTGTCAGCCGGAGACGAGAAATGACATGGTCGTACCGGCCAGGTCGATCAGGTCCTGGTCCTTCAGGGGAACCGGATCCTTGCCGAGCTGAACGCCATTGACGATGGGGCGGGTGCCGCCTTCCACATGGGTGAGCGTATAGCCCATCGCCTGTTTCGCAATGACCACGACCAGCACCCCGGGGCTGCCGAGGGTGGTCAGCGGCTTGTTCAGCGGCAGCTCGCGGCCGGCGTTGACGCCGGAACGCACCACGATCGAGGCCGCCTTCGGCGCGGACACGGCCGGATTTGCCTGGGGGGGCGCTCCGGGCGCCGCGGCTTGAGGCGCAGGGTTGGCCGACGGGGCCGGAGTGGGGCGCGCCACCGGCTGCGCACCGGGGGCGGCGGTCACGCCGGCGACAAAGTCGAGGTTGCAGGCGGCCAGGAGGGCGCGCGCACGGTCGGCCAGCTTGTGCCGCTCGACCCGCTTCCCGCCTATATAAGTGCCGTTGGTGCTGCCCAGGTCTTCGAGCAGCGCATGGTCGCCGATCAGCGTGATGGCGGCGTGGCGCGAGCTGACCGTCGGATGGTCGATCACGATATCGTTGTGCGGATGCCGCCCGATCGTCATGCGGTCGGCGCCCAGCTCAACCTCCCGGGGCGGGAGTCCTTCGCAGGAAATGATTATCTTGGCCAAGGTGCAGTGCGGCGAATGTCGGGTTAGCGTAAGTGTTCGTCTCAATATACCGGATCGATTGTTCCGGATGTGACGCTTTGATACATATCAATGGTTCGCAATAAAAACGGGGAGCGTGAGCCCCCCGTCATTATCCCAGCTTTACGGCAAATGCCTGTTACAGCATGGCCTTCAGCAGGCGCGCCATTTCGGACGGGTTCTTGGTCACGGTGATGCCGCAGGCTTCCATGATTTCCAGCTTGGCCTGCGCAGTATCTGCGCCGCCGGAGATCAGCGCGCCGGCGTGGCCCATGCGCTTGCCTGGAGGAGCGGTGACACCGGCGATGAAGCCAACCACCGGCTTCTTCATGTTGTCCTTGATCCAGTAGGCTGCGTTGGCTTCGTCAGGACCGCCGATTTCGCCGATCATGATGACCGCGTCGGTCTCAGGATCGTCATTGAACATCTTCATGATGTCGATGTGCTTGAGGCCGTTGATCGGGTCGCCGCCGATGCCGACTGCCGACGACTGGCCGAGGCCCAGCGCGGTCAGCTGCGCAACTGCTTCATAGGTCAGGGTGCCGGAACGCGACACCACGCCGATGCGGCCCTTGCGGTGGATGTGACCTGGCATGATGCCGATCTTGATCTCGTCAGGGGTGATCAGGCCTGGGCAGTTCGGGCCCAGCAGCAGGGTCTTGGAACCCGACTTGGCCATGCGGTCCTTGACGACCATCATGTCGCGGACAGGAATGCCTTCGGTGATGCAGATCGCCAGGTCCATCTCGGCTTCAACTGCTTCCCAGATCGCGTCGGCCGCGCCTGCAGGCGGGACGTAGATCACGGACACGTTGGCGCCGGTTTCCTTCTTGGCTTCAGCGACGTTCGCGAAAATAGGAATGCCTTCGAAATCTTCGCCGGCCTTCTTCGGGTTCACGCCGGCGACGAATGCTTCCTTGCCGTTCGCGTATTCGCGGCACATGCGGGTATGGAACTGACCGGTCTTGCCGGTAATACCCTGGGTGACTACTTTGGTGTCTTTGTTAATCAGAATCGACATGTTGTTTCCTTCGAATTAGGCTTGTCCGGCAGCGGCGGCCACGACCGACTTGGCTGCGTCTTCCATGGTGTCTGCGGCGATGATTGGCAGGCCCGAGTCGGCCAGCATCTTCTTGCCCAGGTCTTCATTGGTGCCCTTCATGCGGACCACCAGGGGCACCTTCAGCTGCACGGCCTTGGATGCGGTGATCACGCCTTCGGCGATCACGTCGCAGCGCATGATGCCGCCAAAGATGTTGACCAGGATGGCTTTCAGGCCAGGGTTCTTCAGCATGATCTTGAATGCTTCGGTAACCTTCTCGGCCGTTGCGCCGCCGCCCACGTCCAGGAAGTTGGCCGGCTCGCCGCCGAACAGCTTGATGGTGTCCATGGTGGCCATCGCCAGGCCGGCGCCGTTCACCAGGCAGCCGATGTTGCCGTCGAGGGAGATGTAGGCGAGGTCGAACTTCGATGCTTCGACTTCGGCCGGATCTTCTTCGTCCAGGTCGCGGTAGGCGACGATTTCAGGGTGGCGGAACAGCGCGTTGGAGTCGAAGTTGAATTTCGCGTCCAGTGCGATGACCTTGCCCGAACCGGTCAGGATCAGCGGGTTGATTTCAGCCAGCGATGCGTCGGTTTCCCAGTACGCCTTGTACAGGCCCTGCAGCTGGGCGCGCGCGTCGGCGATCGAGCCTTCCGGCACGCCGATCTTGGCGGCGATGTCGTCCGCATCCTTGTCGGTCAGGCCGATGGCCGGATCGATCGCGATGTGGTGGATCTTTTCAGGGTGGGACTCGGCGACTTCTTCGATGTCCATGCCGCCTTCGGAGGATGCCATCAGCACCACTTTCTGCGATGCGCGGTCGGTGACCAGCGACACGTACAGTTCCTTCTTGATGTCCGCGCCTTCTTCGACCAGCAGGCGGCGCACTTTCTGGCCTTCCGGGCTGGTCTGGTGGGTCACGAGCTGCATGCCCATGATCTGCTCAGCGTATTCGCGGACCTGCTCGATCGACTTGGCAACCTTGACGCCGCCGCCTTTGCCGCGGCCGCCTGCATGGATCTGCGCCTTGACTACCCAGACCGGGCCGCCCAGCTCTTCAGCTGCTTTCACGGCCTCTTCGACGGACATGCACGGGATCCCGCGCGGAACCGTCACCCCAAACTTTCGGAGGATCTCTTTGCCTTGATACTCATGGATTTTCATGCTGGCTTCCCTTCTGCTTTGTAGCTATTGAAATGCGGTGGTTGTATTGAAAATTCGTTGGAACGCGTGCCGCTGGCGGCCTTGGCGAACCAGCGCGGATAGTATTCTGCGACCGCGCCGGCGTCGGTCCGCAGCGCATGGCAGCGGTCCAGCTGGAACGGTTTGTGAGGCAGCAGTTCGTGGTCGGTGTCGCCGTCGCGGGTCTTGATCACGTCGTTGGCGTAAGCCTGCAGCGCGGCGGTCGGCAGCACCTGCGCCAGTTCGCTCAGGTGGGTGCAGCCCAGCACGCCGCCCAGGCGTTCCTTCACGGCCTGGCGGAAGCCCTTCATCAGGGACAGGCCCACCAGCGAATTGTAGGCCGGTGCGATGGTGTCGCAAAACCCTGGGTACGGTACCGAATCGGAGGAGGCGTGCGCGTCGACGACCGTCAGCTCGCGGTCGATGGTCAGGCGCAGGGACAGGTCGTGCAGGGGCGTGCCGGCGGGACGCAGGCCGGAGGCGAGCGTGACGTCGATCTGCTTGACGTCGGTGATGCGCGTGTCGAGGTCCCACAGGCCGTCGTCGCGTGCGTACGCATTCACCTCGATGGCGCGAGTGTGCCTCAATGAACGGGAAACTGGTGGTGGCAAGGGCATTGAATACTGCGGGTTAGTGTGTACAGCTCTCTCATCCGCAGCTTCTACGGAAAGAACGCTTATGCGCCGCTGTTATAACTGGTGAAGTTTAACACAGTCGGGCTCAGGGGTCAGTTTTTTGGCAAGTAAATGCTGCGATGCGTCATGCCGGTGACTTTCCGGCCGGGACTGTCCCCTGCCTTTCGGAGTGGCTGCGGCGAGGGGGTCACAGCCGGTGAGTGGCGCGACGTGGATCAAGGCGGGTGACAGTCCCGGCGGGACAGTCACCTTCTGCGCCCTCAGGGGCGAATGCATACCCCTGAGGGCATCTGCGAAGCCATGCGCTGGAACGGGATACCCATAGGGGTATGCCCGCAAATTGCGCAGATCGATGGATACCCATGGGGGTATCCCGCGCTCGCGAAAAAAGGGCAGGAAAAGCGTAGCGCCCTCCACCGGTGAGGAGCAGGCTCGCGACGTGGCGCGGCCTGCGGTGGAAGACGCTCCGCTTTTCCTGCCAATCGGGGCGGAGGTGGGTTGCCGGTTACTGCGGATTCAGACTGCGGACTGCGAGGTGCTGCGGACTGCGAGGTGCTGCTGACTCCGAGGTGCTGCTTAACTGCGAGGTGCTGCGGACTGCCGACTGCTTGCGGCGGCGGGGCCGCACGGGTACTAAGCTGAGGGGTCAGACCCCCTGCGGGGTTCAGACCCCCGACTGACGGACGCTGCCTCGCAACGCTGCCGGAAGGCAGGGGACAGTCCCGACGGCTATTCGTCGTCGTCGAGGCTGCCCTGCATGGCGGTGCGCACGGCGCGCTGCGAGAAGCCGCGCTGCAGCAGGAAGCGCGCCTGTTTCGCGCGCCCCGCCGGGTCTTCCGCCACTTTGCCGAATTTGCGCTGCCAGACTTCACAGGCGCGCGCGGTTTCGTCCTGCGCCAGCCCTGCCTTCAAAGCGTCCAATGCTTCACCCTTGATGCCGTGGCTCTGCAGTTCGGCGACGATGCGGCTGTTGCCATAACGCGGAGCCTTGCGGTTGACCAGCGACTCGGAGAATCGCTCCTCCGACAGCCAGTTGTTCTTTTCGAGGAAATCGAGCAGGGCGCCGATGTCGTCGCCCTCCTCCGCATACTTGGCCAGCTTGCGGCTAAGCTCGATCCGGCTGTGCTCCCGCAGCGACAGGAACCGCAGGGCACGCGCCTTCAGGCTTAACTGCTGGCCGGCCATGGCGTGCCTAGTCGACGGCCTTGAGCTTTGGCGCCGGCGCGTTCTCGTCCACGATCACCGGCAGTGCACGCACGCCAAGTGCGGCACGCACCTTGTTTTCGATTTCGCGGGCCAGCGCTGGACGCTCCTTGAGGTAGGTGCGCGCGTTGTCCTTGCCCTGGCCGATACGTTCGCCCTCGTAGCTGTACCACGAGCCCGACTTCTCGATGACCTTGTTGTCCGAGCCCAGGTCCAGGATCTCGCCTTCGCGCGACGTGCCTTCCCCATAAAGGATGTCGAAGTGCGCTTCCTTGAACGGTGGCGCGATCTTGTTCTTGACGACCTTGACCTTGGTTTCGTTGCCGATCACCTCGTCGCCGGACTTGATCGAGCCGGTGCGGCGGATGTCCAGGCGCACGGAGGCGTAGAACTTCAGCGCGTTACCGCCGGTGGTGGTTTCCGGCGAACCGAACATGACGCCGATCTTCATGCGGATCTGGTTGATGAAGATGACCAGGGTATTGGTGCGGTTGATGGTGCCGGTCAGCTTGCGCAGCGCCTGGGACATCAGGCGTGCCTGCAGGCCTGGCAGCGAATCGCCCATGTCGCCTTCGATCTCGGCGCGCGGGGTCAGCGCCGCCACGGAGTCGATCACGATCAGGTCGACGGAGCCGGAGCGCACCAGCGCATCGCAGATTTCCAGTGCCTGCTCGCCGGTGTCCGGCTGCGAGATCAGGAGGTCGGACAGGTTGATGCCCAGCTTCTGTGCGTAGCCGACGTCCAGCGCGTGCTCCGCGTCGATGAATGCGCAGGTGCCGCCCATTTTCTGCATCTGCGCGATGGTCTGCAGCGTCAGCGTGGTTTTACCGGAGGATTCAGGACCGTAGATCTCGACCACGCGGCCGCGCGGCAGGCCGCCGACGCCCAGGGCGATGTCCAGACCGAGCGAGCCGGTGGAGACGGTTTGCACTTCTTCGACCGGGACCGAGCCGTCCATGCGCATGACGGAGCCTTTGCCGAACTGCTTTTCAATCTGCGCAAGCGCGGCGGCGAGGGCCTTGGCCTTCTCTGCGCCGGATACTGCCGTTTTTTTGTCGTCCATTCTTGTCTTTCAGTCTAAGATTGCACCAGGGAGCTGCGATCACTTTCGATACTGTATAAAAGAACAGTAGTTTTTGCAAGCAGCATTTTTCACCGTGGTTGTTTTGAATCAAATTCGAGCCATGCGTATTCTACTTGCCGAAGACGACAGCGTCCTGGCGGACGGCCTCACGCGCTCCCTGCGCCAGTCCGGCTATGCGATCGACTGCGTGAAAAACGGCCAGGACGCCGACAGCGCCCTGCTGACCCAGGAATTCGACCTGCTGATCCTGGACCTGGGCCTGCCAAAGCTGTCCGGGCTCGAAGTGCTGCGCCGCCTGCGCGCGCGCAGCTCGATGCTGCCGGTGCTGATCCTGACCGCCGCCGACTCGGTCGAACAGCGCGTCAATGGCCTCGACCTGGGCGCCGACGACTACATGGCCAAGCCCTTCGCCCTGTCGGAACTGGAAGCGCGCGTGCGCGCCCTGACCCGCCGCGGCCAGGGCGGGGGCGGCGCCACCGTGCGCCACGGCCCGCTTGTATACGACCAGGTGGGCCGCAGCGCCTACATCAACGACCAGATGCTGGACCTGTCCGCGCGCGAACTGGGCCTGCTCGAAGTGCTGCTGGCGCGCACCGGCCGGCTGGTGTCGAAGGAGCAGCTGGTCGACCACCTGTGCCAGTGGGGCGAGGAAGTCTCGAACAACGCGATCGAGGTCTACGTGCACCGGCTGCGCAAGAAGATCGAGACCGGCGGCATCCGCATCGCCACCGTGCGGGGCCTCGGCTACTGCCTCGAAAAATACGCGGACGCCGCAGCCCGGTGAACGAACGCGACGCCGGCCTGGCCGATCCTGCGCCCGAGGCGGAGCCGCTGCAGCTGTACGAGCCGCCCAGTCCCGAACCCGAAGAAGGCATCCAGCACTCGCTGTTCGGCGAGATCCTCGACTGGATGCTGGCGCCGCTGCTGCTGCTCTGGCCAATGAGCATTGCGCTCACCTACCTGGTCGCCAAATCAATCGCTAACCAGCCCTTTGACCGCGCGCTGGAAGACCGCGTGTCCGTGATCGCGCAGCAGGTCAAGCAAGTCGACGGCAAGGTGGTGGCGCGGATTCCCCTGTCGGCGCGCGAATTCCTGCGCGCCGACGACACCGACGCGGTGTTCTTCCAGGTGACGGCCCCGGACGGCAAGGTGGTCGACGGCGACGCCGACGTGCCCGCGCCGGCCGCCGCCGACGCCGCGCGCACCGGCGTGGTCAACTTCCGCAACGACGCCTTCCACGGCACGCCGGTGCGGGTCGCATACACGTGGGTCAGCCCGCCGGTGGCCGGCGCCCGGTCCGAGCCCGCGCGGCCGGCGCTGGTGCAGGTGGCCGAGACGCTCGACAAGCGCGCGCAGCTGGCCAACGAAATCATCAAGGGCGTGATCCTGCCGCAGTTCATCATCCTGCCGATCGTACTGGCGCTGGTGTGGTTTGCGCTCACGCGCGGCCTGTCGCCGCTGGCCGAGCTGCAGTCGCGCATCCGCGCGCGGCGGCCCGACGACCTGTCGCCGATCGACGCGCGCCATGTGCCGGAAGAGATTTCGCCGCTGGTCGGTTCGCTCAACGACATGCTCGAGCGCCTGTCGCAGACCATCGACATGCAGAAGCGCTTCATCGCCGACGCCGCGCACCAGATGAAGACGCCGCTGGCCGGCATGCGCATGCAATCCGAGCTCGCGCTGCGCCAGGCCGACGCCGGCGAGATCCAGCGCTCGCTCGAGCAGCTGGCCAAGAGCTCGGACTCGGCCACGCGGCTGGTGAACCAGCTGCTGGCCTTGGCGCGCGCCGAGAACCAGCCCAATGCGGGCGGCGGCTTCGAGGAGATCAGGCTGTCGCTTCTGGCGCGCCAGTGCGTGCAGGACTGGGTCGGCGCTTCCTTCACCAGCCGCATCGACCTCGGCTTCGAGGACCACGACCCGGCGGCGCACGTGCAGGGTAACCCCGTGATGCTGCGCGAACTGCTGTCCAACCTGATCGACAACGCGCTGCGCTACACGCCGGCCGGCGGCAGCGTCACCGTGCGGGTACGTTCGGACGACGGCCGCGCGATCCTGGAAGTGGAAGACACCGGCCCCGGCATCGCAGCCTCCGAGCGCGCCCACGTGTTCGAGCGCTTCTACCGCATCCTCGGCAACAACGCGCCCGGCAGCGGCCTCGGGCTGGCAATCGTACGCGAGATCGCGCAGCAGCACGGCGCCGAGATCGACCTGTTTAATAATCCGCGCAGCCACGCCAACCGGCTGCCTGGCTGCCTGTTCCGCCTGACCTTCCCGCCCGTCGCCGCACACGGCCACGACCAACCGGACTGACACACATGGCATCGACCGACACCCGCACCGAACAGGACCGCCGC
Source organism: Telluria sp. (assembly GCA_035759315.1). Classification (GTDB taxonomy): domain Bacteria; phylum Pseudomonadota; class Gammaproteobacteria; order Burkholderiales; family Burkholderiaceae_D; genus Telluria. The sequence goes on along the minus strand of DASTVB010000177.1, from coordinate 16,722 downwards.
GCCGCCCTCATCGCGGCCCGCCGCCGGCACTGGCACCGCACCCGCCGTATGACCGGCGTGATGCTGGCCCTGTGGCTGCTCGCCACGCTGGTGCCGCTGTTCTATGCGCGCGAACTGGCGCAGTTGACGCTGTTCGGCTGGCCGCTGTCGTTCTACCTGGCCGCACAGGGCGCCTCGCTGGTGTACCTGGCGATCGTGGGGACCTACTACTGGCGCATGGGCCGCATCGACGCGCGGTTCCGCAGGGAGCTCGCGTGACAGGGCAGCGCAACTTCACCCGCAAACTGGCCCGCTTCTACGTCTGGTTCGCCGCATGCTTCGGCGTGTTCCTGGTCACGCTCGCGATCCTGGAACAGGAAGGCATGCCGCGCCTGTGGATCGGCTACGCCTTCATGGCCGCCACCATTTTCCTGTACGCGATTATCGGCCTGATCAGTCGCACCTCGAACGTGGCCGAATACTACGTCGCGGGACGGCGCGTGCCGGCCGTGTTCAACGGCATGGCGACGGCGGCCGACTGGATCTCCGCGGCCAGTTTCATCAGCCTGGCCGGGGGCCTGTACCTGCACGGCTTCGACGCGCTTGCCTATATCGTCGGCTGGACCGGCGGCTACGTGCTGGTGGCGCTGCTGATCGCGCCCTTCCTGCGCCGCTCGGCGCAGTACACCATCCCGGACTTCCTCGCGGTGCGCTACGCCGGCGCCGGCCAGCGCGGCACGCCCGTTCGGCTGGCGGCGGTGCTGGCCACGGTCGCGGTCTCGTTCACCTACGTGGTGGCGCAGATCTATGCGGTCGGGCTGATTGCGTCGCGTTTCACCGGCGTCGACTTCTCGGTCGGGATCTTCCTCGGATTGGCCAGCGTGCTGGTCTGCTCCTTCCTGGGCGGGATGCGCGCGATCACCTGGACCCAGGTCGCGCAGTACATCATCATCGTGATCGCCTTCCTGGCGCCGACCATGTGGCTGTCCGGGAAGCTGGCCGGGAACCCGGTGCCGCAGCTCGCCTATGGCTCCGTGATGCCGCAGCTGACCGAGCGCGAAGCGCAGCTGCGCGCCGACCCGAGGGAGCAGGAAGTGCGCGCCTTGTACCGCCAGCGCGCCGAGGCTTACCGGGCGCAGGTCGCGGCGCTGCCCGCATCGTGGGAGGAAGGCCGGCGGCGCGTGCAGCGCAAGCTGGACGACGTCAAGCTGCGCGACGGCTCGCTGGCCGACATCCGCACCGCGCAGCGCGAGCTGGTGAACTACCCGCGCACTGCCGAGCAGGCGAGGCGCGACTGGACCGCCAAAGCTGAATCGAACCTGCTGCGCGCGCAGCCGCCGAAGCCGCACGCGCAGCCCTTCCCCGGCGCCACCGACGCCGAGTCGGACGGCAAGCGCAACAACTTCCTGGCACTGATCCTGTGCCTGATGCTGGGCACGGCCGCGCTGCCGCACATCCTGATGCGCTCCTACACCACGCCGTCGGTGCAGGAGACACGCGGCTCGGTGTTCTGGACGCTGGTGTTCGTGCTGCTGATTTACCTGGCGGTGCCCGCGCTCGCGGTGCTGGTCAAGTACGACCTGTACACCAGCCTGGTGGGATCGGGCTACGGCGAGCTGCCTGCCTGGGTGTCGTACTGGGCCAACGTCGACAAGGCCAATCCGCTGGTCAGTATCACCGACATCAACATGGACGGGGTGGTGCAGCTGGCCGAAATCGCGATGGACGGCGACATGCTGGTGCTGGCCACGCCCGAAATCGCCGGCCTGCCCTACGTGATCTCGGCGCTGGTGGCGGCAGGCGGGCTGGCCGCCGCGCTGTCGACCGCCGACGGCCTGCTGCTCGCGATTTCCAACGCGCTCTCGCACGACATCTATTACAAGATGATCGATCCGCACGCCTCCACGCAAAAGCGCGTGACCATCTCCAAGCTGCTGCTGCTCGCGGTCGCGTTCATCGCGGCCTACGCGGCCTCGCAGAAGCCGGCCGACATCCTGTCGCTGGTCGGCGCCGCGTTCTCGCTGGCCGCCTCCACGCTGTTCCCTGCGCTCGCGCTTGGCGTTTTCTGGAAGCGCGGCAACCAGGCCGGCGCGATCGCCGGCATGGCGGGCGGCTTCGGCGTGTGCGTGTTCTACATGCTGGCGACCATGCCGCAGGTGGGCGGTTCGGCCGCCAACCAGTGGTTCGGCATCGCGCCGATATCGGCCGGCGTGTTCGGCGTCCCGGCCGGCATGGCGCTGCTGGTCGTGGTCAGCCTGCTGACCACGTCGCCGGGCCCCGCCACCCGCGGCCTGGTCGATCACCTGCGCTCTCCCGATTGAGCAAGGCCCCGCTGAAGGAAACGTTGGTGAAGGGAGAGTACTGCCGCCTTGGCGCGACGGGAAAGTCCCCCTTGTTCCCACTCCCTCCCCCACACCCGGTGTACACTTGAAGCGAAGCGCGTGCCGGCGCACGCTCACACTTGGGAGATGAGGCATGGGTTCCGGAAAAATCCTGGTAGCGCAAGGCGGCGGTCCGACCGCGGTGATCAACCAGTCGATGGTGGGCGTGGCGCTCGAAGCGCGGCGCTTCAGGGAAGTCACCCGGGTGTACGGCGCCATGCATGGCGTGCGCGGCATCGTCAACGAAGACTTCATCGACCTCACGCAGGAAACCTCCCATAACCTCGAACTGGTTGCGGCGACCCCGTCGTCGGCACTCGGCTCGACACGCGACAAGCCTGACCTGAAGTACTGCGCCGAGATCTTCAACGTGCTGCGCGCGCACGAGATCGAACACTTCTTCTACATCGGCGGGAACGATTCGTCCGACACGGTGCGCATCGTGAGCGAGGAGGCGCGCAAGGCCAACTACCCGCTGCGCTCCATTCACATCCCCAAGACCATCGACAATGACCTGGTCGGCAACGACCATACGCCGGGTTTCCCGTCCGCCGCGCGCTTCGTGGCGCAGGCCTTCGCCGGCGCGAACCTCGACAATGCGGCGCTGCCGGGCGTGTACGTCGGCGTCGTGATGGGGCGCCATGCGGGCTTCCTGACCGCCGCTTCCGCACTCGGCAAGAAGTTCCCGGACGACGGGCCGCACCTGATCTACATGCCGGAACGCGTGTTCGAGATCGAACGCTTCCTGCGCGACGTGAAAGCCACCTACGAAAAATTCGGGCGCTGCGTGATCGCTGTGTCGGAAGGCATCCACGACGCCTCGGGCGCGCCGATCGCCACGCTGCTGGCCACCGAGATCGAGCGTGACGCGCACGGAAACGTGCAGCTGTCGGGCACCGGCGCGCTGGCCGACCTGCTGTGCGAGGAGATCAAATCGAAGCTCGGCATCAAGCGCGTGCGCGGCGACACCTTCGGCTACCTGCAGCGCTCCTTCATCGGCTGCGTGTCGGACGTGGACCAGCGCGAGGCGCGCGAAGTCGGCGAGAAGGCAGTGCAGTTCGCGATGTGGGGCGACCGCGACGGCTCGGTGGCGATCAAGCGCACCGGCTTCTACTCGGTGGATTATGAACTGCTGCCGCTGGAAGCGGTGGCCGGCAAGACGCGTACGATGGAAGACGAATTCATCACCGCGAACGGCACCGACGTGACCGACGCGTTCCGCATGTACCTGCGGCCGCTGCTCGGTTCCGGCATGCCGGACGCATTCCGCCTGCGCCCGAACCCCGTCGCCAAAGTCCTGAAGCGCACGTAAACCCGTCATCCCCGCGCACGCGGCGACCCATAGTGAGTTCGCTGGATAGCTACGCCTGACGTAAAGATCATCTCAGCATGGGTCCCCGCGTTCGCGGGGATGACATGTTAACGAAAAAGGGACGCATGGGCGTCCCTTCTTTTTGAGATCAGGGGACGGTCCCATGCGGGGACAGTCCCCTCTCCCGCCGCTTAGCGGACGATGGTCTGGTGCTCGCCTTCGGCGCGCTGGCGGATTTCGCCGATGCGGAACACAGTCTCGCCAGCCGCTTGCAGCTGCGCGAACGCGGCGTCAGCATTCTCTTTGGAGACAATGACGGTCATGCCGATGCCGCAGTTGAAGACGCGGTGCATTTCGGCGTCGGCCACGCCGCCATGCTTCTGCAGCCACTGGAACAGCGGCGGCAGCGGCCAGGCGGCGCTGTCCAGTTCCGCAGTCAGGTGGTCCTGCAGCACGCGCGGGATGTTCTCGACCAGGCCGCCGCCGGTGATGTGGACCATGCCCTTCACTTCCATCGATTCCATCAGCGCCAGCAGCGGCTTGACGTAGATGCGGGTCGGCTCCATCAGCACGTCGGCCAGCTTGCGGCCATGGAAGTCGGCTTCCAGGTCCGGCTTGGCCACTTCGATGATCTTGCGGACCAGCGAGTAGCCGTTCGAGTGCGCGCCCGACGAGGCCAGGCCCAGGATGACGTCGCCCGGCACGATCTTGGTGCCGTCGATGATCTTGGATTTCTCGACCGCGCCGACCGCGAAACCGGCCAGGTCGTATTCGCCGTCCGGGTACATGCTCGGCATTTCGGCGGTTTCGCCGCCGATCAGCGCCGCGCCGGCCTGCTCGCAGCCCTTGGCGATGCCCGACACCACCTGGGTGGCGGTCGCCACGTTCAGTTTGCCGCAGGCGAAGTAGTCGAGGAAGAACAGTGGCTCGGCGCCCTGCACCAGGATGTCGTTCACGCTCATGGCAACCAGGTCGATGCCGACCGTGTCGTGGCGGTTCAGTTCAAACGCGAGCTTGAGCTTGGTGCCCACGCCGTCGGTACCGGAGACGAGAACCGGCTCCTTGTACTTCTTGCTGATCTCGAACAGCGCGCCGAAGCCGCCGATGCCGCCCATGACGCCTTCGCGCATGGTGCGCTTGGCCATTGGTTTGATCGCTTCGACCAGGGCGTCTCCGGCATCGATATCGACGCCGGCATCACGGTATGACAGGGATACATTTGAAGGTTGGTTCATGGTGTATTTGGCAGCAGAGGCGGTAGAATAGAATATGGCGGACCGGAAACGGGGCAATACCCACCCATTGCTGGTCAATCCGCTATTTTATCAAACTGGACCGCCTCCGACCCGTTTAACGCACCCGATTACCACCTTGATGCCACTTTCACTGACGCCGGAGCAGAAGCAGACCGCTTTTTGGGTAGCCCTCTGGCTTGGTTTCGTGGTGCTGCTGTATGCGCTCGGGCCGGTCATGACCCCGTTCATCGCCGCCGCGATCATCGCCTACACGCTCGAGGGCGGGGTCGACTGGCTGGACGCGCGCCGCATCGGCAAATGGTCGATCCCGCGCACGCTGGCGGTGGTGATCGTCATTTCCCTGTTCATCGCCATGGTGGCGGCGCTGGTGCTGATCGTGGTGCCGGTGCTGCAGAAGGAAATCCCGCTGCTCAAGGCGCAGATTCCCGCCTTCTTCGAATGGCTCGACAAGACCCTGTCCCCGCGCCTCGAAGCGATGGGCGTGGACTTCCGCCTCGATTCGTCCGGCCTGCGCGAGATGGTGGCGCGCCGCATGGCGTCCGACGGCGACGCGATCTGGGGCACCGTGCTGGAATCGGCCCGCATCGGCGGCTCCGCGGTGCTGGCGATCTTCGCCCAGATGCTCCTGATCCCGGTAGTGCTGTTTTACCTCTTGCTGGAATGGCACCAGCTGCTGGCCCGCATCGCGCTGGCGATCCCGCGCCGCTTCGTCGGAAAGACGGTGGAACTGGCGAAAGAAGCCGACGGTTTGCTGGCCCAGTACTTGCGCGGGCAGGTGCTGGTGATGCTGGTGCTGGCCGCTTACTATTCGGCCGCGCTGGCGATCGCCGGGCTGGATGTGGCGCTGCCGGTCGGTATCCTGACCGGCCTGCTGGTCTTCATCCCCTATCTCGGCTTTGGCCTCGGACTGGCGCTGGCGCTGATCGCGGCGGTGCTGCAGTTCCAGGGCTGGGAAGGCCTGGCCATCGTGGGCGCTATTTACGCCTTCGGCCAGGTGCTGGAGAGCTTCGTGCTCACGCCGCGCATGGTGGGCGAGCGCATTGGCCTGCACCCGCTGGCCGTGATCTTCGCGCTGCTGGCCTTCGGGGAGCTGTTCGGCTTCGCCGGGGTGCTGCTGGCGCTGCCGGCGTCGGCGGTGCTGCTGGTGGCTTTCCGCCACCTCGCCGCCCACTATCTGCGCAGCAGCTTTTATAATGCGTGATGCAGACGATTTTTTGTACCTCCAACCGATGAAACAGCTGGTGCTCGACCTGGGCGCGGAACCCGCGCAGAGCCTTGAAACCTTCGAGGTTGGACAGAATGCCGAACTGGCGCACGTGATGCGCCAGTTTGCCGAACGCGCCTCGCGCGAGCACTTCGCCTACCTGTGGGGCGAGGCGGCGGCCGGGAAAACCCACCTGTTGCACGGCCTGGCCGCGACCGGGCAGGCGCGCTACCTGACGCCTGCATCGTCCGACGAGGAATTCACCTTCGACCCCGAAGTCACCCTATACCTGCTGGACGACTGCGGCCAGCTGTCGCCGGAACGCCAGATTGACGCTTTCGCACTGTTTAACCAGGTGCGCGAGCACGGCGCCTACATGGTCAGCACCGGCCCGGTGCCGCCGGCGGTGCTGCCGGTGCGCGAGGACCTGCGCACCCGCATGGGGTGGGGCCTGGTGTACCAGATCCACGGTTTGTCGGACGAAGAGAAGATCGCCGCCCTGACCCATGCCGCCGAGGCCCGCGGTTTGACGCTCTCGGCCAGCGTGTTACCCTACCTGCTGGCGCACTTCCGGCGCGACATGCGGTCGCTTTCGACCATGCTCGACGCGCTGGACCACTATTCACTGGAAACCCAGCGTCCGGTCACCCTGCCGCTGCTGCGCGACCTGTTGCTCAAGACGGACCCGAAGAATGACTGACCTGGCGATTTTTGACCTGGACCACACACTGCTGCCCATCGATTCGGATTACGAATGGGGCCAGTTCCTGGTCCGCACCGGCGCGGTCGATCCGGTCGAGTTCAAGCGCCGCAACGACGATTTCTATGCCCAGTACCAGGCCGGCACGCTCGATCCGGTCGAATACCTCGAATTCGCGCTCGGAACGCTGGCGCGCTACCCGCGCGCGGAACTGGACGCGATGCACGCGCGCTTCATGGCCGAAGTGATCGAGCCGTCGATCCGCCAGTGCGCTCGCGAGCTGGTGCGCAAGCACCAGGATGCCGGCGACCTGGTCTGCATCATCACCGCCACCAACCGTTTCGTCACCGAACCGATCGCCAAGGCCTTCGGCGTCGAGCACCTGGTCGCGGCCCTGCCGGAGGTCGATGCGCAGGGCAACCTGACCGGCCGCCTGCAGGGCCCGCACACTTCGGGCCCGGGCAAGGTGACCCACATGCACGCATGGCTCGAGGGCCTGGGCCACACCTTCGAGCAGTTCGAACGCACCCACTTCTACAGCGATTCGCACAACGATATCCCACTGTTATCCGTCGTCAGCCACCCTGTCGCGACCAACCCAAACGCGGTGCTCACCAAGCACGCGCAGGCGCAGGGCTGGCCTTTACTCCATCTGTTCAATGATTAAAAAATTCATCCGCAAATTCCTGGGCGTCAAAGACGGCGCAAACGACCGCACCGAGCCAGTCGTGCTCGGGGCCGACCAGCACCGGATCGACCCGAAGCTGGTGTCGTCGAACGCGCTGCGCGTGACGCAGACTTTGCAGGATGCGGGCTTCGAAGCCTTCGTGGTGGGCGGCGCGGTGCGCGACCTGCTGCTGGGGATCAAGCCGAAAGACTTCGACATTGCAACCAACGCCACGCCGGAGCAGGTCAAGCGCCTGTTCCGCCGCGCCTTCATCATCGGCAAGCGCTTCCAGATCGTGCACGTGATGTTCGGCCAGGACTTGCTGGAAGTGACCACCTTCCGCGGCGCCGCGCAGGACAGCGCGCCGAAGGACGAGCATGGCCGCGTCCTGCGCGACAATAATTTCGGCCCGCAGCACGAGGACGCGGCGCGCCGCGACTTCACCATCAACGCGATGTACTACAACCCGGCGACGCAGGAAGTGCTTGACTACCACGGCGGTATCGGCGACATCCGCGACAAGCAGCTGCGCATCATCGGCGTGCCCGAGGCGCGCTTCCGCGAAGATCCGGTGCGCATGCTGCGCGTGGTGCGCTTCGCCGCCAAGCTGCAGTTTACGATCGAGCCGTCGACCCGCGCGCCGATCGCGGTGATGGCGCCGCTGATCAACAACGTCCCGGCCGCGCGCGTGTTCGACGAAATGCTCAAGCTGCTCATGAGCGGTCACGCGCTGGCCTGCCTGCAGCAGCTGCGCAAGGAAGGCCTGCACCACGGCCTGCTGCCGCTGCTGGACGTGGTGCTGGAGCAGCCGATCAGCATGAAGTTCGTCACGCTCGCGCTCGAATCGACCGACCGCCGCGTCATGGCCGGCAAGGGCGTGTCGCCCGGCTTCCTGTTCGCATCGCTGCTGTGGCACCAGGTGCTGGAAAAATGGAATGCCTACAAGGCCGCCGGCGAAGCGACCATCCCGGCGCTGCACCTGGCTGCCGACGACGTGCTGGACAACCAGACCGAGAAGCTGGCGCTGCAGCGCCGGATCGGTTCGGACATGCGCGACATCTGGTCGATGCAGCCGCGCTTCGAACGCCGCACCGGCAAGGCGCCGCACAAGCTGCTCGAAAACCCGCGCTTCCGCGCCGGCTACGACTTCCTGCTGCTGCGCTGCGAATCGGGCGAACTGGACGTCGAGCTGGGCGAATGGTGGACCGCCTTCTACGAAGCCGATCCTGAGCAGCGCGAAGAACTGATCTCGAGCGCGCCTAGCGGCGCCGGCGGCGCCAAGCGCAAGCGCGGACCGCGCCGTGGCCCACGCAGCCGCAACAAGGGCGAAAACGGCGGCGCCGGCGCGGGCGGCGGCGAGGAATGATCGCCTACATCGGCATCGGCGCCAACCTGGGCGATGCGCGCGCCAATGTCGAAGACGCATTCGCGCGCCTGGCGCGCCTGCCGGAAACCGTTGTTGTGGCACGCTCCTCGCTGTACCGCACCGCGCCGGTGGACTCGTCCGGCGACGACTACATCAACGCGGTGGCGTGCATCGACACCGGTCTCGGCGCGCATGCGCTGCTCGACGCGCTGAGCGCCATCGAGCTCGCGCACGGCCGCGAACGCCCCTATCACAACGCTCCGCGCACGCTGGACCTCGACATCCTGCTGTATGGCGACGCCATGATCAACACCGAACGGCTGCAGGTCCCCCATCCGCGCCTGACCCACCGCGCCTTCGTGCTCAAGCCGCTTTTGGAGATCACCCCGGGGATCGAGATCCCGGGACGCGGGCCGGCCGCCCTGTTCGAGGTCGTGGTCATGCACCAGCGGGTCCAGAGGCTGGCATGATGCAGATCCCGGTAGTGGTGCAGACGGCGGGCCTGCTGGCGCTGTCGAACATCTTCATGACCTTCGCCTGGTACGGGCACCTGAAGAACATGTCGTCCAAGCCGTGGATCATTGCGGCGCTGGTCAGCTGGGGCATTGCGCTCTTCGAGTACCTGCTGCAGGTGCCGGCCAACCGCATCGGCCACACCGAACTGTCGCTGTCGCAGCTGAAGATCATGCAGGAAGCGATCACGCTGACGGTGTTCGTGCCGTTCGCGATGTTCTACATGGACCAGCCGTTCAAGCTCGATTACGTGTGGGCGGGGCTGTGCCTGGTGGGCGCGGTCTACTTCATCTTCCGTTCGTAGGGGACTGTCCCGTTGCAGCCCAGGGGACTGTCCCCGGAGGGGACTGTCCCCCGGTTCTTTGGGAACTACTTTGACTTCCAAACACCCGGGGACAGTCCCCTGCGGGGACAGTCCCCAACCATCCCCAAGCAAGTTATTGTCAGTCGCATTACACTCTCGCTTTATTCGCGATTTTGAAGACGGGGGAACTATGAGCGGTTATTTACAGGGCAAGGACATGGCGGGCGGCGACAAGCCGGCGCCGGCGAAACCGGCCGCCAAGGCGGTGACTGTCCCTTCCCTGAACGCGATGCGCGCGGCCGGCACCAGGATCGCCATGCTGACCTGCTACGACGCCAGTTTCGCATCGCTGATGGACCGCTGCGGCGTGGAAGTGCTGCTGATCGGCGACTCGCTCGGCATGGTCTGCAACGGCCACACCTCGACGCTGCCGGTGACGGTCGACGACATCGCGTACCACACCGCTGCCGTCGCGCGCGGGAACATCAACGCGCTGGTGGTGGCGGACCTGCCCTTCGGCACCTACGGCACCCCGGAGACGGCTTATGCGAATGCGGTCAAGGTGATGCAGGCCGGCGCGCAGATGGTCAAGCTGGAAGGCGGCGCATGGCTGGCAGATACGGTCCGCTTCCTGACCGAGCGCGCGGTGCCGGTGTGCGCCCACGTGGGCCTGACCCCGCAGTCCGTGCACCAGCTGGGCGGCTACAAGGTGCAGGGCAAGACCACCGCAGGCGCGGACGAAATGAAGAAGGATGCGCTGGCCCTGCAGGCGGCGGGCGCGCAGCTGATCGTGCTGGAAGCAATTCCTGCCACGCTTGGCAAGGAAGTGACGGAGCTGCTGGCGATCCCGACCATCGGCATCGGGGCGGGTCCTGACTGCTCCGGCCAGGTGCTGGTCATGCACGACCTGCTGGGCGTTTTCCCGGGCCGCAAGGCACGCTTCGTGAAGAACTTCATGGAAGGCCAGAGCAGCATTGACGCAGCGGTTGAAGCCTACGTGGCGGGCGTCAAGGATGGCTCCTTCCCAGGGCCGGAACACTGCTTCTGAGACGGCGATGGACGCGCGCCTGTTCCTCGCGCTGTGGCCGGACGACGATGTCCGGCACCAGCTGGTACGGCGCCGCAACGCCTGGCGCTGGCCGCGCGGCGCAACGCCGGTGGCGGACGCCAAGCTGCACGTAACGCTGCACTTCCTAGGCTTCGTGGACGAGGCGCGCGTACCGGAGCTGATGGAAGGCTTCCGCGTGCCGGTCACCCCGTTCGAACTGGAACTCGATACCCCCACGGTCTGGCACCGCTCCATCGCTGTGCTGGAACCCGCGGTCATCCCTTGGGAATTGCTGGAACTGCATGCGGCCCTTGCGCGCCAGGTTGCGCGGATGGGACTGGCCGTCGAGGATCGCCCCTATAGGCCCCACGTCACGATGTCGCGCCGGGCCTCCGGCGCCGTCCCGCCCGACTTCAACGAGCCGCTGCGCTGGGCCGTGGAGGGCTACGCGCTCGTCCAGTCCAAGCTCAATGAAGGCGGCGAGTACCGCGTCCTGCAGCGCTACTGAGCCTTCAAAGCCGGATCTTCAGGATGCCGGTGCTAATGCTGACGTACAGCGCGCCGCTGGCATCGATCGCAATGCCACGCGGAGATCCGATCTGTCCGGGAAGTGCGCCAAGCCTCGATCCCGATACGCCAAGCTCCCCGACAACGGTGGTAACGACGCCCGCCGGCGTCACTTTGCGCACCGCGTAGTTCCCCAGGTCCGCCACGTAGACGTTGCCCGCGCCATCGGCAGCGAGCATCATCTCACGGGAGAACTGGGCGGCTGCACCGGATCCGTCCTTTGCGCCGGGCGCGTCCGGGCTTCCGGCGATGACCGCCACCGTCCCGTCGGGCGCCGTTTTCCCGATGGTCGCGCCAAGGTTTGCGCGGTACATATTTCCGGCGCCATCCATAAACAACCCGCGTACCATCGGGAACATCGTACCGCCGAGGTTATCGATCGTGTTCGTTCCCTCGACGACCGTCACGCTGCCATCCGGCGCAACCTTGCGGGTGCCGGCGCCGTTCGTGATGTGGACGCTGCCCGCGAGGTCCACCGCGACGCCGGTCGGCCCGAAGAACGGACCGCTGCGCCCGATAAAGCCGTCACCGACCGGAAGGTTGTAGACGGTCGATACGATGCCGGCCGTCGAGACCTTGCGCACCGCGAGGGTGTAGGAGTCTGCCACATAGAGGTTGCCGGCGCGGTCGAAGGAAACGCCATACGGCCGCGCGAACCGCGCCTGGGCCACAGGGCCATCCCTGCGATCCGAGATCCGGTCGCCCGCCACGCCCGCAAATGTACTCACCGTACCATCCGGCGCAATCTTGCGGATCGTGTCGTTGAATTCGTCCGCGACGAACAGATTGCCCGCGCTGTCGAACGCCAGTCCGGCCGCGTAGTTGAACCGGGCAGCGGTCCGCGCGCCGTCGGCGTAACCTACTTCGGTTGCCGATCCGGCGAACAGTTCGATGCCGGTGACCTTGAGCGTCGCCGCATCGCTGGCGACGTTGCCGGCGCCGTTACTGATGGCGACGGTCCATTTGCTGCCCGAATCGTCCAGCTTCACGGCCGGCACGGTCCAGGACGCGCCAGTCGCGCCGGCGACCGGGGAGCCGTCGCGGCTCCACTGGTAGCGCAGGTTGGCGCCGCTGGCCGCCACACTGAACGTGACGGCGGAACCTGTGGCTACGGCCTGGCTGGACGGCTGCGCGGTAATGGCTGGCGTCCTGTCCGGCGCGGGTCCCGACCCGCCGCACGATGCGAGCAGGACTGCCACCGCCAGTACTGCGTATTTGTTAGTCGCTTTCATTGATTGATATTTCGTTTCAAAACCCCAGTGTAAACCGGTCACGGGCTTTAGCCAACATTGATCCACGTGGTTTTGAGTTCTGTGTATTTATCGAAGGCGTGCAGCGACTTGTCGCGGCCGTTGCCCGACTGCTTGTAGCCGCCGAACGGCACGGTGATATCGTCGTTGTCGTACTGGTTCACGTGCACCGTGCCGGCACGCAGGGCGCGCGATGTGCGGATCGCCTTCGACATGTCTGAAGTCCATACCGCCGCCTGCAGGCCGTACTGCGTGGAATTCGCCTGGCGCACAGCCTCGTCCAGGTCGGTGAACGACAGCACCGACAGGACCGGGCCGAAAATCTCTTCCTGTGCGATCTTCATGCCGCTATCCACATTGTCGAACAGCGTAGGCTCGACGTAGAAGCCGCCAGTATCGAGGCGTGCCTGCGAACCGCCGTGCAGCAGCTTCGCACCGGACTCCTTGCCCGATTCGATGTAGCCCATTACGGTGCTTAGCTGGGTCGCGTCGACGATTGCGCCCATCACGGTTTTCTCGTCCAGCGGATCGCCCGGCGCAAAGCGCGGCATCATCTTCATCGCCTTTTCCATGAACGCATCCTTGATCGATGCCTCAACGAACAGGCGCGACGGCGCGTTGCAGCTCTCGCCCTGGTTGAAATAGATCGAGCCGATCGCCGATTTCACGGCGGCGTCCAGGTCAGGGCAATCGGCGCACACGATATTGGCCGATTTGCCGCCCAGCTCAGTCCAGGCGCGCTTGAGGTTGGACTGGCCGGCCATCTGCAGGATCTGCTTGCCCACGCGGGTCGAACCGGTGAACGCGATGCAGTCGACGTCCATGTGCAGCCCGAGCGCCTGTCCCGCCTCGGCGCCGAAGCCGGGCAGCACGTTGAACACTCCGGCGGGAATGCCGGCTTCCAGCGCCAGCTCGGCCATGCGCAGCGCGGTCAGCGGCGATTTCTCGGATGGCTTGAGGATTACGCTGTTGCCTGCGGCGAGCGCGGGGCCGAGCTTCCAGGCCGCCATGATCATCGGGTAGTTCCACGGTACGATCGCCGCCACCACGCCGACCGGTTCGCGCGTGACCAGCGCCAGGCTGTTGTCGGCCGTTGGCGCAACCTGGTCGTAGATCTTGTCGATCGCTTCGCCGTACCAGCGAATGCAGTTGGCCGCCGCGGGCACGTCCACCGCGCGGCTGTAGCGGATCGGCTTGCCCATGTCGAGCGTTTCGAGCAGCGCCAGCTCGTCCTGGTTCTTGAGCAGCAGGTCGGCGAAGCGGATCATCGTGCGCTTGCGCTCGGACGGTGCGACGCCGGCCCAGCGGCGGTCCTCGAAAGCCGCGCGCGCGGACGACACCGCGGCGTCCACGTCCGGGCCTTCGCAGCGCGCCACTTCGGCCAGCTTGCGGCCATCGATCGGCGACATGCAGTCGAAGCGCTTGCCGGACAGCGCATCCACCCGCTTGCCGTCGATGAAGGCGCGGCCGTCTATTTCCAGGGCGGCGGCACGTTCGTGCCAGGTTGCTGCGGACATGGGGATCTCCTTACGATTTGGACAATGCAGGGATACTACCAAACGGGAGGGGGACTGTCTTTTGCAGGCGAGCCGGCTGAAGGCGGGGGACAGTCCCCTTCCTCTTCAGTTGAGTGGGGGGATGGACAGGGGCGCCACGGCCCCAGTTTTATAACCGGCGCTGCGGGCGGCGGCATTCAGCGTTTCGATGCGCGCGCCCATCGCCGGATGCGAAGCGACGTAGTGCGACAGGCTGTCCTCAGCCGCGTCCTCATCCTTCATGTCCTCGAAGAATTCGGTGGCGCCGCCGACATGTCCATACCGGCAGTTCAGCGTGCGCAGGGCCGCCGCGTCGGCCGCCTCTTCGCGGCTGCGCGAATATTTCGCGGCGCCCAGATGGTGGACCGGCGCCAGCAGCTCGCTCAGCCCCGAGTCGCTGCCGGTCAGCAGCGCCGAAATGCCGAACAGGACGATGCCGCGCCCCATCGCGCGCAGGTGGTCACGGTTGGTGATATGCGCCAGCTCGTGCGCAAGGACGAAGGACAGCCCGTTATCGGACTTCACATGATCGACCAGGCCGGAGAAGACGACGATCTGCCCACCCGGCATCACGGCCGCATTCGGCGTCTTCGATTTGGCCAGCATCACCCTGGCCGGCAGGCGCAAGCCGGCGCAGGAACGCATGCCGTCGATCATGGCCTGCAGCCGCGCCTCCGGCAGCGCCTCGTCCTTGTCGGCGTCCTGCGGCGCCGGCATCATCGAATACAGGCGCGCTTCCGTCTCCGCGCTCATCCTGTCGACCATGACGTCCACCGCCAGCCCGAGCAGCCAGAACACCAGCGCCGAGATCGCCGCCACGACACCGAGGATCACCACGAAATCCTTCAGCGGGTGCTCATCCGACACGTTGTCGTTGTGCTGCGGCAGCGACGGCTCGTACTTCATCGCGCGACGCTCAGGCCCGGAAGTAGACCGCGGTGCCGTAGGCCAGCACTTCGACCGAACCGACGCTGCCAGGCCTGCTGCCGGAGATCGACGAAGTCTCGATCCGCAAGTTGACGATCTCCTGCGCGCCCGGGCAGCTCTCCTTGAGCCGCAGGACGGCCTCGCGGCGCGCGCGGTCGATCAGGGTCTCGTGCGACTTGACGGCGCCGCCCACCAGCGAGCGCAGGCTGGCCACGGCGCGCTTGAAGTAGTCGATCGACACCACGCAGCTGCCGGTCACCAGTTCGCTGCGTTCGACCGGCCGCGATGGATCGAGCAGGTTTTTGCCTGAGGTCGCGGGCAACGCCAGCCAGGCCTGTTCGCGGCTGGCGATGGAGCGGTAATGCCGTGCCTCGGCGGCGCGGCCGAAGATATAGCCGAGCAGGATCAGCGCCGGCCAGATGGCCAGGGGCAGGAACTCAATCAGCGACTCCATCGCTTCAGCCCACCGTCACTGCCGTGCCGTACACATAGATTTCCGCCGCTCCCACCGCGACCGACGAGGTGGAAAAGCGGACGTTGACGATCGCGTTGGCGCCCATCTGCGCGGCCTGCGCCTTCATGCGCTCGATCGCGTGGTCGCGCGACTCTTCCAGCAGCTCGGTGTAGCCGCGCAGTTCGCCGCCGACGATGTTCTTCAGGCCGGCCATGATGTCGCGTCCCACGTGCTTGGCGCGAACGGTGCTGCCGGAGACCACGCCGTGGCAGCTGGTGATCGACTTGCCGGGGATCGTCTCGATATTCGTCATCAACATGATTTAGTTTCCTTACGTCAATAGTTGGATAACCGATTGTATTGGCAAAGATGCTAACTGCCCAGCAATTTAATCAAACTGCTGAGGCCAGGCCTGCCCTGCGCAGGCCGGATCGGATTTTTGCCACAGGTCGGTGTCCCGCAGCCGATTTCTGGCGCTATAATCGCGAATTTTTCGGGCGGCAAAACTTTTGCCGCTTAACCAGCCCAAGGCCGCGCGGAGCAAACACTAGATGAACGCCACACTGATTACTTCTGTCGTGCTGTACCTGCTTGGCACGCTCGCGCTGGGTGTCTGGGCCGGCACCCGCATCAAGAACACCAGCGACTTCGCCGTCGCCGGCCGCAGCCTGCCGCTGATCATGGTGGTGACCACCACCTTCGCGACCTGGTTCGGCGCCGAAACCGTGATGGGCATCCCGGCCAAGTTCGTGCAGGGCGGACTGTCTTCGGTGGTGGAAGATCCGTTCGGCGCGGGCACCTGCCTGATCCTGGTCGGCGTGTTCTTCGCTGCAAAGCTGTACAAGCTGAACCTGCTGACCATCGGCGACTACTACCGCCAGCGCTACGGCAAGGGCATCGAAGTGTTCTGCTCGAGCGCGATCATCCTCAGCTACCTCGGCTGGGTCGCCGCCCAAATCACCGCGCTCGGCCTGGTGTTCTCGGTGCTGACCCAGGGTGCGATGTCCGAAACCGCCGGCATGATCGTCGGCACGCTCGCGGTGCTGATCTATGTGGTGGTGGGCGGCTTCCTGGCCGTCGCGCTGACCGACTTCATCCAGATGATCGTGCTGGTGATCGGCCTGTCCATCATCGCCTTCTTCTCGGCCGACCTGGCTGGCGGCGCCGCCAACGTGCTGGCGACGGCGAACACCGGGAGCCTGTGGAACTTCCTTCCGCCGCCGACCTTCACCGACATCGCGTTCTTCATCGGCGCGGCG
>DASTVB010000176.1:0-5722 GCA_035759315.1 Telluria sp. | reverse complement strand
CCGAAGCCGATATCTGGACGCCGCGTTCGGGGCGCGCGCTATCCGAGGATGGCTTCGCCGAACTGCGGGCGCAGCTCGAAACGCAGTCGAAGCGGTATACCGGAAAGGTGCTGCTGGTGGACAGCGCGCCTCTGGACAAGGGCGAGCGGCCGGAGATCGAGTGGCGCCGCAATGTGGGCCACCTGAGCCTGGGCTCTTCGAGCGTGCAGGTGAAGGTAACGCCGGGCGAAGACACGCACTTTTCGCTGGTGAAGCCGGAGGCCAAAGCCAAGGCCAAAAACTAGGCTCCGCACGGCGCCTGATCTGGCGCAGGCTGGGAAACATGGATGCGCCATCAATGCGGCTACGCCTGCTCCTTCGCGAAGCGCAGCATGGATCCCAGCCTTCGCTGGGATGACGGGCGCGCGATGGATAGCGGTAAAAAAAACGCGCCGGTCGGGCGCGTTTTTTTTATTACTGGATGATGTGCGTGCGGAACTCGTCGCTCGCGTCGCCTTCGTCATCGTCCTCGCCATGGTGGTGGCCATGCGCGCCATGCACGTGACCGTGCGCGATCTCTTCGTCGGTCGCGGCGCGGACATCGGCCACTTCCAGTTCGAAGCGCAGCGCCATGCCGGCCAGCGGGTGGTTACCGTCGAGGACGACCTTGTCGCCTTCGATTTCGGTCACGGTGAAGATGACGGCGTCGTCCGAATCGGCGCCTTCAGGCACGCCTTCGAACTGCATGCCGACTTCCAGCGGTTCCGGCAGGCGGCTGCGCTCTTCCATCTTGACCAGTTCCGGGTCGTATTCGCCGAACGCGTCGTCCGGTTCGATCTGGATGGTGGACTTGTAGCCCACATCCTTGCCGTCGAGTTCCTCTTCGATCTTCGGCAGCGTGTTCTCGTAGTCGCCGTGCAGGTAGACCATCGGTTCGCGGCCGTCTTCGATCAGGTTGTTCTGTGCGTCCGACAGCTTGTAGTTAACCGTAACTACCGTGTTCTTCGCGATTTTCATAGCTTGCTTTCCTTTCAAGTGTGCGACGCCGATTATACGCCGGGCGCTGCCGGGCCATGAAACCGCATGGTTATAATGTCGTATGCAAAAACTTCAACTCCTCGGCGGAATCACGCCCGCCCAGTTCCTGCGCGATTACTGGCAAAAGAAACCGTTACTGATCCGTAACGCGATCCCCGGTTTCAAGCCCTTCCTGCACCTGAGCGACCTGGCCGCGATGGCCAAGCTCAATCACGTCGAGTCGCGCCTGATCGTGCACACCGACGGCGCCTGGGACATGCTGCACGGCCCGCTCGAAGCGCTGCCGCCCACCACCCAGCCCGAATGGACCATGCTGGTACAGGGCGTCAACCTGTACAACCCGGACGCCGAGGCCCTGCTGCGCCAGTTCCGCTTCGTGCCGGATGCGCGCCTGGACGACCTGATGATCAGCTACGCCACCGACGGCGGCGGGGTCGGCCCGCACTTCGACTCCTACGACGTGTTCCTGCTGCAGGCGCAGGGCCGCCGGCGTTGGAAGATCAGCGCCCAGAAGGACCTGACCCTGGTCGAAGGCCTGCCGCTCAAGATCCTGGCCGATTTCAAGCCGGAGGAAGAATTCGTGCTGGAGCCGGGCGACATGCTGTACCTGCCGCCGCACTATGCGCACGATGGCGTCGCCGAGGGTGAGTGCATGACCTGTTCGATCGGCTTCCGCTCGCCGTCCTACCAGGAGTTGGGCGAAGCCTTCCTGCAGTTCATGGCCGATTCGATCGACCTGCCCGGCCGCTACGCCGATCCGGACCTGGCGCCGGCCAAAAAGCCTGCCGAGATCCCGCGCGAGATGCTGGCCAGCGTGGCGGAAGAATTGAACAAGGTGCGGTTTACCGAGGACGACATCACCATCTTCCTCGGTGAGTACCTGTCGGAGCCGAAGCACAACGTGTTCTTCACCGGGCCGGAAAATCCGCTGACCATGGGCCGCTTCGTCGCGGCCGCGGGCAAGAAGGGCGTGGCGCTGTCGGCCAAGACGCTGATGCTGTATCGCGGGTCGAACCTTTTCATCAACGGCGAGTCGTTCGCGGTCGGACGCGCGGACAAGGCGGTGCTGGCGGACCTCGCGGACCAGCGTTCGCTGGAGGGCGGCGCCCTGGCCGGGGCGTCGGAGGACGTGCTGGAGGCGCTGTATGCGTGGTATACCGACGGCTGGATCGAACTGAAGTAAGCGGCTTGACGGTGCCGTCATCCCAGCGAAGGATGGGATCCATGCCGGGCGCCGCGAAGGCGCACGCACCGTCCCCGCGTTGGCGTGTGTATGGATCCCAGCCTGCGCTGGGATGACGGGCAGGTGGATCGAAGACTGGGAGGAATGGATGGAAGAACAAGGCACTGCTGTCAAATTCGCATCGCACGCGGAATTCCAGGCGCACTTCCGCGACTGCATCGCGCGCTCCCACGAGACGCTGCAGCTGTTCGACCCGGACTTCGCGGTATTCCCACTGGGAGCGAGCGACGTCGACGCCCTGCTGCGCGCCTTCCTGGCGGGCGGCGGCTCGATCCAGATTGCGATGCACCGCCCCGGCCACATCGAGCGCGACTACCCGCGCTTCCTCAGGCTGATGAAGGACTACAGCCACCGCATCGAGTGCCGCGCCACCAGCCGCAACCTGCACCAGTTGACCGACTCGTTCTGCATCGGCGACCGGGTTAACATCGTGCGGCGCTTCCATAGCGACCACATGCGGGGCGAAGCGGCCTTCGGCCTGCCCGAAGCGGCCGAACTGAGCCTGGAACGTTTCGAGGGTATCTGGGCCGAATCTGCCTCCACCCTGCATCCCACCGTGACGGGGCTCTAAAAAAGGCGCAAAATACGCCCGTAAACACATGTTTCTAGCTTGCTATGTTGTAAACATGCAAAAACCTCGCGAACAACTATTTAGTGCTATTGCGGCATGTCAAAAATGCTTATAATATCTGGTTAGGATGTTTCCGATGTGTGAAGACCGTTACTGGTACGAAACCCTTCGAAACCCCCTAATTAGGTGAGCGATAATTACCGGTAATTATTCATCGCAGCTTTTTTGTTGTCTTGTTGAATTAACTAAGGAAAACCCATGAAAAAATCTCTGCTGATCGTGTCCCTGATGGCTGTCGCTCTGGCTGCTTGCTCCAAAAAAGAAGAAGCACCAGCACCAGCTCCAGTAGAAGCTCCAGCTGCTGACACCGCAACCGTTCCAGCTGACGCAACCGTTGCTCCAGCTGCTGACGCTGCTGCTCCAGCTGCTGACGCTGCTGCTGCTGCTGCTGACTCCGCTGCTGTTGCTGCTTCGGCAGCTGCATCCGCTGCTTCGGAAGCTGCTTCGGCTGCATCCGCTGCTGCTGACGCTGCTAAGCACTAATCAGCCTCAGTCTGAAGAGAAGCCGACCTTCGGGTCGGCTTTTTTACGCCTGTAGGTTTTGGGGACTGTCCCTGTGGGACTGGCCCCTGCCTTTGGGTTTTGCCTGGCTGCTCAGGCAAAAGGCCGGGGACAGTCCCGGCGGGACACTCCCCACGGATAAAAAAAAAACCGGCCAGCGGCCGGTTTTTTGTTGGGGCTTGCAGCTCTTACTTGAGCTCGTCCACCAGCAGCTTGAGGATCTTGGCGCCAGTGGCCGAGGTCTCCGGCTTGCCATCCTTGTCCTGCACGTTGACCTGGCTGGTAGCGCTACCCGGCACCGCCTTGACCACCACGCGGAAGCGCTGTGCTTCCTTGTCGGATTCCGAGCTCAGGTTGAACAGGCGCCCGAAGAAGCCCTTCTTCTTGGCGGTCGTCTCGTCGACGAAGCGGACGAAGTAGATGCCCTGCACGCGGTCGCGGTCTTCCACGGTGAAGCCGACGCGGTCCAGCGCCAGGCCGACGCGGCGCCATGCGCGGTCGTAGCCCTCGTCCAGCGTCACGGTGTCGCCGGCCAGGGTGGCGTGCTGCGGCTGCGGCGCCGCGGTCGCGGTGGCGACCACGGTTTCAGCCTGCTTCTCCTCGGTCTTGCCCAGCTTCGCCATCAGCTTGGCGAGATACTGCGCTTCCAGGCCAGGGTCGTTCGGACGCACGGTCCACGCAGGGATCTCTTTCGAGGAGCCGGTCAGCACTTCTTCGGCGCCGCGGTGCGAGATGTAGATTTCGGTGCTGCCGTCGGCGCCGCGCTCGACGCGGGTGCGGTACTTGTCGCGCTCACCGGTCGAATACAGGCCGTCGGCGATCTTGCCGATCGAGCGGCGGATGAAGTCTTCGGGGATCTTGGAGCGGTTTTCGACCCATTCGGTCTCCATCACGCCGGTCGCCTGCGACTCGGTCACCAGCGGGAAGCCATTCTCTTCCCAGAACTGCTTCAGCTGCGGCCACACCAGTTCAGGCGCCTGGCGTACCACCAGCCACCGCTGGTTGCCGGCGCGTTCGATGCGCATGTCTTCCGAGCTGACCGGGCCGACCATGCCGGTGGCTGCCACCACGCCCGCCTGGGCCTGGCCCGGCTGCTGCTGCATGCCGGACGCGGTGGCGACGCCGCGCACGTCAGGCACCGCGTAGCGGTTGTCCTTTTCGAGCTGGGTCAGGTCGGGAGGCACGTCCAGCGGGCGCGCCTTGGTGGAGTTGCGGTAATCGACCTTGTCGGCGTTAATGACGGAGTTGATCATGCCGCAGCCTGCCAGGCTGGCCATCAGTGCGGTCAGGGCGAGGGTGCGGACAGGTGCTTTAGTGATGCGGTTGGTCATGTTCGGTGCAGTTGGTCTTGGAGGCGGCTTATTGAAGGACGCCCGCTTCGCGCAGTGCGCCGCGGACGGTGTCGTGGTAGCTGGCCGAGAGCGGCGCCAGCGGCAGGCGCAGGCCCGCCGGAATCAGGCCCATTTCGGCCATGGCCCATTTAACCGGGACCGGGTTTGGCTCTACGAACAGCTTGGTGTGCAGCGGGAAGACCTTGTTGTTGATCTCGATCGCGCGCGCGATCTCGCCGTTCATCGCGGCCATGCACAGTTCGTGCATCGCGCGCGGCGCGACGTTGGCGGTGACGGAGATGTTCCCCACCGCGCCGCAGAACATCAGCGCCATCGCGGTCGGGTCGTCGCCGGAGTACACGGCGAAGCCCTTCGGCAGCATGCGCATCAGTTCGACGCCGCGCCCGATGTTACCGGTGGCGTCCTTGAGGCCGACGATATTCGGGATCTGCGCCAGGCGCACCACGGTTTCGTTGGCCATGTCGGCCACGGTGCGGCCGGGCACGTTGTACAGGATGACCGGGATGTCGACCGCTTCGGCGATCGCCTTGAAGTGCAGGTACATGCCTTCCTGCGTCGGGCGATTGTAGTAAGGGACCACCACCAGCACCGCGTCCGCGCCTGCCTTCTTGGCATAGCGGGTCAGCTCGATCGCTTCGACGGTCGAATTGCCGCCGGTGCCGGCGATGATCGGAATGCGCTTGGCCGCGTGTTCGACCGCCACGCGAATCAGTTCGAAGTGCTCCTCGAAGCTGACGGTGGCCGATTCGCCGGTGGTGCCGACGATCACGATGCCGTCGGTGCCCTCGTCCACGTGCCAGTCGATCAGTTTGCGCAGGCCATCCTTGTCGAGGCTGCCGTCTTCGAACATGGGGGTGACGATAGCGACTATGCTGCCTTGGATCATGATGTTAGTGCGGAAATGGTGAAAAGCCAGATTGTAGCGGATAGGCCGTGTCCGTGGGGCAGTATCGATGCGCGGTCAGGAAAGGCGCAGAC
>DASTVB010000175.1:0-10083 GCA_035759315.1 Telluria sp. | reverse complement strand
GGCGACCGCGGTCGCGATCCAGGCCACGCCGGAGGAAAGCCTTGCGCACGACATTACCAGGATCGCGGTCGAGCAGAGATACAAACCCGGCATTTGCGCGGGCAAGCCTTGCGCGATGAAGTTTCCGCTATCGGTAAACGTCGGTCCGAACATCGGCTCCACCGACGACATCCGCTGAGCCATGTGGACGGCCGGCGGTGTCCGCAAGCGCGAACATCGCAGCGACTGCTAACGCGCCTGGTCCGCGATGCGCGACGAGTGCGACGAGACGATCTTCCAGTTGCCGTCCTGCTGCCGCCATACGCGGGTAAAGCGGAAGCGGCCGCTCCAGGGCTGGCCGTTCGACACGCCGGACTGCACGCTCACGCCGTTGACGATGGCGGTGTCCCCATAGCTGCGGATCTTCACGTCCTCGTTGAGAATAGGGCCGTTGACGCGGGTTCGCGTGCGCAGCTCGGCGACGTAGTCGGCCTTGTACTGGACGCGACCGTCCGAGTGGACCAGCACGAAGCGCTCGTCCATCAGCCGGTCCAGTCCCTCCACGTCCGAGCGCTGGCGCAGCGTGTTCCAGGAAGTGTCCACCTGCTCGATCGCTTCGGCGGCGAAGGCGGCTGGCGCGCAGGCCAGCGCCAGCAGCAGCAAGGACTTCACGTACGCCATGGTCATGCCCCCAGCCTGAGCGAGGTCCAGTTGTCGATCGAGGCGCGATATCCCGCCGGCAGCGGGTGCGGCAGCGAGTCGGGCGCGAACACGCCGAAGCTGGTGTGCTCCTCGCTGATCACAGGATCGAACGTGCCGTTCGACGTGCAGCCGTAGGTCACGATGAAAACGCGCTTGCCCGGAATGACCTCGAACACGTAGGAATCGAGCAGCGGACCGACCTGCACCGCCACGCCCAGCTCTTCCATGATCTCGCGCGCCAGGCATTCCTGCGGCGTCTCGCCGTCCTCGATGCGCCCGCCGGGCAGCTCCCATTCGTTGCGCTCGTTCTGCAGCAGCACGATGCCGTCTGGCGTTTCGACGACGCCCTTGACCGAGATTGGATACATGTGATTCCTTATGCGACGGCCGGCTCGAGCAGCGTCAGGGTTTCGCTCTCGGTGTCGAGGCGCGCGTTGACGCCGATCGGCAGCGTGAACTGGTTGCGGATATGGCCGAATGAATAGCCGGTCACCGCCGGGACCTGCAGCGGTTGCAGGTGGATGTCGAGGGTTTCGTCGAGCGTCAGCGAGATTTCGCCTTCCACCGGGCCGCAGTTGTCGCAGATGCCGATCATGACGCCGGCCGCCTTTGCGAACCCGGTGGACAGGTCCAGCTGCGTCATCCAGCGGTCGATGCGGTAAGGCTCCTCGTTCACTTCTTCCAGGTACAGCAGCGCGCCTTCGAAGTCGGCCGCGTACGGCGTGCCGGCCAGCGCGCTGACCAGCGACAGGTTGCCGCCGATGAGGCGGCCGGTGGCCACGCCCTCGCGCACGGTGCGGATGCCGTAGTGCGGTTCGGTGAGCGCGCGCACCGTGTTCTCCATCGACGGCGCGATGATGTATTCGGGCTGCGGGTCGGTGATCAGGTTCATCAGGTGGCGGTGGGTGTACTCGGCGATGCCCGACGATGCCACCGGCCCGTGGAAAGTCACCAGTCCCAGCTTGCGGTACAGCGCCAGGTGCAGCGCGGTGATGTCCGAGTAGCCGATCAGCACCTTCGGGTGGCGACGGATCAGCGCATAGTCGATATGCGCGAGCAGCGAGATGCAGCCGGAGCCGCCGCGGATGCACCAGATGCCCTTCACGTCGGGGTCGGCGAACATGGCGTGCAGGTCGTCCAGGCGCTGCTGCACCGTGCCGGCGTAGTTGCCATGGACTTCGCGCAGGTTGGTACCCAGCTTCACCTTGAAGCCGAGCGACTCGACGCGGGCGACGGCCTTGTCGATCGCCTCATTGGAGGTGCGCCCGCCCGGCGCGATGATGGCGACGGTGTCGCCCTGGTGCAGGCGTGGGGGTTTGATCAGCGTATGCGGTTTCATGCGTTTGCGCGGTACTTTGGCCGCCTGGGCCGATGCAGGCAGCGCCAGCGCCGCCGCAGTCATCAGCGCGCCGAAACTGCGCCGGCTCATCTTGTCGCTGCTATGCATTGATGTAAGGGTCAGTCATACAATGAAAAAGCCCGTTGCAGGAGGCGGTTGGACGCCTCATGCAACGGGCCGTGCGCTACAGGATTCTAAATCAGAAGAACTTGTAGTTCACGGTCAGCGTGTAAGCCCGGCCACGAGGATCGGCTACACGCGGCTCCCAGCTGCTGCCGGCGCCGGTATTACTGTCGTAGGTGATCGCGAACGGTGGATCTTCATCCAGCAGGTTCTTGATGCCGGCGGTCAGCGTCAGGTTCTTGAAGCCGGTGTAGGTCGCCGATGCATTGAAGATCGAATACGGGTCGACCTTGCGGTTGAAGTTCGGCGGCGAGACCTTGCCGTTCGCAACACCCGGCAGGATCTGGTTCTCGTAGCTGCCGCGGTAGATGTTCTGCAGCAGGCCGCTCCAGTCACCCTTCTTGTAGCTGACGAATGCGCTGTGCTTCCACTTCAGGCCCAGGTCGCCGGTGAAGATGAACTTGCCGATCTCCTCGGTGAACGGAGCCGAAGCCAGTGCCTTGGATTTCTTCTCCAGGAGACGAGTCCCGTCGATACCGGCTGCCCAGGCACCATCCCAGACCTTGCCGTTGGCGCGCGCGCCCAGCTCGAGTCCGCGGGTGATCGCCGAACCGGCATTCACCCAGCGCTGGTCGATCGCGACCAGGGTGGTGCCGTTACGCAGGAAGGCGTCCTGGAACAGGTTGTAGTTGGCCAGCATGGTGGTCAGGTTGACCGACTTGATCTGGTTCTCGCGGCGGATTTCCCACAGGTCGGCGTTGAACGAGAAGCCAGGAATTGGCTCGATCACGAAACCGATCGAACCCTGCTTGGCGGTCTCCGGGCCGAGGGTAGCTTTGCCACCGGTAAGGATCACGGGAGTGATCGCCGCGCAGCCAGGAACGGTCGCATCAACCTTGCCGCTTGGGCAGGTTGCCGGATCGGCCAGGTCCTTGCCAGCGTAGGTCGACTCGGTCACGCCGTTGAACAGCTGGTTGAACGACGGAGCGCGGAAGCCCTCGTTGTACGAACCGCGGAACAGCAGGATCGGGATCGGGTTGTAGCGGAACGACACCTTCGGGTTGGTGGTTGCGCCAAAGCCCGAGTACTCATCGCGGCGCACGGCGAGGTTCACTTCCAGGTCTTTGGTCACCGGAACGATCACCTCGGCATACACCGCCTTGATGTCGCGCGATACCTTGTCCAGCGCATTCACGTCGTCGAACGGCGCGTTCAGGATTGCCGGACGCTCCGACGCAGCGCGCTTGTCGCCGTTGAAGCGGTACTCTTCCTTGCGCAGGTCGGTGCCGACCGCGGCCATGACGGCGCCGGCAGGCATCTGGAACAGTTCGCCCGACATCGCCGCGTCGAACTGGGTCAGGATCGAGCGGCCGCCATACAGGACCACGCCGGCAGCGGAAGTGCTGTTGATCAGCGCGATCGCCTCAGGCGTCTGCTGCTCGCCCGGCATCAGGAACGGGTTGATCTTGCCGCTGCCCAGCGCCGCAGCCAGTGCCGCGGTGTAGTTGTAGCCGGTGCCGAGGGTCGATTCCGATTCGGAGTACGCGCGCGACAGGCCGACGCGATAGTCCCACACGCCGAAGCGGCCGAGCGACAGCGGGCCGTCGGCGCCGATCTGCAGGCGTGCGGCTTCGGTGTCGGTCACGATCTCGCGGTTGCCGCACTCCATGCAGCGCCAGCGATAGGCGATCGGCAGGCCATAATTCGCGGCGATGCCAGGGAAGGTCTTGACCAGCGAGTTGAATACGTTGTTGTAAGCGGCGCCGGTCGACGGGTAGAACGAAGATGCGCCAAAAGTCGAGGCCGACGGCGAGATCTGGTTAGGCGAGAAGCGCTTGGCCACTTCGGTCTGCGAGCCGACCGCTTCCACGAACACCTGGTGGTTGCCAGCAGCGATGGTTGCGCGTGCCACGAAATTGCTGGTTTCAACCGGCTGCTGCAGCACAGCGGCGCGACCGGTGTCCCATGCGCAGCCGAAGGCGGCGGACGGGGAATCCCACAGTTTTTCGTCGTACGGGCCCATCCCGTCGATCGAATTGCAACCCGGGCCACCCGGCAGGTCAAGGATGCTGATGCCGTTGAAGGCCTGGGTGCCGCCCGGCAGGGTCGGACCGGTGCCGGTGCGCGACAGCAGGGTCGGGGCCAGGGTGGTCGCGAACACCGTCGCGTGCGGATTGCCGCGCGTGTCGACCGACACGCCACGGTCAGGCTGGAAGGTGTTCACGAAGTCGCGCTGGTCGCCGCGCAGTGCTTTGTTCTTTCCGGTGGCAGCCGCCACCAGCACGTTGAAACCGTCTTCTTCCAGTACGCCGAAACCGCCGGTGACGGACGCGCGCTGGATGTTGGAGCCGCCCGCTTCGGTCGAGTCGTTGAACAGCTGGGCTTCCAGGCCCTTGTAGTTCTTCTTCAGGATGAAGTTGATCACGCCGCCGATGGCGTCGGTGCCGTAGATCGCGGAGGCGCCGTCCTTCAGCACCTCGACGCGTTCCACCGCGGCCATCGGAATCGAGTTCAGGTCGACCGCGGAACCTTTCATGCCGTGGGTGGCGATGCGGCGGCCGTTCAGCAGCACCAGCGTGCTGTCGGAACCCTGGCCACGCAGGTTGGCGGACGAGGCGCCGTTGTTGCCGCGCTGGGCGCCCGAGGTGACGTCGGAGTTCGAAGCCAGGTTATCGGAACCGGTGCCGTTGACGTTCAGGGTCGCGATCAGCTGCTCGGCGCTGACGATGCCTTGGGCTTCGATCTGTGCGCGGCTGATGACTTCGAGCGGCAGTGCGCCTTCCTTGGCGATGCGCTTGATGCTACTACCCGTGATTTCGACGCGCTGCATGGCTGGCTGCTCAGGCGGCACGGCGTTCTGCGCCGCAGCTGGAGCCGCAACGCAAATCAGTGCGATAAGGTGCGCTAACTTCTTCAATTTCACAGGTCTCTCCTTGGGTTCTGGCTGCCTCGTGCAGGGTGCAGGGCAGCTTATGTTGTGAGCACCGGCGCAGGCCGGTGCTTTATGTATGTGTAACGAGGCTACGCCCAGCGTTATATATTGAGCCAATGAAATAACCTGCGCAACGCATAACTTTTGGGAATGGCGCCAAGGCTACACTCACCGGCTGCGGCCCTGGCCCTGTTCCCGCAGCGCCGGATCGATATCGAGGTAGCGCCACTGGGTAAATTCCATAGGGTGGCGCTTGTAGTTTTTTAACCACGGTTGGGTGATGTCCGCGGAGATCGGATGGGTCAGCGGCACCCACGGGTTGTACGCATGGATCAGCTGGTTCATCTCGAAATACATGCGGCGCCGCTCGGGGGAGTCGGGCAGCACCCGCGACTTTTCGTACAAAAGGTTATAGGCCGGCAAGTTAAAGCGCGAGTAGTTTGAGCGCCCCCGGTTGCCGCCATACAGGACCTGGTAGAAGTTCTCGCCGTCCGGGAAGTCGGCGAACCAGTTCGACTCGAACATCTGGACCTTGCCCAGGCGCGAAGCCTTGATGATCTCGGTCTTCTTGTCGCTCCTGAACTCCACCCGCAGGCCGATCGAGTTCAGGCTCTTGCGCCACAACTCGTCGCGCAGGCGACCGCCCACGGTGGCCTCGCTGTGCATCACCAGCGTCAGCGGACGGCCCTGCGGGTCGCGCCGGAAGCCGTCCGGATCGCGCTTCGTATAGCCGTAGCGGTCCAGCAGCGCCTGCGCCAGCTGCGGGTCGTACTGCACCGGGCTGCGGTAGGCCGGGTCGTAGCCGATCACGTTGGGCGCCACCGGCGACTGGGCGCGCAGCGCCATCCCTTTCTTCAGCAGGCGCACGTCCTCGGCGCCGTTATACGACAGCGCGATCGCCCGCCGCAGCGCGATCTTCTCGCGGCTGTAGCCCCCAATCACGGGATCCTCGAGGTTCATCCACATGTAGTAGGTCTGCGGCGGCGTGAAGCGGTACAGGCGGATGCCGCGCGCGGCCAGCTCCGGCTTGAGCGCGTCGCCTTCGATCACCATGTCGCGCATGGTCTCCGGCACCTGCTCGACGTAGTCGAATTCGCCATTCAAAAAGCCCAGCATGCGGCCCTGGAATTCCTCGGCGATGCGGACCTCGACCCGGTCCACCACCGGCAGGCGCTTGCCCTTCAGTGCGGCGGCGATGGCCTGGTCGGCCGGGTCGGGGCCCGGCGCGGCCTCGAACACCGCGGTGGAATCGGGATTCCGCACCAGCACGATACGGTCGCTGCGCTTCCATTCCCCCACCAGGAAGGGGCCGGTGCCGACCGGGTGGTTGCCGGCCTGGCCGGGATAGGCTTCGATCACCTCGCGCGCGACCACGCTGGTGGCGGGCATCGCCAGGTAGAACAGCAGGTTGCGCTCGGGCGCGTTGAGGCGGATTTTCAGGGTGTAGCGGTCCGGCGCCTGCAGCCCGGCGACCGGGGTGTCGTAGCTGAAGGCGGTTTTCAGCGCGGCGTCGCCGGCGACCTTCCCTTCGAACAGCGCCAGCCAGGGGGAGCGTACCTGCGGGTCGTACAGGCGCTTGAGCGAATACACGTAATCCTGCGCGGTCAGCTCGCGGCGCTTGCCCTTGAAGGCCGGGTCCGGGGTGAAGTAAATACCCGGGCGGATGCGGAAAGTGTAGGCCAGGCCGTCGGCCGACACTTCCGGCATCGCAGCGGCGGTGTTCCCGCGCAGGGCGACCGGGCGCGCCAGGTAATCGTAGCGCAGCAGCGGGTCGAACACATTTTCCAGCAGCGCCAGCGTGGCCAGGTCGGACGCCACCGCCGGATCCATGCCGGTTTCGCTGGTCGACAGGTACACGTGCAGCACCTTTTCGGGTGCGGCCGGCGGCGGGCTGGCTGCGGCCAGCGTGCCGGCGCACGCGATCAGGGCGGCGGCGGCTAGACGAATCAATATCATGGACGGTCCCGGTTGTGCGATCCGTATCATAGCGCCGGGCCGGCGGCGCGGCGATGAAAAGGCCGCCACGGCGGATAACTTTTTTGTATGCGGCACGCCCATTCTTTCATCAATTCGCCCGCACTTCCACCTATACTCTCGCTGCACAATCGGGCAACTCGACTGGAAATCCCACACATGGCACTGAATTACATCTGGTCCGGCTTCTTCATCGTCGGATTCATCGCGGCCCTGCTTCAATGGCTTATCACGGGCGACAACGAAATCTTCAAGCGCGTGGTGGACGGGACCTTCTCCTCGGCCAAGGCGGCGGTGATGGACATCGCGCTGCCGCTGGCAGGCGTGATGACCCTGTGGCTGGGCCTCATGAGCGTCGGCGAAAAGGGCGGCGTGGTGGACTGGCTGGCCCGCATGATCGCGCCGTTCTTCTCGCGCATCTTCCCCGGCGTCCCGCGCGACCACCCGGCCAACGGCCACATGGTGATGAACTTCTCGGCCAACATGCTGGGCCTGGACAACGCCGCCACGCCGTTCGGCCTGAAGGCGATGGAGAGCCTGCAGTCGCTGAACAAGAAGCCGGACGAGCCGACCGACGCGCAGATCATGTTCCTGGTGCTCCAGACCTCCGGCCTGACGATCATCCCGCTGTCGATCATGGCGCAGCGCGCAATCCTTGGCGCCAAGGATCCGTCCGACATTTTCATCCCGACGCTGATCGCCACGTTCTGCTCGACCCTCACCGCCATCATCTACGTCAGCATCCGCCAGCGCATCAACCTCCTGCATCGCAGCGTGATCGGCTGGCTGGGCGGCATCACCGCCGCCATCGCAGGCATGGTGTACTACTTCCATAACTACCTTACCAAGGCGGAAATCGAGCTGGTGTCGCAGGTGGTCAGCAACCTGATGCTGTTCTCGATCATCGTCATCTTCATCGGCATGGCGCTTAAAAAGCGGGCCAACGTGTACGAAGCTTTCATCGAAGGCGCCAAAGGCGGCATCCAGACCTCCATCACGATCATCCCCTACCTGGTCGGCATGCTGGTTGCGATCAGCGTGCTGCGCAACTCGGGCATCTTCGGCTTCGTGGTCCAGTTCTTCAACTGGCTGTTCGGCAGCCTCGGGCTGAATACCGACTTCGTTGGCGCATTGCCGACGGCGCTGATGAAGCCACTCTCGGGCAGCGGTTCGCGCGCCATGATGATCGACGCGATGCAGACTTACGGCGTCGATTCGTTCGTGGGCCGCCTGTCGAGCATCCTGCAGGGCGCGGCCGACACGACCTTCTACATCATCGCGCTGTACTTCGGCTCCGTGGGCATCCGCAAGACGCGCTACGCGATCGGCGCAGGCCTGATCGCCGACCTGGCGGGCGTGATCGCCGCCATCTTCGTTGCCTACCTGTTCTTCGGTTAAAGGACCTTCGCCCATGACGATTCGCCGCATTGCCGTCGCAGTACTCCTCGCCTGGCTTCCGGCCGCGCACGCGCAGTTGCCCGCGCCGGTGGCCAGCGCGCTGACCGCCGCCCAGATCCCGCCGGAATCGGTCAGCATGCTGGTCCTGCGCGGCGACACGGTGGTGGCGGAACACCTGTCCGACCGCGCCCGGGTGCCGGCATCGACGATGAAGCTGGTCACCACGGTGGCGGCGCTCGACCTGCTCGGACCCACCTTCCGTGCACGCACCGAGCTGCTGACCAACGGCGAAGTGAAGAAAGGCGTGCTGGAAGGCGACGTGGTGCTGCGCGGCGGCGCCGACCTCGACCTCAATCCGGCGGTGCTGGAAAAGATGATGCAGAGCCTGCGCAACCAGGGCATTCGCCGGATCGCCGGCAACCTGGTGGTGGACCGCACGCTGTTCACCCCGACCCGGCTCGACATCGGCATTCCGCCGTTCGACGAGGCGCCGGATGCGTACTACAACGTGCTGCCCGACGCGGCGATCGTCAACACCAACATGGTCGAAGTGGACATGCGCTCGACCGGTTCGGCGCTCAAGCTGGCGCTGTATCCGGCGCTGGAAGGCGTCAGCGTCGGCTCCGACATGGAACTGGTCGACGCCGACTGCGCCAAGTGGGAAGACGGCTGGAAGACGCCGGACGTCCGGCAGGAAGCGGACGGGCGCCTGAAGATCATGCTGCACGGGACCTTCCCGAAAAACTGCGACAAGGCCTACAGCATCGGCGTGATCGACCGCCAGGAGTATGCGGGCCGCGCGCTGCGCAGCGCCTGGAAGCGCGTCGGCGGCGTCTTCCGCGGCAAGGTGGTCGAAGGTAAAACGCCGGAAGGCGCGCGGGTGCTGGCCGAACACAGCTCGCGCATGCTGCCGGAGCTGGTCCGCGACACCAACAAGACGTCCGACAACCTATTTGCGCGCACGCTGTTCCTGTCACTGGGAAGCCTGGAGGCCGATCCGGTCAAGGGCAGCCGCCCGATTCCGGGCATCGAGACCCAGACCACGCTGATCCGCGCGGACGCCACCGTGCGCGCCTGGCTGCGCGCCAACGGCATCAGCGACGACGGGCTGGTGATCGAGAACGGGTCGGGCCTGTCGCGGCTCGAGCGCATCAGCCCGATCCAGCTGGCGGGCGTGCTGCGCATTGCGCAGAAGGGCAACTGGCTGCCGGAAGTGCAGGCGAGCCTGCCGATCGCGGGCGTGGACGGCACCCTGCGCCGGCGCCTGAAGGACAGCCCGGCGGCGCAGCGCGCGCGCCTGAAGACCGGCACGCTCAATGGCGTGGTGGCGCTGGCCGGTTTCGTGCCGGATGCGGCGGGACGCCAGCATATCGTGGTGGTGATGGTGAACGACCAGCGCGCCGGCAACGGCAATGGGCGCGCGATTACCGATGCCTTGGTGGACTGGGTCGCCCGCCTGCAGCCGTAAGCCTCGTCATCCCCGCGAACGCGGGGACCCATTGTGAGCGCGCATAACCTCGAAGTACGCGAATCACATCAACTGCCTCAGTATGGGTCCCCGCGTTCGCGGGGATGACGCTCTACAGCACGCGGGAAAAGGTGGCGCGCACCGCGTCGCGGTTGCCGCAGTCGAAAT
>DASTVB010000174.1:0-76972 GCA_035759315.1 Telluria sp. | reverse complement strand
GGAGGGCAGCCCAAAGCTACCGGCCGCTTGCTACCGTGCCGTGCGACGACGCGGGTTCGCTTATGTCTGCCTCGCGAGCGCCTGGGAAGTCGCGATCAAGACCTCCTTGGGCATTTACCGGATAGCGGCGACGACCCGCTTCGCGAATTCGGCGGCGTTCCCCGCATGCCAGCGCCACACGATTACCAGGTCATGGTCCGGCGACACCGTGATCGTATTGTTCCCCGCCCCCAGCGCCGCATACGCATTCGCCGGCAACCCCGGCAGGTTCTTGCCCTTGGTATTGAGCCACCACAGGTAGCCGTAATCCGGCCCGTTCGCGCTCGGCGTCAACGCTTCCTTCACGTACGACGCCGGCAGCACGGCCTTGCCGTCCCACGTGCCGCCGCGCAGCCACAGGTAGCCGAAGCGCGCCATATCCCACGAGTTGATCCACATGCCGCCGCCCCAGCGCGTGCCGCCGCTGACCGACGCCATCCGCTTGCCGCCCTGCTCCACGTAGCTGTTGTGGTACGGGACCCACTTCCACGAATTCGATGCGCCGATCGGCCCCATGACCTCCTGCTCGAACACCGCCGGCACGCTCCGGTCGAACGCGCGCAACAGCGACAGCGCGAAGCGGTTGATGCGCACGTCGTTGTATTCGTAGAAGCTGCCCGGGGCCTTGCGATCGCGCGGCTTGCGTTCGCCCGCGCCGAACGCGGTGGCGCCGATAAAATCGTCCTTCTTCCCCCACATGTCGCCTTCCCACTCGGACTCCTGCTGCAGGTGCATTTTCCAGGTGATCTTTGCATTGTGCGCGGAAGCGTAGCCGCCGTCCGTGACCTGTTTTGCCACCGGGTCGTTCACGGCGATGCGGCCGTCGCGTACCGCCACGCCGGCGACCGTCGCGAGCATGCTCTTGGCGACCGAGTAGGTCGGGTCGACCGCCGTGGTTTCGCCGAATTCGGCCACCACATAGCCTTTGTAGATCACCACGCCGTTAGTGCGCGCGCGGCGCGTCGGCACGGAGCCCAGCAGCGCGCCGAAGGTCTTTTCCTGGTCGGAGAAGTCGAGTGCGCGCTCGGACTCGCGCGACTGCGCGTAGGCGACCGCGGAGGCCAGTGCGGCGGGGTCCATGCCGAGCTCGGACGGGGATTTTTTGGCCCAGGTGCCGGCCGGCGGGAAGTAAGGGGCGGTTTGGGCGAAGGCGCTGAAGCTGGCGGCGGCGGTAAATGCAGCGACGATGCGCAAGGTGCGGAGTTGGATGGCCATGGACTTATCGTGATGTTGTGGAAGGCGCTGGTGCATGTCATTCCAGCGAAGGCTGGAATCCATACTGACGCTGCATAACGGTGCGGTCGCCGTCGACCTCGGTTGCTCAGGATGAATCCCAGCCTCCGCTGGGATGACGGTCTTGAGGCCACTGGCCGTAGCGCCGCTGCCGTGTGCGGGAATGAAAGGTACCCTTACCACTCGGTGTAGGGGTGGCGCAGGAGGTTCGAGTTGAAGTAGCGGGCGTCGTCGGTCACTTCGGCGCCGATCCAGCCGGGCCTGTCGAACGCTTCGGCTTCGGACGCGAGTTCGATTTCGGCGACCACGAGTCCGCGGTTCGCGCCGAGGAACTCGTCCACCTCCCAGGTGTGGCCCGCGTGCTGGATTCGGCTGCGGTATTTCTCGATGATCGGCTGGTGGCACAGCCCGTCGAGCAGTTCGTTCGCCTCGGCCAGCGGGATCTGGTACTCCCACTCGCCGCGCGTGGCGCCGCTGCTCTTGCCCTTGATGGTGATGGTGCCCTGCCCGCCTTCGACCCGCACGCGCACCACGCGCGCCGGGTCCGAACACAGGTAGCCCTGGCGCAGCAGGACCGGTTCGCCCAGGCTGCGCCAGCCGTCGCCGGCGAGAAGGAACTTGCGTTCGATCTCGACGCCCACGCCCTTAGTCCAGCGACAGCAGGATCGGCTGCAGCATGGCTTTGCCCAGTTCGATCGAACGCGCGCCGTTCCAGCCGGTGTGCGGGTCGGGCAGGTTGGCGTTGTCCTTGAACGGCATTTCCAGCGTCAGCGACAGGCACTTGAAGGTGTGGCCCATGTACTTGGAGGCCAGCGTGAGCAGTTCCTCGTTGTACTTGCTGGCGGCGTAGCCGAACACGTTCTGGAAGTCCGGGCTCGCTTCCATGTAGTGCTGGATGAATTTCTTCTGGCGCTCCTGGCGCTCCGGCGTGAAGTCCTGCAGCATCTCGTTACCGGCCACGAAGTTGTAAGGCAGCGCTTCGTCGCCGTGGATGTCGAAGAACATGTCGACGCCGGTTTCGTGGATTTTCTCCTTCACGCACAGCACTTCAGGGCTGCGCTCCTTCGAAGGCGTCATCCACTCGCGGTTCAGGTTCGCGCCGGCGGCGTTGGTGCGCAGGTTGCCGCGCACCGAGCCGTCCGGGTTCATGTTCGGGACGATGTAGAACACCGCGCGCTGCAGCAGCTTGCGCGAGACCGGGTTGGCATGGTCGAGCAGCGCATCCATCATGCCTTCGACGAACCATTCGGCCATCGTTTCGCCCGGGTGCTGGCGTGCGATCACCCAGATTTTCTTTTCGGCGGCGGGATTGCCGATCACGACCAGGTTCATGTCGCGGCCGTCGACCGTGCTGCCGATGTCGTGCACGCGCGCGATCGGGTTCTCGGCGACTTCACCGAGCAGGCGCAGGTGGCGTTCCCACGAATACGGCTCGAAGTAGGCGAAGTAGATGCTGTCCAGCTCCGGCGTGTAATGCACGGTCATCACTTCGCCGTCGAAGGTGGTCGGGACCCGGAACCAGTTTTCGGTGTCGTAGCTGGCGCACACGCTGTAGCCGTCGAAGCCGTCCTTGTAGGTCGCGCTACCGGCATTCAGGAAGCGGATGGTGCAGGCCTGGCCGCGCGCGCCCTGCAGGCGGAAGTGGAACCACTGGCGGATGTCCGCGTGCGAATCGTTGCGCAGGTTCAGGTCGATGCTGTCGGCCCGGTCGGCCTTCACGACGTCGATGGCGCCGGAGTCGAAATGCTGGCTAATCTTGATTGGCATGGTGGTTCCTTTAGGTTTACTCGGCGTCGAGGTCGATCAGTTCGCTGGCGTAGGCGGAGAAGAAGCGGCGCATCAGCTCGACGTTCGAGCGGTCGAGCAGCACCGTCAGGTCCGGTTTGCGGGACAGGTCCATCGTCATGCGCAGCCCTTCCTGGAACTGGGTGCAATTGACCGTCATCACGCGCGGCGTGTCGAGGTCCCAGTCTTCCGGCAGCAGCTGCGGCACGGCGGCCGGCGGCGGCAGGTTCGGATCCTGGTTCACCGGCAGGTGGCGCAGCATCCAGAACACGACCGAGGCCGGGATCATCACGCATACGTCCTGGCCACCGTGGAAGGAAAATTTTGCGAGCAGTACATTGCCTACGGCGTCGCAGGCCATGAACAGACTTTTTACTTGACGGAATACTACTTTTGCCACGATGGTCCTTCGGAAAAATTTGTTAAAAAGCGCTTGGGATTCTACCGCATAGTTTTGGCACTGAGCATGTTTTAAAAACAAAACGGGGAGCTCGCGCTCCCCGTGCTATTCCTGCCGGCCACTCCGTGAGGAATCGCCGGTCGCCAGGCCCAATCAGCGATTGCCGCCCGATTTGTTACCGCCGCCGGAAGAACCGCCGCCGGAGCCGCCGCCGCTGGAACCGCCACGGCCGGACTGCTGGCTGCCGCCGCCATGGCTCATCGAGCCGGCGCGGCGTGCTTCCTCGGAAGTGAATTCATGCGCGGTACCCTTCTGGTGGGCTGCCTTGCCGCCCTCGGAAGCGATCTCGCGTTGACGTGCAGGATCCATTGAAGCGAATCCGCGGTTGCTGGTGCCACTCTGCTTGCTGCCAGTCTTGCTGCCCCCACCCTGGTTACCGCCCTGGTTACCGCCGCCCTGGCCGCCGCTCTGCTGGCTACCGCCCTTGTTGCCACCCTGGTTGCTACTTGCCATGGTCGTATCTCCTATTCCTTGTTTTTCCGCCTGTGCGGAAGGTGTTTTTCCAATCGCAGGCGACGCTGCTGCAGCGTCGACTCAGCGATCAGGCAGGACCATGTTAGATAGCGCAGCCACATGCAGGTATAGGACACAGGTCAGCACTCTTGTAGGACTACAGGTCAGATTTCCGTGCTCTAAAACAAGCTCATGTAATCAAGAAAAATAACTCCGTCATTCTGGGGCCGGACCGGGCTGAAACCGGCTCCCAAGTGGGCATGTTCCTACAGCGCCAAGGTCCCTGCTCCGATACTGCCGGCGGGCATGGGGGCGCATGATCGTCCTGTGGCGCCGACAACGGCGCCGTTCATACCGGAGGAACACGATGAAATCCAAAGACAACAACCAGACCGACAATATGGCGAACGAAAAGAAAGTGTCGTCTGCGCGCGGCGGCACCACCGAGAATTACAGCAAGCAGCCGGCCGCGGAAAGCACCGGCCAGGCAGGCGGCGGCAACAAGCAGTCGCAGCCAGGCGCCTCGCAGTCGGGCGGCGGCATGGGTTCGCCACGGACCGAGCGCGGCGCGGGCACCGGCGGCGCCGGCCAGTCGCAGGCCGACCTCGGCCGGCAGGAAGGTTCGGAGCAGTCGCAGGGCGGCCGCGGATCGCAGCAGTCCAGCGGCGGCGAGGCCGGCGGCGGTGGCGGTTATCACCTGTCGCAGCAGCGCGGCCACAAGGGCCAGCAATCGCTCGACCGCGAAGTCGACCTCGAAATGCAGGAGCCGCAGTACGGCATGCAGTCGGAACAGTCCGAACTGGACCAGGGATCGCGCCAGGCGCCGGGCCAGCGTGGCTCGACGCAATCGCAGGGAGGCTCGGGTTCGCAGCAGTCGCAGCGCGCCGGATCGCAGCCAGGCTCCGAAGCCGGCCAGCAGCCGCTGGCGGACGGACTGTCGCAGCAGTCGCAAGGCAGCAGGCCTGACCAGCAAAGCGGCGCCGCGGGCGCGGGCAAGACCGGATCGACGCTGTACGGCACCGGCCAGGGCCAGCATGCACAGAGCAGCGGCGGCAATGAAGGCGCGGACAAGGAAGAGCGCGTCGTGAAGGAAGGCGCCGGCATGCCGGCGCAGGGCGGCGCCAGCCGTTCGGCGCAGACAGGCAAGGACAAGGACGCCGGCAAGGCGGGCGGCCCCGAAAAGGGCCAGCAGAACGCGCAGCGCGAATCGGGCCCGGAGTCGAAGCAGTCCGGCGATTCGGGATCCGCAAGGAGGAAGCCATGACCAAGGACTCGAAACCACAGGGCGCGGAGCGTTCGCGCCAGTCGGCGAGCCAGGGTGGAGCCAGCCGCGATTCGTCGGCGGGTTCGTCCCAGCTGTCCGGATCGACCGACAGCGCCAACACCGACAACACCGGCCGCGCGGGTGCGCAGACCGGCGGCCAGCTCGGCAACGAGCAGTACGACGATGTCGGCAACCAGCGCCTCTCGAACGATTCCGCCGGCGGCCTGCCGCGCAGCCCGGGCGGCTCGCGCATGAGCGCCGAGCAGGACATGAACGACGACACCGGCCTGTCCAACAGCGCCAACCGGCAGGAAGTGGACATGGGCACCAAGCAGGAGCAGCAGAGTAACGTTGGACGGCGCAGCGACATGACGCCGGATTAAGTCCCTCCCGTTCCTGCGCTCCCGCGGGAACGATGGCGCGCCGGAGGCCACGTCCCGTGGTCCCGGCGCCCCCGCCGGCCCCGCACATGCGGGGCCGGTCCTATTCTCCCTCCCGTCATCCCCGCGCACGCGGGGACCCATGTTGAACATGCCCCAGCGATTACTCGCGGGAGCGCGCATTCACTATAGGTCCCCGCGTGCCGCGGGGATGACAGGGAGCGGGGATGACGGCTGGCGGATTCGGCATAATCATGTTCGAATCCGCCACATATCAGGGCGAGGTGTACGCCGTCTTGACCGTGGTGAAGAACTCGACCGCGGCACTGCCCTGCTCGCGCGCGCCATAGCTCGATCCCCGCGTGCCGCCGAACGGCACGTGGTAATCGACGCCGGCGGTCGGCAGGTTCACCATCACCATGCCCGCCTTCGCGTTGCGCTTGAAGTGGGTCGCATGCTTGAGCGAGGTGGTGCAAATCCCGGCGGTCAAGCCGAACTCGGTGTCGTTGGCCAGCTCCAGCGCGTGCTCGTAGCCGCGCGCCGGGATCACCGACGCCACCGGCCCGAAAATCTCTTCGCGCGCATGCCGCATCGTTGCCGTGCAGTCCGCGAACAGCGCCGGGCTGAGGAAGTAGCCGTCCGTATCGCGCTTGAGCCGCTCGCCGCCGCACACCAGCCGCGCGCCCTCGCCCTTGGCGATTTCAATATAGCTGAGGTCCTGCTCGAGCTGCGAGCTGTCCACCACCGGGCCAATGTCGACGCCCTCCTGCAGCGCGTGCCCGACCCGCAGCGCTTCCATCTTGCGCTGCATGGCGGCGACGAATTCGCCGTACACCGCCTCGTCCACGATCAGCCGCGACGACGCCGTGCAGCGCTGCCCGGTCGAGAAGAACGAACCCTGGATCGCGGCATTCACAGCGACCTCGAGGTCGGCGTCGGCCAGCACCACCAGCGGGTTCTTGCCGCCCATTTCCAGCTGCACCTTGGCGCGCCGCTTCGCGCAGGCCAGCAGCACGCGCTCGCCGGTGCCGGTCGAGCCGGTGAAGCTGATCGCGTTGACGCGGCTGTCGTTGGCCAGCGCTTCGCCGACCACCCGCCCCGGACCCATCGCCAGGTTGAACACGCCGGCCGGCAGCCCGGCGCGGCTGATGATCTCGGCCAGCGCCCAGCCGCAGCCGGGCACCAGCTCGGCCGGCTTGAACACGACCGTATTGCCGTAGGCGAGCGCCGGCGCGATCTTCCAGGCCGGGATCG
This sequence comes from Telluria sp., assembly GCA_035759315.1. GTDB lineage: Bacteria > Pseudomonadota > Gammaproteobacteria > Burkholderiales > Burkholderiaceae_D > Telluria. Next base: position 70,104 of record DASTVB010000174.1, on the reverse strand, counting down.
CGATCGGGAAATTCCACGGAGCGATGATGCCGACCACGCCGACCGGCTCGCGCGTCACGTCCACCTCGACGCCCGGGCGCACCGAGGCCAGCCGGTCGCCGCGCACACGCAGCGCTTCCTGCGCGAAGAACTTGAAGATCGCACCCGCGCGCGCGGTCTCGCCGATCGCTTCAGGCAGGGTCTTGCCCTCTTCGCGCGCCAGCAGCCGTCCCAGCTCGGCCTTGCGCGCGATGAGTTCGGTGCCGATCGCATCCAGCGCGTCGGCGCGCTGCTGCACGCCCGACAGCGCCCATGCAGGGGCCGCGCCATGCGCCGCGGCGATCGCCAGCTCGGCTTCGTCCTTGCCTGCGCTCGCGTACTCGTCGATGACGTCGCTGCGGTCCGACGGGCTGCGCGTCGTGGTCACGGTTGCGCCGTTGCGCCATTCGCCGCCGATATAAAGCTGTTTCATGCCTGGTCCTTTTTGCCGGGATCGAGTCCGGCAGTGTATCAAAAGCGCGGCGTCCGCCGGTAGCGGGCCCGGCAATGTTACGGACTAGCCCGCAAAATCCCACAGAGCCACCGCCGCGTGCGACATTTTCGATATTAGGGAATCGCATGAGCTTGAAGCCGGCCTCACGCGCACTACACTCCAATTGATCGACCGGGCCACAAGCACCCGTCGAGATGCGCAGTTAATCCGCTCGCCGGCGTACTTACGTCCGTCGGCGAAAAACTTTGTATCGGAGACCTATCATGCTCAAGCAAACCTTCCTCGCTGCCACGGCCATCGCAGGCCTGCTGGCCGCAGCCCCTCCCGCCGTCGGACAGGAATACCAGCAGCCCACTGCCCAGCTACGGACCGCAGAAACCATCACCGTGCGCCCGTCGGCCCAGGTGCGCCGGTTCTACATGCCGCGCCAGGAAGTCCGCGAAGTGCGGGGCCAATACCTGATGGAAGACGGCACCACCGCCGCAGTCGATGCGCGGCAACGCAGCCTGATTGTCGATTTCGACAATCGCACCACCGTGCTCGAACCAGTCGGCGCTTATATTTTCTCGTCCGACAATGACGACATGACCCTGGTGTACACCAAGGATGCCCTGGGCGACGACATGATCGTCCTGAACTATATCCCGCAGAGAAACCTGGCCATGGGCGAAGCCGGACGCATACGGCTAAGCTCGCGTTAAGGGGTTCCACGGGGCGGTACTGCCAGCACGGCCACGCGCCGTTGTGGCTGGCGGGCCGCCTGCTGTCGCGGCGGCCGCGGCGCCGGTTTGTTGTGGGCGCCGAATTGTGCGCGCCGAATCGGCGGCCGGTGGGAAGATCATCTTCATTCGTGGAGGTGCATCGTGGATACCGATCAACCCAACGCAGTGACCATCTGGGCCGGCAGCATCGAGCTGGAAGGCGCGCTCGAGATGCCGGAAAACGCCAACGGCGTCGTCCTGTTCGCCCACGGCAGCGGCAGCAGCCGCCACAGTCCCCGCAACAATTACGTCGCCGGCCGCCTGCGCGAGCAGGGCCTGGGCACCCTGCTGCTCGACCTGCTGACGCCCGAGGAAGACCGCGATCCGCAGAACCGCTTCAATATCGGCCTGCTGGCCGAGCGGCTCGCCGCCGCGCGCGAGTGGCTGCTGGACGAGCCGGCCACCCACAACCACCACCTTGGCCTGTTCGGCGCCAGCACCGGCGCCGCCGCTGCGCTGCAGCTGGCCGGGCGCTTCGGCCACGAGATCGCGGCCGTGGTGTCGCGCGGCGGCCGCCCGGACCTGGCCGGCGAAACCGCGCTGGGCACGGTCACCGCGCCGACCCTGCTGATCGTGGGTGGCGACGACGACGTGGTCATCACGCTCAACCGCGAAGCGTTTACCCGCCTGCACTGCGAAAAGGAACTGGTGATCGTGCCGGGCGCCACCCACCTGTTCGAAGAACCGGGAAAACTCGAGCAGGTCGCCACGCTGGCGGCCAACTGGTTCACGCGGCACTGCCGCACACTGATCTAGGCGGCGTGGCCGCCATCAGCGCCGCACGTGGCGCGCCAGGTGGCGGTCTAGCTGGTTGGCGAAGTTCTGCTGGTCGGCCTGCCCGAACGGCGCGGGACCTCCGGTGTCGACCCCGCTTGCACGCAGCTCGTCCATGAAGCGCCGCATCGTCAGCTGCTGCTCGATCGTCTCGAGCGTATAGAAATCGCCGCGCGGATTGAGGGCGAAGCCGCCCTTGGCCAGCACGTCGGCAGCCAGCGGGATGTCGCCCGTGACCACCAGGTCGCCCGCCGCCAGCAGCCGCACGATCTCGGCGTCGGCCACATCGAAGCCCGAGGGGACCTGCAGCGCGCGGATGAAGCGCGAGCCCGGCACGCGCAGCAGCTGGTTGGCGACCAGGGTCACGTTCAGCTCGAGGCGCTCGGCCACACGATAAAGGATTTGCTTGATGGCGGCCGGACAGGCGTCCGCATCGACCCAGATCTGCATCATTCCGCACCCACTATTTGATGCACCGGATGGCGCAGTCTACATCGCCGCATGCTCAGGCGTCGCCGGCGCGCAGCAGCGCCGCGCCTTCGGCAATCAGCGCCAGCAGAGCGGCCGGATCGGCAGGCTTGACCATGAACTCGTCGAAACCGGCCTCCAGCGCCAGCACCCTGTCCTCCGGCTGGCAATAGCCCGACAGCGCGATCGCATACGGGCGCCGCCCCGGCCGCGCCGCGCGCAATGCGCGCACCAGGCTGTAGCCATCCAGTCCGGGCAGGCCGATGTCGCACACCAGCACGTCACAGCTGTCGAGCAGCGCCGCCTCCAGGCCGCTGGTCCCGGTATAGGTCGAGCGCACCGAATGGCCCGCAAAGGAAAGGAAGGCATGCAGGGTGTCGCAGGCGTCGACGTTGTCTTCCACCAGCACAATGCCCCAGCTGGCGGCGCCCTCGGGCCTACCCTCAGGAGGATCCTGCCGATCGGGCACGCATGTCGACACGGGCAACGTTACCGTAAAGGTGCTGCCGGCGCCGAGCCCGACACTGTGCGCCGTCACTTCTCCGCCATGCATGTGCACCAGGTTGCGCACCACGTTCAGGCCGACGCCGAGCCCGCCCTCGGAACGCGCCAGTGAACGCGGTCCCTGCGTGAACAGGTCGAAGATATGGGGGATGACATCGGCGGCGATGCCGGTCCCGTTGTCGCGCAGCGTCACTCGCACGGTATCGCCGTCGCACTCGGCCGCGAAGGCAATCTCGCCGCCGTCCTGGGTGTATTTGGAGGCGTTCGACAGCAGGTTGGAAAACACCTGCGTCAGGCGCACGCGGTTGCCCTCGATGACGATGGCCTGCCCGGGAATGCTCAGCGCAAGCGCCTGGCCGCGTTCGGCGATGCGCGGCGCCACGGTCTCCACGGCGCGTTCGATCACGTCGGCCAGCAGCACCGGTTCCAGCGTCAGCGTGATCTTCCCGCTGCTGATGCGTGCGGCATCTAGCAGGTCGTCCAGCAGGCGCGCCATCTGTTCGACCTGGCGGCCGATCACGTTTTGCAGCTGCCTGAGCTGGGGCGAGGCATCGGGCACCCGCTCGAGCAGCGTTGCCGCCATGCTGATCGGCGCCAGCGGGTTGCGCAGTTCGTGCGCCAGCATGGCCAGGAATTCGTTCTGGCGGCGGTTGGCCTGTTCGGCCTCGTCGCGCCGGTTGTCGGCGCTGACGGTGGCAAGCACCAGGTTCTGGTTCGCTTCGCGTAGCTGCTCGAGCCGGTCGGCCACCTCGGCATGGGCGGCCGCCACTTCGCGCAGCGCCTGCAGTTCGCCCTGCAGCGAACCGACCAGTTCGCGCAGCCCGGCCTCGGTCATTCCGTCCGCCGACTGGGGGGAACGTTCTTGCACACTACCCTGCGTAACAAGCGGCGTTCCCATGGCTGGTTTATCCCTTCATGCCCTGGTGGGTCGGGCGTCCCGACAGCAAGCCGTCGAAACCGCCCGGCGTACCGGCGATCTCGATGCCCTGCCCGGTAATCTCGTACTGGCGCAGCTCGGTGCTGTGCGCGCTGCCGCGCACCTTGATCACGCAAATCAGCTTGTTCAGCCGGCTCTCCATTTCAGAGTAGCGCATCGCGACGATGGCGTCGGTCAGGAAGGCGATATTGCCTTCACTGAAGCGCAATTCGGTGAACACGTCGATCTGGCCAACCGTCACGATCACCGTCACGCCAAGTTCGGCCAGCGTCGACAGGACACTCAGCACCGTGGTGCGGAAATCGGCACGGAATTCCGGCGCCAGGTGCAGCTCGAATTCGGACAGCGAATCGATCACCACGCGGCTCGCGCCGGTGCGTTTCAGTTCGCGCACCATTTCGTCCAGCAGCTCGTCAACCGTCAGGTCGAGCGCCTCGCTGTCGAGCACCGTGACATCCCCCGACGACACCATGCGCGCCAGCTGCTGGTTGCGCAGGCGCGACGTGCCCTGTTCGAAATACACGGCGACGCCCTTCTCCCCGTTCTTCACACCTTCGGCGAGGAAGGCATTGCACAGGATGGTCTTGCCGCAACCGGACGGGCCCGATACCAGCAGCGAATGGCCGCGCGGCAGCCCGCCGCCGATCATCTTGTCGAGTTCCGCCACGCCGGTGCCGACGCGTTCCACCGAGACCGCGCCGGTCGTAGCCGAGGCACGCTTTGGCAGCATGCGCGGATACACCCGCAGGCCGTCGCCGGTGATGCGGAAATTATGGCTGCCCGCAAGGTGGGCCTGGCCGCGCATCTTGACCACGCGGACCTTGCGCACGACAGCGTCGCGATCCTGCACCTGCGCCAGCGACACCACGCCGTCGGCCACCGTCATGATCGGGTTTGCCTCCGACTCCGCCTGGGCGTATTCGCCGATCAGGAAAGTGGTGGCCTGCCAGCTGGTCATGCGGGTACCAAGCTCCTGGATGAACTGCTGCAGGTCGGCGATTCCCTCCTGGCCCGGCTTCGCGGTCTGCACCACGGAGCGGAACGAGTCGACGAACACCAGCGAAGGACTGAAATCCTCAACCTCGCGCATGACCCGCTCCAGCACCCCGCCGAAGTCGCCGGCGCGCAGGTCTTCGGCCAGGTTCACATAGCGGATCGACTCGCCGACCTTGTCCACGTCGAAGAAGGAATACTGCTGCTGGTAGCGCAGCATCTTGAGCGGCGGTTCCCCTAGCACGGTGAAGAACAGCGCTTTGCAGTCCGGCCCGGCGAGCGCGAACATGATCTGGTGCGCCATGGTGGTCTTGCCACTGCCGGGCGCGCCCATGATCAGGTTGAACGAGAACTCGGGCAGCCCGCCTCCGAGGACGACGTCAAGTCCGGGCACGCCGGTGGCCAGGACTCCCAACGATACTTTTTCAGTCATGATTGTTCCCGTGCATTCGCCTTCTCGACCGGGTCGTTCCAGGCCGCTTGGAGAAGTCGAACAGTTAATGCTTCGCCTATCAGGCCTGAAAGCAACTTGGTAAAGGTTTGCAGTAAAGCGGTATTCGCCTCGCCGGCATGGGCGGAGTCGGCCGCCCCCAGCTGGGACCGCAGCCCGGCGAGCATTTCTTCGACTGTAGACGAGTCGGTCGACTCCAGCCATGGGAAGCGGCCCGAGACCATGCGCATGGTGCGCCGGTGCAGCGCGGTGAAGCCGCTTTCGCCGATCAGCGGGCATAGATGGGTGGAGAGCTGGGTCCAGGGCTCGATCCTGCGACTGCCGGGATCGGTGCCGGGCTCCGGGCCGCCAGCGGCCATCGCCCGCCTGATCAGCTCCTGCCGCTTGTCGTCAATAGAATCCATCGATGGAGCCTGGAACTAGAATAAAGTGAATGATCGGGCTTGAATAGTCGAAGAAGATACTACAGCCCGAGCCGCGCATTATATATGCTAATAAAAATGCCACCATGTAACTCTCCCTATTGTGCGCGCCCCGGGAACGCGATCGCGCAAGGACGAATCCCGGCCTGCGCCGGCGCAAACGGGAGGCGCGCGACCGGAAAAGCCGTGCCAAAAACCAAATACCGTCTGCTATAATCCCGCTGCGTCGGGGCGTAGCGCAGCCTGGTAGCGTACTTGCATGGGGTGCAAGGGGTCGGAAGTTCGAATCTTCTCGCCCCGACCAACAGAATCAATCACTTAGGCCAGCCATCCGGCTGGCCTTTTTCATTCCCTGCGCCATTTTTCGACTGGGCTTTCACCAGGCGCCCCTGTCGGCTCGATCGCCGCTCCGGTAAAATCCTGGGATGAAAAAGAATTCCATCCTTCCGTTTGTCATTGGTGTCGCTGGCGGAAGCGGCAGCGGCAAGTCGACGGTTACCCAGCAAGTCCTGGCTTCTTTCGGTGCCGAGATGGTTTCGGTCGTGATGCAGGACGATTACTACCGCGACCAGTCGGATCTCACCCCTGAAGTCCGCCGCAAGCAAAACTACGACCATCCGCAGGCCTTCGACTGGCCACTGCTGGTGCAGCACGTCCAGGCCTTGCGGAATGGCGAGGCAATCGAGATGCCGGAGTACGACTTCACGATCGACAACCGCTCCGACAAGACCATTCCCGTCAAACCGGCGCCGGTCATCGTGATCGAGGGCCTGTTTGCCCTGTACGACGCGGACCTGCGCGACATGATGTCGCTGAAGATCTTTGTCGACACCGCTCCCGACGTCCGTTTCATCCGCCGCATGCAACGGGATATCAGCGAGCGCGGCCGCTCGGTGGAGAGCGTCGTCGGGCAGTACCTGGAAACGGTGCGCCCGATGCACAAGCAGTTCATCGAGCCGACCAAGCGCCACGCCGACGTGATTTTGCCCCACGGCGCGAACGATCCCGCAGTCGATGTGATCACCACCAAGGTGGCCAGTGTCATCGGCCAGTTGAAAAAGCCCTGACGGGACAGGTGCAAGGGTCCGGAACATCGTCCTGCCAGGTAGATCGGAATCAGGCCAGCCTTTGGGCTGGCCTTTTTCTTGTCCAGTTTGTTGTTTGTTCCGCACTAACTGTTCGTATCTGGAACAAACTCTAGTACATTCTGGACACCAACATTTACCCAGGCAAAACCATGGACTACCGCGGCACCAGCGCAGACGACACCATCGACCAGGCGGTGCTCCAGCTTCCGAACGACGTCACCATCTACGGCGAGGGCGGCAACGACACCATCCGTATTTCGGACGGCAAGGCGATCGGCGGAGCCGGCAACAACACCCTGATCGCCACCGGCGCGCGCGCCGTCGCGGTGTACTGGAGCTCGCCGGCCGGCGTGCAGGTGAACCTCGCTACCGGGACCGCGTCGAACGGCTACGGGGGCACCGACACCCTGCAAAACTTCCTGCAGGTATTCGGCAGCTCGCATAACGACATCATCACCGGCAACGCGGGCAACAACGTGTTAGTCGGCATGGGCGGCAGCGACCGCATCACAGGCGGCGGCGGCAACGACGAAGTCAACTACTTCTTCACCAAGTCGACCGACGCCAAGATCACGTATGACGCCGCGACCGACACCTTCACGGTGGTGAAGAACTTCGCCAACGACAAGGGTACCGACGTCCTGACCGGGATCAGTGCGATCCGCTTCATGGGCGACGGCTCCGACAACACCGCGGTGTACCGCTCCGACTTCACCAGCACCAACAGCTATTCGCTGGCCGGCATCTGGAATGCGTTCCCCAACGGCGAACATTACTCGCCGATCGGGCCCTTCCACGGCACCCTGCCGCTTTCGAACGGCCGCGACGGCATGGTGATCGGCGGCTGGACCTACCGCGGGGGATTTGGCGGAGCCGGCGACCCCGCAACCGTCAACGCCGCGATGCTGGAACAGCAGGCCGACGGCAGCATGAAGATCGCGACCGCAAAATACCTGCCGTCGGCCACGACCCAGGGTATTGGCTCCGTCAACATCGCGGACTTCAACGGCGACGGCAAGCCTGACATCTTCCTGGCCGCGCATAATGAGAGCCCGTTTGTCGCGGTGCCGAGCGTGGCCTACCTGTCGAACGCGGCGGGTACCTTCGACAAGGTGACCCTGGCCGACAAGGTGATGGCGCACGATGCCCAGCTGGGTTATGTCGATGGCGTGCCGACCATCCTCACCCGTGTGTTCCAGCCCGGCTACCACCACCCGAACTACCAGTACATCAACGGCCAGTTCGTCGTCACCCAGGAAGGCGGCGGCAACGGCCAATGGGCGTCCGAAGGCATGGCAATCGCCATGGCCGACTTCAACAACGACGGCTCGGAAGAAGTGATCGTCAGCGACTTCGCGTGGGGTCCCGGCCTGCCGCGCCTGCCCGGCTCCTACTGGAAGCTCGCCGTGTACAACTGGGCGGACCTGAAAGCGGCCACCGGCGCGCCGCTGTCGCTGACCGACACCTACTTCACCGGCAAGCCTGAGTATGCCCACCTGCCCTCGCTGAGCGGCACCAACGGCGTGGCGCACGTGCCGCGCCTGTGGATCGACGATTTCAATCACGACGGCCTGCCGGACGTCCTCGCCAACACCGGCCTGTGGATGGAGGGAAGCCACGACTACCCGAGCGTGCTGCAGATGCTGCAGAACAAAGGGAATTTCCAGTTCGACGACCGCACGGACCAGCTCAATCCGGACGTGAGCCATGCTGTGGAAGAATTCGACTACTCGACCCAGCGCCTCGACATCGATAACAGCGGCATCCTTAGCTATATCTCCGGCAAAGAAGGCGCGCTGCTCGCCGATGGCAGCACGCGCGCACCGAACTACGTCCTGGTCAACGACGGCACCGGCCGGCTGCACGTGGCGCTGCATGACGAGTTCACGCAGTGGTCGCAGGAAGTCCGCAACTTCCTGTCGCGCGACGCGACCGTGAAGGCAGGCGGCTTCTATGTGGCGACCGACGCGCAGCGCGTCGACAAATTCATGCCATTCCTGGCCGAAGACGGAACGCTGAACTTCGTGGCGGTGACCGACTCCGTGCTGCTCACGAACGTCATGGCGCATTACGACGTCCGCACCGACTTCACCACGCAAATCACCATCGCCGACCGCAACTCCAGCAAGCTGATGCGCACGTTCGCGGGCAACGACTCGGTAGCCGACCTGCATGCAAACGGAGCAACCCGCATCGACGGCGGACTGGGTACCGACACCGCGCACTACAGCGGCGCATTCGGCGCCTACAACATCGCGCGCCAGGCCGATGGCACCTACCGCGTAAATGGCGGCGGCGCTGGAACGCCCGCAGTGCAGGACACGCTGACCAATTTCGAACGGATCGAGTTCTCGGATACCAGCGTGGCCCTGTTCACGGGCAACGCACATGCCTACACCGTGACGCGCGCGGCAAATGGCGACGTCAAGGTGACCAGTAACAGCGGCACCGAAACCCTGGCGTCGGTGGAACGCCTGCTGTTCTCGGACGGCGCCCTCGCCTTCGACATCGCCGGCAGCGCCGGCCAGGCCTACCGCGTCTACCAGGCCGCGTTCAACCGGGTTCCCGACGGCGGCGGCCTCGGTTACTGGATGAACGCGATGGACCATGGCTACTCGCTGAAGGCAGTGGCGGAAGGCTTCGTCAATTCCAACGAGTTCCGCACGGTCTACGGCAGCAATCCGAGCAACCAGGAAATCGTGGCGCGTTTCTACCAGAACGTCCTGCACCGCGATGGCGAGGCCGCGGGCGTGAAGTACTGGTCCGACGTGCTCGATGCGAAGCTGGCGACTGTGGCCGAGGTCCTGATGGGCTTTAGCGAAAGCCAGGAAAACCAGGTTGCGCTGGTCGGCGCCACGGCCAACGGCATCGCGTACACGCCGTTCGGAGGGGGTTAAAGGCCGGCATCGTACTCGGTAGGGGGTCAAAAGCCTGTCATAATCGCGGGCGTCGGAACACAGCAATCGCGCTGGTCCGGCGTCCATACAACTTTAAGAAGATCGCACCATGCTTGAACTCCTCACTGACCCACAAATCTGGATAGCTTTTGCCACCCTCACCGCGCTTGAACTGGTGCTGGGCATCGACAACATCATCTTCATCTCGATCCTGGTGGACAAGCTGCCGGTCGAACGCCGCGAGTACGCGCGCAAGCTCGGCCTGTTCATGGCCATGTTCATGCGCATTGGCCTGCTGCTGGTGCTGTCCTGGATCGTCGGCATGACCGCACCGCTGTTCACGCTGCCGGTGCTGGACCGTGCGGTGTCGGGGCGCGACCTCGTGCTGATCCTCGGCGGCCTGTTCCTGCTATGGAAAGCGGTCGGCGAGATCCATGAATCGCTGGAAGGCGCGGAGGGCCAGGTGTCGAGCGCCGTGCAGGCCACGTTTACCGCGGTGATCCTGCAGATCATGGTGATCGACCTGGTGTTTTCGCTCGATTCGATCATTACCGCGGTCGGCATGGTGGACCAGATCGAAGTGATGATCGCGGCCGTGATTGCGTCGGTCGGCCTGATGATGCTGTTCGCCGGTCCGATCGGCCGCTTCGTCTCGGCACACCCGACCATCAAGATGCTGGCGCTGGCGTTCCTGGTGGTGGTCGGCGTGGTGCTGGTTGCCGAAGGCCTGGGCCATCACCTGCCGAAGGGCTATGTGTACTCCGCGATGGCGTTCTCGCTGCTGGTTGAAATGCTCAACATCAAGATGCGCAAGCGTTCGGCCAAGCCGGTGCACCTGCACTCGGCCTACGTCGAAGAAGGCAAGCCGGTCGACGAGTAATCGCTGCTACGCTGGCGGTTGAAACAAAAAGGCCAATCCGCGGATTGGCCTTTTTTTCGTCCCACCACTTCCCCCAACCAACCGTCATCCCCGCGAACGCGGGGACCCATGCGTCAGCTGCAGATCGACTGCGTCCCTGCAGAGACTCAGTATGGATCCCATCCGAGGGGGGCGCCAGGCCTCTGGGATGACGGTAGTGAGCATGACGGGACCGTTATCCCGGGCAGTTATTGCTGACCAATTTACAGGCTTGCGCGGCAAAGTCGCATGCCTTCTTTTCGGTGACATAGTCACCGTTGTCATGCGCATTCATCGCCTGCCAATACCAGCTGTGGCTTTGGAGATACTCCGGTGCGAAGAACGGGATCGACGTCCTGCACAGATAGCCCGATCCCGTCCCTCCGGTCCCTCCTGTACCTCCCGTACCTGTGCCGCTCCCGGGGCGAGGTTGCGCAGGGTCCCAATAACCGTTCAACAGTTGTTCAAACACTTTCAGACCCGTTCGGTCGGCGATTTCAATGAACAATCTTCCGTCAGACAGGTAGGGAGGGCGGCAGGATGCAGTCTGGACTGAAGTGCTGTCCCCAACGGTCGGCGAGCAGTAGGTGACATGGTTGGTGTTCGGGTGCATCTTGATCTGCATGTCCGGAGTCAGATTCGTGCCTGTAATCGTTAGGGTGTTCGGAGCTTCCATGTTCAGACGGAAGGGGTTCACTGAACTGACTTGCGGGATGGCCGACATCATTACCTGAGGCTCGACGTATGGAGTCGCGGGAAGCGAAACCGGCGAAAATTCGCTGATTCGCCCATCCGGATAAGTAATCGAAGTCAACTGGCCATTTTTCGATATAAACATGTTCCCGCGAATCGGCGCGTTGGTCAGATCCTTGCCACGCTGGAGGAATCCCCAGGCGTCCCAGGTCCACACGCTGCCGTCGAAATCAACCAGCGGATCAACAGAGGCAAAGTTGTCGCCCATGTGTAAAGGGCTTAGCTGGACAACCTCACGCTGGTCCGGGTAAAGGTTCAGCTCGTCAAGCCCTCCCCAGGTCCACAATGTGCCGTCTTCTCGTACTGCAAAGCTGAGCGTCGCAAGGGCGGCGATGTCTACAACCCGGGTACCGATTGGCGTGGGGAACGCAACGACCTCGCTCCGGCTACCGATGCCGGCCTGCCCGGATTGATTCAGCCCCCACGCAAACATCCGGCCATCTTTTTTCAGCGCAAGTACATAGGTAAATGCCGAGACCTTTCGGTAACCAGTACCGAGTAGGATGGGCGAGGTCGCATATTGACCCGACTCCGACACCCCGATACCGAGCATGCGCTTATCGCCCCAGCCGTAAAGCGAGCCGTCCGCCTTGATGGCGAAGGCTGTGTCGAGCCCCGCTGCAATATCAACAAATCCCCTGCCCATCAGGGTTTGATAGGGCCGCCGGATGTCCTGGGTCCGCGGTCCGATTGCCCCGGCATAGTTATCGCCCCAGGCCCAAACCGTACCGTCTTTTTTTAGCGCCAGGACAAACTGGTTACTTGCAGCGACTTTCGCAAAGCCTGTGCCGATTTGCTGCCAGACGTTCGGCGCGACTGGCAGATCGCCGGCACCCGCGAGCTGTTTTTGTCCACTTCCCAACTTGACCCAGAGTTGACCATTCGGAAGCACGGCAAAGGCCGGGGTCCACGGATATCCCCGTTCCTCGGGGAGACCGGCGATGGCCACATTGCCACCTGTTTGCATGCTGACTGGCGATATCGCCTTCAGCGCGAATTGGACCGCTGCCTGGACAGCCGCCTGGTCCGTCGCGCTGGTCACTTCCAGAAGCATATTGCGAGCGCTATTATTGGCTTCGATGCCTGTGTAGAGCTCTTGCTTGTCGACCGTGTCCAGGGAAGCGATGAAGGAAATTGCTGCATCGCGTTTTCTTACGATCGTCTCCCCATCCGTGCCCTGCACCCCCGCCATGATGCTGAGCACCGCATTGGCCCGGGTCACCAGACCCTTGTCGATAGCACCTGCCCAATAGTCGCGACCAGCCGCATCGATTTCACGGCTGAACAGATTCTGGTAGATCGCAGTGAGGAATTGGACGTTCGTGCCTGGATAAAGGGATTGGGATTCAGCGCTGGTGCCAAAACTATCGACAAGCTGGGTGACCAGGGAATTGTTGCCGTAGGATGAAGACAGGCCGACGATCGAGGTGGGCGCCTGCGCCTGCAGGTAGGCATTCGCATACCACTCCACCCCCGCGGGATCGCCGGGACGTCCAAAATAGCCGACATAAAGCTGCTGGACGACCGCGTAATAGTCTGAGGCCGTGCGACCTACCGATGAAGTTGCTGCTCTGATGACAGATACTGAAGCCGTCTTTACCACCGGACTATCGGCCCTGTTACAGCCCGCCAGGAGCAAGGTCAGTGCTATCAAAAGAATTCGGTGTCGCAAGGTGCCTCCTGGTCAAATTCGGAATGTGAGCTTCGCCCGATTTCTTTCAGAGCGCCTGAGGTACGCGTAGCGCATGGATACCGTTTGATTCACCCCGGCATGTTGCATTTGACCAAAAGTATTGACCTTTGTAAATCAAAAGTTGTACGTTTTTAACAACAAGGAGATCGCCGTGCGTGCGGTGTGCTCACCCGGTTTTTTTTGCCGCTGAGGCGCCAATGGCCGGCGTGCTACTTCCAGTCGCCGCGCAGTGCGAGGACTTGCTCGCGCAGGTATTCGGGGGTCGCCACGTTTGGCGCTATCGGCGCCCCGACCGCCAGCGCCAGCTGCGAACGCAAGCCGCGCGTGAACGAACGCTCGAACACATTGGTCTTGTCGCGCGTGAGCAGGCTGCCCCACAGGCCGCGCAGGGCCATCGGGATCACCGGCACCGGCGTGCGCTCCAGGATCTTGGCGATCCCGCCCCGGAATTCGCTCACTTCGCCGGTCGACGTCAGCCGCCCTTCGGGGAAGATGCACACCAGGTCGCCGTCATGCAGCGCATGCGCGATGTCGACGAAGGCCTTTTCCATCAGCCACGGGTCTTCCTTGGCCGGGGCGATCGGGATCGCGCGCGCGGTGCGGAAGATCCAGCCCAGCAGCGGCAGCTTGAAGATGCGGTGGTCCATCACGAAGCGGATCGGGCGCGGGCTGGCGGCGCCGATCACGATCGCATCGACGTAGCTGACGTGGTTGCAGACCAGGACCGCTGGCCCCTCTTCCGGGATGCGGTCGGTGTCGATGGTGCGCACGCGGTGGATGGTATGGATCAGCATCCAGGCGAGGAAGCGCATCAGGAACTCCGGCACCAGCGAGAAGATGTACAGCGCCACCAGCGCGTTGAGGATCGCAGTGGTGAGGAAGATCTCCGGAATCGAGAAGCCCATGCTGAGCAGCCCCATCGCCACGCCCGCCGACGCCACCATGAACAGCGCGTTGAGGATGTTGGTGCCGGCGATCGTGCGCGACACGTGCTTCGGATCGCAGCGGGTCTGGATCAGCGCGAACAGCGGCACGATGAAGAAGCCGCCGAACACGCCAAGCAGCACGATGTCGGCTAGGATGCGCAGCGCGCCCTCCTGCGCCAGGAAGCCCATCACGCCGACGGCCGTGGTGTTCGCGTAGGCCAGGCTGGCGAAATACAGGTCGACACCGAACACGGACAGGCCGATCGACCCGAATGGCACCAGGCCGATTTCCACCTTGCGGCCGGAGAGTTTTTCGCACAGCAGCGAGCCGACGCCGACACCGACGGAGAACACCGTCAGCAGCAGCATGAACACGCGTTGGTCGCCATGCAGGTAGTCCTTGGCGTAGACCGGGAACTGCGCCAGCACCATCGCGCCGTAGAACCAGAACCACGAGTTGCCGAGCATGGACAGGAACACCGTGCGGTTCTGGCGCGAGAAGGCGATGTTGCGCACCGATTCGGTAATCGGGTTCCAGTTGATCTTCAGCTCCGGCGCCGGCGCCGGTGATTCCGGGATGCCGCGGCTTGCGAGCCAGCCGACGATGGCGGTGACCAGTGCGCCGCCGGCCACCAGCTCGACGCCGGCGTCGCCGTATGCGACCAGCAGCGTACCGGTCACCTGTCCCAACAGGATGCCGACAAAGGTGCCCATCTCGATCACGCCATTGCCGCCCACCAGTTCCTCCTGGCGCAGGTGCTGCGGCAGGTAGGCATACTTGACCGGCCCGAACAGGGTCGAGTGGATGCCCATGCCGACCACGCCGGCGATCAGGATCCACAGCGTATGGGTCAGCCAGCCGACCGCGCACACGCCCATGATCGCGATCTCGAGCACCTTCACGAAGCGCGACAGGCGCGACTTTTCGACCTTGTCCGCGATCTGTCCCGCGGTGGCCGACAGCACCACGTAGGGCAGGATGAACAGCCCCGGGATCAGGTTGCTGAGCAGCGAAGGGCTGAGCGTGGTCCAGCTCAGCGCGTCGTAGGTCAGCACGACCACCAGCGCCGTCTTGAACAGGTTATCGTTGAAAGCGCCCAGGAACTGGGTCCAGAAGAACGGGCCGAAGCGGCGTTGCGTCAACAGGCTGAACTGGCTGGAATGGCTCATTAGACTCTCGACAAAAGTTTGTTTCGAAAGGCTGCCCGGTACTTCCGTCATCCCAGCGCAGGCTGGGATCCATACTGAGGTGGCATAGCGTTATTGCGCTCTATGGAAGCCGGGTATGGATCCCAGCCTCCGCTGGGATGACGACCTTCATTAGCGGCGCCGCAGCGCCTTGAATGCCTGCGGCACCCACGGCCGCGCCGCCACCATCAGGCTGATCGCATTGCGGTCCTCCAGCGGCAGCCGCGCCTCGTGCTGGTGCTGGTGCGCGAAGTCGCTGGCAACCTGCTTGAGCCGCTCCAGCAGCGCGGCGCTGCTCTGCCGGGTCAGCATCATGTTCACCAGCTTCATCATCTCGAACTCGCCGTCAAAGCGCGAGTTCAGGTAATCGTGCGCCGCCTCGCGCCGGAAGTAGCCCTGGATCGGGCCGTCCGCCAGCCAGCTGAAGGTGCGCGAGATCAGCAGCTTCACCCGGTTGTTCGGCAGCAGTTCAAGAAAGCCGATCTTGTCGAGGCGGACCAGGTAGCCGGTCACTTCCGCCTCGGTCAGGTCGTATTCGCGCACGATGTCCGCATAGCCGATATGGTTCATCGCCGACACCGCCACCACCAGCAGGCGCGGGTCTTCGATCAGCTCCTTCTCCTGCGCCAGCGTCAGCTGCGACACCAAGTTCGGCTCGCGCTGCGCCGCACTCAGCTCGTCGAACTCAATGCCGGCCGCCAGCAGGATTTCGTCCAGGCGCTCCAGCGTGAAGTTCTTTTGCGAGAACATGCGCTTCACGCTTGCCTCCGACATGTCGATCTTCGCGGCCAGCTCGGCATACGTCACGCCGCGCGCCTTGAGCAGCCGTTTCAAGGTGTCGACCAGTGTAATTGCGTGGGCCATGGCCATCCCGATAAGGTAGTGAGGTATCGGATACTAATACTTTTGATCCGTAAAAGCGATACTGTCTAGTAACTTATTGCTTACCGCCTGAGCATGGTCAATCATCCGTTCCACATCAACGAACCAGGAACAAACCATGAACAGGATTATTGCCACCACCCTCCTCGCCTGTGCCCTCGGCACGGCGCCCGTGCAGGCAGCCGACGGCGCCTCGGACGCATCGACCGCATCGGCGCTGGTTGCCGACGGCTCCGCGATGGTGGTTGACGGATCGCTGCTGGCCGCCGCCGGCTCCGGCTTCGTCGTCGTGAAGAGTGTGGAAGCGAGCGGCGACACGCTGGTGATGCTGGTCGAAGGCGCCGCCGACGCAGCCAGCGCCACCATCCGCCTGAGCGGGCGCGCGGCGCGCGAAGCCTCGGTGGCCGCCGGCCAGACGCTGCGCGTGGTGGCCGTGTCCACTGGCGTGGTGCTGATCGCGTCCGGCACGGTGGTCGCCCTGATCCCGAACCAGATGGGCAAGGCGCTGCTGCACCACTCGCGCGTGGCGGGCTGAGATGCGCGCCTTACTGCTGGCAGTGCTTATGTGGAGCTGCGCCGCCCAGGCCGGCACGCAGTGCTCCGATAAAAAGCCGGACCAGGCCAGCGTCATCTCCGCACTGGAGCTGGCGCAGGCCACCTATAACGCGCTCGAGGCTTCCGGCGCCCAGGTGGTGCTGATCGCCCGCGCCGGACAGGACCTGTCGCGCTATGGCCTGCGCTACTCCCACATGGGGTTTGCGTGGCGCGACCATCCGAAGGGCCGCTGGCTGATCCGGCATGAACTCAACGACTGCGGCACCGCGCACTCCGGGCTGTACGACGACGGACTCGCCAACTTCTTCCTGGACGATATGTTCGAGTACCAGGCGCTGTTGCTGGTTCCGGGGGAAACCGACCAGCGCCGCCTTGCGGCCATGCTGGCGTCCGGGCTGCCGCAGCAGCTGCATTCGCCCGCCTACAACATGCTTGCTTATCCGTTCTCGACCCGCTTCCAGAACTCCAACCAGTGGGTGCTGGAGACCTACGCGGCCAGCGTCGCGGATACGGCGGTGGGCCAGCGCGGGCAGGCGCAGGCGTGGCTGCGGGAGGCGGGATTCCGCCCGATCACGGTGGACATCCCCGCGGTGACGCGGCTGGGTGCGCGCATGACGCGGGCCAATGTATCGTTCGAGGACCAGCCGTTCGACCGCCGCATGGCGGGCCGGATCGACACGGTGACGGTCGACGCCGTGGTGCGCTTCGTGCACCAGCGCGACGCCGGCGCGCACGAACAAACCGTCCGCGCCCACTGAACCGGTGACTGGGAGGCGGCCCGGTCAGGGCGGCGTCGCCTCTTCCACCTTCTTGTCTTCCCTGACCGCTGCGATATACGCGACATCGATCAGGCCCTCGCCTGCCGCGTGCGTCGCCGCGGCCACGCTGTCGGCGGTGAGGATCAGCTGCGTGCCGGTGGCCCGCACTTCCTCCACCAGCTTGTCGATCGCGTCGATCCGCGACGGGTCGGGATTGACGTTGCGGATGTAGATGGCGCGCACCGCCGTCGGATGCCGGCGCACCACTTCCGAGTAGATTTCGGGGTCGCGCTCGCCGCTGTCGCCGACCAGGATGAACTGCATGCCCGGATAGAAGCGCATGATGGTCTCGATCTTGTCGAGCTTGTGTGTGTGGTGGCGGCCTTCGCCGAACACCTCGCGCACGCCAAGCTCGCGCAGCAGCAGCGGCCCTTTCGGAATGCCCTGCAGCTGGAAGAATTCGGTAAGCGTGCCGTACAGGTGCCACGGGCTGCTCGACACGTAGAAGATCGGATTGCGCTCGGTTCCGCTGGCGCCGGCATGAAACGCGCGGTACAACGCCGCCACGCCCTTGAAGGGCTTGCGCGTGTGCGCGTTGGAGCGCGCCAGCATGCGCAACATGTTCAACTTGTTGGTGACGTTACTCCACAGGACTGTGTCGTCGATATCGCTGATGACGCCGTAGCGGGCGCCGGGCGGCGGCACCAGTACTTCGGCGGTGGCGGCGACAGGGCCCGCGCCTGGCTCTTCGAGTTCCAGCTCCACCGTGATCCATCCGCTGGCCTCAAGCGGCGTGGCCAGGGCGATTTCGAAGGAGAAGTAGCCGCCGTCGTCGGAGACGGTGCGGTGCTCCGCGCCCTGGAACCGGGCAACCACCTTGGCTCCGCCCACTTCGTCGGACTCGAGTCGCTTGTATAGCTCCAGCAGGTTGCTCCAGCGGCTGTCGGTCGCGGTCTGGGAACGGAACTTCTCGGTTTCCAGGACACGTCCACGCACCAGCAGGCGCTCGGCGTTGCCGAAGCCGGCGTACGGGACGATCATCAGGGGCTTGCCCTGACCAAGGCTACGGCCGACGCGCTTGAAAGCCTGCAGCGCGAGCTTGCCGGCAGTTTCGGCCAGGTGCCGGACCGGCGGCGGCCTGGGCGTTTCCTCGGCGGGGGACGACGGGGGCGCTTCCTCGCGCTCCACGATTTCAGGCGATGGCTGTTCGAGCCAGACCGGCATCCCGGCTGCCTGCGCAACGTAGTTGACGGCGTCCTGGACCTGCTTCGGGTCCTGCGGGTCGACGTCGGATGCGAGCAGGTGCACTTGCGCTCCTTGCTGGCGCAGTTGCTCGATTTCGGCGGGCGACAGCAGCGACGGGTTCAGGTAGACCGGCGCGCCGGACGCTTTCGGGACGGTGTCGGCCAGGCCGGCGGGCGTGAGGATCAGGAAAGGCATGCGCTCTCCTGCGGATGGATAGTGGATGGATTTGCGCCGGGCATGGCAAGTCCTCGATTGATTCGACGACCAATATGTACCACAGCGCGTGCCAACGCTCAGCTGGCGCACACACAACCGTGCGCCCGCCTTTGGTATGCTTAACCGGAACGCAGCTTCAGTATGGGTCCCAGCCTTCGCTGGGACGACGCCGTTAGCTGAGGGACTCGAGGCGGATGCGCACAACGGAACCCACGACGGTTTCGAGCTGCTCCATCTTCTCGATCGCCGCATTCATCTTCTTCTCCTGCGTCTGGTGCGTCAGCAGCACGATATCCAGGCGCGTCGCGTTCTCGGCAGGCTCCTTCTGCAGCACCGCGTCGATCGAGATGCGCGCGTCGGCCAGGATGCGGGTCAGGTCCGCCATCACGCCCAGCCGGTTCTTCACATATACCCGCAGGTAGTAGCTGGTGGTGATCTCGGACATCGGCAGGATCGCCACGTCGGTCAGCTGGTTCGGCTGGAACGCGAGGTGCGGCACGCGGCTCTCCGGGTCGGCGGTCGCCAGGCGCGTCACGTCGACCAGGTCGGCGATCACCGACGATGCGGTCGGCTCCGCGCCCGCGCCCTTGCCGTAGTAGAGCGAGGTGCCGACCGCATCGGCCTGCACCATCACCGCGTTCATCGCGCCTTCGACGTTGGCGATCAGGCGCTTGGCCGGGATCAGCGTCGGATGCACGCGCAGCTCGATACCCTCGACGCCGTTCACCACAGCGCGGCGCGTGATCCCCAGCAGCTTGATCCGGTAGCCCAGTTGCTCGGCGTAGCGGATGTCGACCGCCTGCAGCTTGCTGATGCCTTCCACGTAGGCTTTGTCGAACTGCATCGGGATGCCGAACGCAATCGCCGACATGATGGTCGCCTTGTGCGCCGCGTCCACGCCTTCGATGTCGAAAGTCGGATCGGTCTCCGCGTAGCCCAGTTCCTGCGCCTGGCGCAACACGGTGGAGAAGTCCAGGCCCTTGTCGCGCATTTCGGACAGGATGAAATTGGTGGTGCCGTTGATGATGCCGGCGATCGACTCGATGCGGTTGGCGGTCAGCCCTTCGCGCAGCGCCTTGATGATCGGGATGCCACCGGCAACCGCGGCCTCGAAAGACACCATCACGCCGCGCTCCTGCGCCGCGGTGAAGATCTCGTTGCCATGCAGCGCCAGCAGCGCCTTGTTGGCGGTGACCACGTGCTTGCCCTGCGCGATCGAGCGCATCACGATGTCGTACGACGCGTCGCAGCCGCCGATCAGCTCCACCACGATGTCGATGTCGCCGTCGTCCACCACTTCGTTCCAGTCGGTGACCACGCGGCAGCCGGCATCGACCACGCCCTCGGCGCGCCACGGGTTGCGCACCGCGACCATCGAGATCTCGATGCCGCGGCCCGCACGGCGGCGGATGTCGGCCTGGTTGCGCTTCAGTACTTCATAGGTGCCCTTGCCGACGGTGCCCAGTCCGACCAGGCCCACTTTGATTGGTTTCATCTGCGTTCTTTCGTGTGCGGTCAGTCGGTTCCGTGACGGCGGCGATAACCCTCGAGGAAGCGCGCGATGCGCCCGAATGCGTCGGTGAGGTCGTCCTGGTTGGGCAGGAACACCACCCGCAGGTGGTCGTGTGCAAACCAGTTGAAGCCCGTGCCCTGCACGATCAGCACCTTGGCTTCGGCCAGCAGCTCGTAGGCGAACTGCTGGTCGTTGGCGATCGGGTACACCTTCGGGTCCAGCTTCGGGAACATGTACAGCGCCGCCTTCGGCTTGACGCAGGTAACGCCCGGGATATCGGTAAGCAGCTTGTGCGCGAGGTCGCGCTGTTTGGTCAGGCGTCCGCCCGGCGCGACCAGCTCCGCGATGCTCTGGTGGCCGCCGAGCGCGGTCTGGATCGCCAGCTGCCCCGGCGTGTTGGCGCACAGGCGCATCGAGGCCAGCATGTTCAGTCCTTCGATATAGTCGGCGGCGTGCTTCTTCTCGCCCGACACCACCATCCAGCCGGCGCGGTAGCCGCACGAGCGGTAGTTCTTCGACAGGCCGTTGAGGGTGATGAACAGCACGTCGTCCGCCAGCGAGGCGATCGAGATGTGCTCTTCTTCGTCGTACAGGGTCTTGTCGTAGATTTCGTCGGCGAACACGATCAGCTGGTGCTGGCGCGCCAGTTCCACGATCTCCAGCAGCACTTCGCGCGGGTACAGCGCGCCGGTCGGGTTGTTCGGGTTGATGACCACGATTGCGCGCGTGTTCGGCGTGATCTTGCGGCGCATGTCCTCGATGTCCGGGTACCAGTTGGCCGACTCGTCGCAGACGTAGTGCATCGGCCGGCCGCCGGACAGGGTCACGGCGGCGGTCCACAGCGGATAGTCGGGCGCCGGCACCAGCACCTCGTCGCCGGTGTTGAGCAGCGCGTTCATGCCCATCACGATCAGTTCCGAGGCGCCGTTGCCGAGGTAGATGTCGTCGATGGTGACGCCGTTGATGCCCTTCTCCTGGGTGTAGTGCATCACCGCCTTGCGCGGCGCGAACAGGCCCTTGGAATCGGTGTAGCCGGCGGCGCCGTGCAGGTTGCGGATCATGTCCTGCACGATCTCGTCGGGGGGATCGAAGCCGAATACCGCCAGGTTGCCGATATTGAGCTTGATGATCTTGTGCCCTTCGTCCTCCATCTGGCGCGCCTTCTCCAGGACCGGGCCACGGATGTCGTAGCAGACTTCTGCCAGCTTGTTGGATTTCTGAACGGGTCGCAAAATGAAGCTCCTTCGGTGCGGGCAATGTTGCAGTGCGCAAAATACCATTCTGCACAAAGCCAGCGTTTTATGCAACGAGCCGCGGAATAAAAAAATCCCGCCCGTTTTCGCGGGCGGGCGTAGTGCCGAAACGTCATCGCGTGGGGACTGTCCCGACGGGACTGTCCCCTGCCTTTTCACCGCGTACCTCAAAGGCAGGGGACAGTCCCGGAGGGACAGTCCCCCGGTGTCGATCAGCCCCAGGTGATGTCGGACAGCAGCAAGGTGCTCGTGTTGCCGTAGGTATTGATGATCATGTCTACGCCAGCCGTGTAGTTGCCATCGCCGTTCGCGTCCACCATCAGCCAGCCGTCGTTGCCGCCGTGGCTGGCGAACGCCAGCGAGCGGTTGGTGCCGCCATCGTTGAAGAAGCCGACGCCGTTGCCGATCGCGTCCGCCAGCGCCTCGAAATTGTTCGAGATCAGGCTGTAGGTGGCGAAGCCGGCGCGGTTGGCGCCCGCCGCCAGGTGCAGGCCCGAGAGGTCGATCTTGTCGATGCCCGATTCGAAGTAGTACACCGTGTCCATTTCCTCGACCACTGCCTGGTTGGCGCCGTCCAGTACCAGGATCGAGTCGCTGGCCTTGGCGAAGCGGATGATGTCCGCCACGCTGGTGTAATGGTCCAGCGTGATCGTATCGAGGCCGGCATTGCCCTGGAAGACGATGCCCACGTCGGTGCCCACCACCTCGTCGTCGCCCTGGCCGCCCAGGTAGGTCATGCGGGTCAGCTGCGTTTCGCTGGTGTTGGTCACGCCCGCGAAGTTGATGTTGCCGGTTGCCGCGGAAGCGTCGAAGGTGGTCACGCTGTTCGAGTAGATGCTGGTCAGCGACAGGCTGGCGCTGCCGGCGACCGTCAGGGTCTTGGTGCCGTCGATGCGCAGGTAGGAGATCATGTTGAAGTAGTCTGCGGCGACGCTCGCTTCGTTCATCGGCGTGGCCGGGTTGTCGCCCTCGATGAAGGCCACATCCGAATGCAGCCGGACCGTTTCGATTCCAGTCGCTTCGATGGTGGCCGCCTGCACGGTGCCGTTCGCCTCGCCGTCGGCCAGGCCGTCGTATGCAGTCAGCGAAATCATCAACATGTCGCTGGCGCCGGTCGCGTCCTTCAGGTTGAACTTGATGTCGGAATGCGGCACGAAGGACTCGGTCTGCACACCGTCGATGTCGTAGTTTTTCGCTTCGGCCATCAGGTTGATCATGGTGTTGGCGCGGCCGTTGATGAACTCCACCGCCTCGCGCAGCTGCTTGCTGGCGTCCAGCCTGGTCACGCTGCCGGCCAGGTCGAGGTCGTACACCCCTTTCCCGCTCGAGAACACCAGGGTTTCGAAGTTGGTGTACACGTTGCCGCCCTCGGTCTGCAGCAGCGCCGCATCGTTGACGACCAAGGTGTCGTTGTAGCCGAAGCCGCCATCGACCCTGGCGCCCTTCTGCGCGGCTCGGCTGAAGTCATAAGTGTCGCTGCCCGCGCCCAGCTGCACCACGGCGGTGCCCGAGAGCGGACCGGTCATGACGATGCTGTCCGCGCCGCTGCCGCCCTTCACCGACAGGTTGGTGGCGCTGGCGATGGTGAGCGCAGTGGTGCCGGCGTAGCTACTGGCGTCGAACGACACGAACGGCAGGATGCCGGACAGGTCGGCCGACATGATGCCGCCTCCCTTCAGCGTGATCGACTGGAGCATGTCGGCCGCGGCCAACGCGGTGGTGGTCAGCTTCAGGACGCCGCCGTTCTCCAGGTTGAGCAGTGTCGCCTTGGCGATGTCGAGGTTCACGTCGACGCCCGGACCGCCAACCCAGTCGACACTGGCCGCGAGGTTGACCGTAGTGGCGGCGGCATCCTTGATCGTGGCGCCGCCGGGCACCGCGATCAGCGTCAGGTTGAGCGTATGGCCGGCGGTCGTGTTGACGATCGTGGTGGCCTGGTTGGTGTTGAACAGGAAGACGTCGGTGATCGCATTGCCGGTCAGCGTGGCCGGGGCGGTAAAGCCACTGGCGTGGATCGACTTGCCGCCGGCGACCGTGATGGCGCCCGAGGTGGTGGTGAACGCGCCGCTTACGGTATCGGCGATTTTCGCGTTGATCGCGCCCTTCGCCTGTACGCCCAGGTGGTTCAGGCCCGTGAACCCGCTCGTGTCGTACGCGGCGCCCGCCGTGCCGAAGCCGCCCGCGGTGATGATGTTGAAGTTTTCGATATTCGCCAGGCGCGCCTGCGCCGGCAGCGCCGCCAGGCCGATGCCTTGCGAATCGTCCAGGTGCATGGTGTCTACGCCACCGCCGCCATTGAGCACGTCGCCGGCGTTGAAGGTCAGGCCTGTGGCGCTGAAGGTGTCGGGGCCGCCGCCGCCGGTGAAGGCCACGCCGTTGTCGCTGTTGGCGGTGAGCGTGAACGCGATCGGCGCCTTGCTGGCGGCCACGAAGGCCGCGACCGACGCGTCCAGCGCCGCCGGGGCAATGGCTTGCGCCAGCGAGGCGTCGTCGGTCACCGTCTTGATGAAGCCGCGCGCCGCGGCCAGCGCGTCGTCGCCGTTATAGGCGGCGCGTTCCGGATGGGTGTCGAGCGCGCCGGTGAACGCGGTGGCCGCTTCCACCTTGTTGTCGAAGGCGACCAGGTCGGCGCCCTGCGCGCCGCTGGCGATCGCCGTCACCACCACGTCGATGGTCAGGACGCGGTTGATCAGGGCATTGGCCCAGTAGTCGACGCCGGCCGGCTCCGCTTCGCGCCCGAACAGGTTGGTGTACACGGTGCGCACCACTTCGTGCTCGGTCTTGCCGGCGAAGGTCATCTGGTATTCGAGGGATCCTGCGAACGCAGCGGAAATCATCGAGGTGTCGCCATTCGCGCCGGCCACCACACCCTCCCACCAGGCCAGCCCGGCGGCGTCCGCCGGACGGCTGAAGTATGCGACGTAGAGTTTCTGGATTGCGTTGGTGTAGGTGGCCATGACCGTGTTCCGCGTTTGATTGGAAAGGGCGCCATTTAATCAAAGGTCCGGGTCGCGATTTATCGCCCTTTGTCACTGCTTACAAAGTTCGGACAACTTCACCCAACAATCCGACATGTGCTGGAACGAAATTATTGTTGCTGCGCAATAAATACCGCCGCCCCGCAGCGGCGCGGTATGTCGGCCCCGGCCGAAGCCCGGATTCGCGCTTTGCAGCAGTTTATGGCATGCTAACGTCGTTCCCAGACAGACAACGCCCATGAAGCTCCATTCGACGACCAAAGAGCACTTCCAGACCGTAACCGCGTACGACGACAAGGGCGTCGAGATCAACGCGCAGCGCTTCGACTACAGCATCACCGTGATGCCGGAAACGCCGCCGCGCCCGTGGCCGGTGGCCAGCTTCGAGCAGCTGTCGGCCGAGCACTTCGCGCTGCTGGAACAGGACAAGCCGGATGTGGTCATCCTCGGCACCGGCGAGCGCCAGCGCTTCGTGCACCCACGCCTGGTGGCCGGGCTGGCCGCGCGCCAGGTCGGCGTCGAATGCATGGACAACCACGCGGCCTGCCGCACCTACAACATCCTGATGGACGAAGGCCGGCGCGTGACGCTGGCATTGGTCATCGGCGCGCCACCGGCCTGAGGGCCGCGACGCGCGGCGACGCGGCCGCGCACACCCCCGATACAACAAGGAGAAAAAACCGTGGCAGCAAGCCCGTCCCCCGCCCCCCTCGCCGATTTCTCGGCGCCGATGACCGGCAACGGCACCTTCCGCCTGCAGGGCCGTCCCGCCAAATACACCGTGCTGTACTTCTACCCGAAGGACAACACCCCGGGCTGCACCACCGAGAGCATTGCTTTCCGCGATCTGCACGACCAGTTCCTGGCCGCCGGCGCCGAGCTGTACGGCATCAGCCGCGACTCGATGCGCTCGCACGACAGCTTCAAATCCAAGCTGGGACTGCCGTTCGAGCTGATTTCCGACCCCGAAGAAGCGGTCTGCAACCAGTTCAACGTCATGAAAATGAAGAATATGTACGGGAAGCAGGTCCGGGGGGTCGAGCGCAGTACGTTTATCATTGACGCTGACGGCCGAGTGGTGAAAGAATGGAGAGGCGTAAAAGTACCTGACCACGCCCAGGAAGTGCTGGATTTCGTGACTGGCCAGGGCAGCACAGCATGACCGCCCTGTCGATCAACCTTTCTCGATTGTTTCAGATATTTTGAGTCACACGGCAACACCTTCTTCCACCGCGTCTCCAACGGTCCCGGCCCCAGCCGCCGGGGTCCACCAGCGCATCAGCCTTGAATTCCCAGATCAGCATCACCCTCGCCTGTTCCTTGGGCTCGTCTATTCTTTTGAAATGAGATCCTGATGCCACTGCCAAAAATGCCTACCAAGCCAGCCACGCTGCTGCTGGCAAAAGATTACCCGGTAGCCGACGCTGCCGCCCTCGAAAAGAACCGCCGCGCCGCGAACGCGAAAGCGCCGTCCAAGCCGCAGCTGGCTGCCGTCGTCGAGGCGCCTGAAGCCAAGGCCGCAAAACCGAAAACCGGCGTCAAAGCCAAGGCGCCCGCCGCCGTTCCCGAGCCCGCCGCCAAGCCCGCGCGCGGCAAGCAACGCATCGACGAAGCCGAAGCGCCGCATCCGGCCAAGCACAAGCTGGTCGAGCTGCCGGTCAAGTCGTCCGCCAGCCGCGCCGCCGACAAGACCGGCGCCACCAAGATGTTCGTGCTCGACACCAACGTGCTGA
Source organism: Telluria sp. (assembly GCA_035759315.1). Lineage (GTDB taxonomy): Bacteria > Pseudomonadota > Gammaproteobacteria > Burkholderiales > Burkholderiaceae_D > Telluria. Next base: position 43,746 of record DASTVB010000174.1, on the reverse strand, counting down.
TGCACGACCCGACCTCGCTGTTCCGCTTCGAGGAACACGACATCTACCTGCCGATGGTCACGCTGGAAGAACTCGACAACCACAAGAAGGGCATGTCCGAGGTCGCCCGCAACGCGCGCCAGGTGTCGCGTTCGCTCGACGCGCTGGTCGGCGCGATCGGCGACGAGGGCATCGAGGAAGGCGCCCTGCTCAGCAAGCTGGGCAACAAGGACGCCAAGGGCCGCCTGTACTTCCAGACCCGCCTGCAGGAAACCAGCCTGCCGGAAGGCCTGCCGCAGGGTAAGGCCGACAACCAGATCCTGGCCGTGGTGCGCGCGCTGGAGCACGAGTATCCGGGCCGCGCGATCGTGCTGGTGTCCAAGGACATCAACATGCGCGTCAAGGCGCGTGCGCTGGGCCTGCCGGCCGAAGACTACTTCAACGACCATGTGCTGGAAGACACCGACCTGCTGTATTCGGGCATCGTCCAGCTGCCGGACGACTTCTGGAACAAGCACGGCAAGGACATGGAGTCGTGGCAGGAGAACAAGCACGGCAACTCGGCCACCTACTACCGTGTCACCGGCCCGGTGATTCCGTCGCTGCTGGTGAACCAGTTCGTGTTCATGGAGCCGAAGAATGGCGAGGCGCCGTTCTATGGCCAGGTCAAGCAGATCAACGGCAAGACCGCCGTGCTGCAGACCCTGCGCGACTACAGCCACAACAAGAACAATGTGTGGGGCATCACCGCGCGCAACCGCGAGCAGAACTTTGCGCTCAACCTGCTGATGAACCCGGAGTGCGACTTCGTCTCGCTGCTGGGACAGGCAGGTACCGGCAAGACCCTGCTGGCGCTCGCCGCAGGCCTGGCGCAAGTGCTCGAGACCAAGCTGTACAACGAAATCATCGTCACCCGCGTCACCGTGCCGGTCGGCGAAGACATCGGCTTCCTGCCGGGCACCGAGGAAGAGAAGATGGGTCCGTGGATGGGCGCCTTCGACGACAACCTGGAAGTGCTGAACAAGTCCGATTCGGACGCGGGCGACTGGGGCCGGGCGGCGACGCAGGACCTGATCCGTTCGCGGATCAAGATCAAGTCGCTCAACTTCATGCGCGGCCGCACTTTCGTGAACAAGTTCCTGATTATCGACGAGGCGCAGAACCTGACGCCGAAGCAGATGAAGACGCTGGTCACGCGCGCGGGTCCGGGCACCAAGATCATCTGCCTCGGCAACATCGCGCAGATCGACACGCCATACCTGACCGAAGGCTCGAGCGGCCTGACCTATGTGGTCGACCGCTTCAAGGGCTGGTCGCACGGAGGCCACGTGACGCTGGCGCGCGGCGAGCGCTCACGCCTCGCGGACCACGCGAGCGACGTGCTGTAAGCGCGTCCCCGCTCCCCCGAAAGCCCCGCCCATGCGGGGCTTTTTTTCGTCCCGTCGTCCCAGCGAAGGCTGGGACCCATACTGAGCGTCCTGAATCAACGTCACTCGCCCAGCCACCCTTGCATGGATCCCAGCCTGCGCTGGGATGACGGTTTTGCGGCTAACGGTGCGGAATTTCCGTTATCTCAGCGCAATGGCGTTCATTTTCTCTGATCATCGCCCAATCTCATCCATTTGCGCAAAACATACGAAATCGTCACCGATTGTCGTTGAATTGAATCGATCCGCTTACATCCCCGCCCATCTGCGCGCTTTTGTCCGAAAATATCGCCAATCCCCCTCAACCAAGGATAATTCCATGAAACTCCACCGCATCGTGGCTGCCGCCACGCTCGCCATCGCGATTTCCGCGCCTGCGTTCGCCCTCAGCGACAAGGACGCCGAGACCTTCCTGCTCACGCCCGCGCTGCTGCAGAAGATGAAAAAAGCCGAGCCGGACATGAAGGCGCTGAACATCAGCGACGAATCGGAAGACGACGAATCGACCGTCAACGACATCGTCAAGACGATCGAGAAAAACCCGAAGGCCAAGGCGGTGCTGGCCAAGCACGGCCTGTCGGTCAATGAGGTCGCGCTGGGAACGGTAGCGATGGTCCACGCCGGCATGTACGTCGCGCTGGAATCGTCGATGGACAAGAAAGGCGCCGCCCAGCTGATGGCGAGCTACACGCCGCAGCAGCGCGCCAACATCGCGCTGATGCGCACCGCCGCCAAGACCTGGAAGTAAGACCCGGCGAATTCTCCGCCACAAACAAAGACGCCCCCGAAAAATCGGGGGCGTTTTTTTGTGGGGACCGACTCCCAATTTTTACTTACACCTGGGCGGTGCATCCTTAAGAGCAGGGGACGGTCCCCCGGGCTATGTCAGCGCACTTCGCAGTCGACGGCCGCTTCGCCCGATTGGGTCTGGGTCGAGCCGTTGGACGGCGTCAGGCTGAAGGTCGGCGGCGGGGTGAACTGGAGTCCAGGATTGGCCGGCACGATCACCGGCGGCGTGAGGTTGGACGGCACATAGCCGAACTGGCCCGCCGCGAAGTTCTGCGCACCACCAGGGTTGCTGACCGAGATCATCCCGTCGATGACGAACACGTGCAGGCCCGGCATCAGCGTCGGAGGCAGCGACGCGGCCCGACCCGGCGCGGACGATGCCGGTGGCGGCGGCACGTACTGAGCGACGAAGGTCGTGCCGCGGATGCCGATTGTCGCGGTCGGTGTCTTCAGCGAGAACTTTTCCTTGTTGCGCTTGCCCAGCAGGCCGGTGACCGAACGCAGGCCGCCCTTGACCAGGTTGAAGCTGGCGCTGTCGCCGTCCGGCTTGCCCTCGTCGAACGCGAAGCTGTCGATGGTGAACGAGCTGTTCGGCCGCATCGTGATCTCGCTGTTGTCGATGAACTTGATCAGCGCGTAGGTGTTGCTCTCCGAGACCAGGGTGTCGCCCTGCTCCACCTCGGAGCGCAGCGACAGCACCTTGACCTTGCCGTCGGCCTTCTTCGCAATGAGCGGCCCCGACAGCTGGCGCACGGTTCCCGCCACCTGCCCTGCCCACGCCAGCCCGCTACCCCATACCAGGGCAGACAGGACCAGCGCCTTAATTGCAGTAAGTTTTCTTCGCTGGTTTTTCATTCTTTGCTCCTGTGTTGGCTTGGGCGGTCGTCTTGTCGTCGTCCGTCTTCTTGTCGTCCGGCTTTTCTTCCGTCTGTTGCGTCGTGCCTCCCGACGGCGGAGTCGAATCCGTAGACGGCGGCGTCACCACCGGCGGCTTCGCCTGCGACTGGGTGTTGGTGTTGACCAGGTTGACCGTGGCCTGGACCGCGCCCGAAAGCGGGCTCTTGCCAATCTGCGGCTGCGGCGACAGCACCTGGCATTGCGGATCGGTCGGATGCGTCGCGCAGAAGTCCGGCTTCGGCAGCACTGCCACGCAACCTTCCCGGTTCGGGTTGACGGCGCACTGCTCCAGGCTCGGCAGCACTACCCCGCAGCCTGCCAGCGATGGCGAGCCAATGCATTCAGCCAGGGTCGGCAGCACCACCTGGCAACCAGGCGAGGTCTTGTCGATGACGCACTGCGCCAGCGTCGGCAGCACCACCTGACAGCCTTCGGCAGTCGGATCCACGATACATGCCGGCAGCGATGGCAGCACCACCGCGCAACCCGGAGTCGTCTTGTTTGCGATGCACGCGCTCAGCGGCGGCAACACTACCTGGCAGCCCGGTACGGTCTTGTCGGCGATGCAGGCGGTCAGCGCCGGCAGCACGACCTGGCAACCGGCGATGGTCTTGTCGGCGATACAGGCGGTCAGCTTTGGCAGCACCACCTGGCAACCGGCCATGGTCTTGTCGGCGATACATGCGGTCAGTTCAGGCAGTACGGCCTCGCAGCCGGCGGTCGTTTTGTCTGCGATACAGACGGACAGTTGTGGCAGCACCACCTGGCAACCGGAGATCGTCTTATCGGCGATACACGCGGTCAGCTGCGGCAGCACCACCTCGCAGCCGGCGAGGGACTTGTCGGCGATACAGGCGCTCAGTTGTGGCAGCACTACCTGGCAGCCGGCGATGGTCTTGTCGGCGATACAGGCGCTCAGTTGCGGCAGCACGGCCTGGCAGCCGGCGATCGTCTTGTCGGCGATACAGGCGGACAGCTGTGGCAGCACCACCTGGCAGCCGGCGATGGTTTTGTCGGCGATACAGGCGCTCAGCTGCGGCAGCACCACCTGGCAACCGGCGATGGTCTTGTCGGCGATACAGGCGGACAGCTGCGGCAGCACCGCCTGGCAACCGGCGATGGTCTTGTCTGCGATACAGGCGGAGAGCTGCGGCAGCACGACCTCGCAACCGGAGATGGTGCGGTCAGCGATACAGGCGCTCAGCTGCGGCAGCACGGCCTCGCAACCGGAGATGGTGCGGTCGGCGATACACGCGGAGAGCTGCGGCAGCACGACCTGGCAGCCGGCGATGGTGCGGTCGGCGATACAGGCGGACAGCTGCGGCAGTACTGCCTCGCAGCCTGCGACGGTGCGGTCGGCGATACACGCGGAGAGTTGCGGCAGCACCACCTGGCAGCCGGCGATGGTCTTGTCGGCGATACAGGTGGCGAGGTTCGGCAGCACCACCGAGCATCCCGCGGTCGTTCGGTCGGCGATACAGGTTTCCACGCTTGGCAGGATGGCGTCGCAGCCCGGGGTGGCCCGGTCGGCGATACACGCGGCCAGGTCAGGCAGCACCACTTCGCAACCCGGGGTGCTGCGGTCAGCCAGGCACACGGCCAGGTCGGGCAGCACTTCAGAGCACAGCGCGCCGCCCGGATAGGCGATACAGGCGTCGAGCGCCGCTTTGAGTACGGCGGTACAGCCGCTCACCGCGTTGTTCGCGAGGCAGGTTTCCAGCGATGGAACCGGCGGCGGTGGCGGCGGAGGCGGCGTGGTGGTGCCGCCGACGACCGTGCCGTTGTGACGGACCTGGCCGGCGCCGCCGGTGCTCACGCTACCGGCCGGCACGACCAGCGTGCCGCCGTTCAGATCGATATTGCCTTCGTCGGAACGCACGGAGCCGGTGGTGGCAGTCACGGTCAGCGTCGAGGCGGCGCCCGCTTCCAGCGCGATATTGCCGCTGGTGGTGCTGACGCCGCCATCCACGCTCAGCGAGCTGCTGGATTTGATCTTCAGGTCGCCGGCGTGCGCATGCACGGTCGAGCCTTCGCTGTCGACGCGCATGGTCACCGCACCGGTGTTCTCCAGCGCGATGGAACCGTCGCCGTACTGGAACAGGCCGTTGATGCGCAGGTTGCCGGTGTTGCCGATGCTGACCGGGGTCGCGTTTTCGGCATACAGGTCGTTTTCAACCCACATCGTCGAGAACTGGGTCTTCAGGGGAGTCGGAGCGGTCGTCCCTTCGGTGATCGCGGCCTCGGTCGGCGTGCCGCCGTAGATGCCCCACATCGCAATCAGGTCGCCATGCGAGCCTTTCAGCAGGCCGTTGCCGCGCACCGATTCTGCTTCGATCTGCAGCGTGCCGCCCACGGCTTCCAGCGTGCCGTCGATGACCACGGTGCCGGTATCGGCGATGTCGCCGTTGTAGCTGTTGATCGAGATGAAATCGTTAGCGCGCAGCACTGCACCGCTCTCGATCTTCATCCCGTAATAACCCATCTTGAAGCGGACATCGTTCAGGCCGGTGTTCGCCAGGTCGAGCGAACCCTTGATGATGATCTCGCCCGGCATCGCTTCGAACTGGTTGTAGTCGCCAATCGTCAGGCGGTCGGCCTTGATCGCACGCAGCTCGGTATCGGTCAGGTGTAGGGTACGGAAGAACCATTCGACCGGTTCGACCGCGCCGGAGCCGAGTTCGATATCGGTGTAGCCGGTGCGCGGCGTGATGACGACCGAGCCGCCGGACTTGCCGATGCTGGCGCCGCCTTCGATGTTCATGGTATTCGAAACCAGCGTGACTGCTGCGCCCTCGAGCCTGGTCCCTTTCGACATCGACAGCGCGCCATCTGGACCGACGTGGACGTCGATCGAAGGCGCCATCACGCCGGCGTTGCTCGTCGTGGTGTTGGCGGTGGTCTCGTTGAAGGCGTCGCCTAGCTGGACGTCGCCTTCGGTGTGCAGCAGCACGCTGCCGGTGGAAGCGAATGCGTCCTTGACGGTCAGCTTGCCGTAGCCGGCATCGACGATCACGCGGCCGTTGGTGCCGGTGGCGGTGAATGTGCCCTGGCCGAGCGTGATGTCGACAGATTGGTTGCTCTCGCCGATATTGAGGCGATTGGTGCGCAGCTTGGCCAGCTCGGTGGCGGTCAGCGCCAGGTCGGCCTCGCCCGAGTTGTCGCCGATGGCGATAGAGTACACGCCGAGTCCCGGAAGGATCGAGATCTCGCCGCTGGCATTGACGTTGCCGTCGAACTGCATACGGTTGGCGCGGAAGCTGACGTTCGGTGCAGTGACGGAGCCGTTGCCCGTAACGGTGATGTTGTCGGCGTCGATATCGAGGTAGCCGTTGGTGTTCTGCAGTTCGATCAGGTTGTTCAGCGTGACGCCGCCCTGCGTGACGAGCGCGAAGGTGCTGACCTGCTCGGCGCTGTACACGCCGGCCTGCGACCAGTTGATGTCGCCGCCGTACTCCGTGCCGCCGATCCGGATCTGGCCCGCATGGATATTGCCGATCTGGGCATTCGTGAGTTGGAGCGCGCTGCCGGTGAACGATCCGCCCATCCAGATTGGCAGCGCAGGGTTGTACGGCATGATGTTCACGCGCGAGGTTCCGCTCGACGGGCCGCCGACCACCGCGCTGTTCAAAGTAAGCGCATTGGCGGTCAGGTCGATCAAGCCGCCGCCGCTGTTGATCGCGCCCGGGTCGCCGGAGGTGCCCAGGTTGGCCGCGACGTTGATACTGTCGCCCGCCAGCGTGATGTTTCCGCCGTTCGTACGCAGCTTGTTGTTGATGTTGACCGCGCCGGTGCCGGTGGCGCCGCCCATCGACTCGTTATTCGCGTGCAGGATGATATTGCCGCCGCTGGTGGTCAGCGGCGCGTCCACGTTGATGTTGCCGCCAGCCCGCGCGGTGATGTCGAATTCGCCCGCGTTGAGCGCGTCGTTGAACGTGATGTTGTTCTTTGCTTCGAGCACGATGTCGCTGCCTGCGGCAAGCAGGGTCGCGACCGAGATATGGCCGCTCACCAGCGGCACCCGTTCGTAGAAGCTCGCGTCATCGACGCCGATCGGCACGTCCTCGCCGGAAGGCAGTCCGACCTTGATGTTGTTCGGGTCCAGCAGCCACACGCCGGAAGCGCCGTGCAGCGCGCGCGTGTTGACGCGGATGCCGTTCACGTCCAGGTATTCGGCGGAGGTTTCGATGAAGCCACCGTCGCCCGCCGTGGCGCCGCCCTGCGCCGAAATGCTGCCGAAGGCGCGCGTCGCGCCGGTCGCCCACAGGATTACCTTGCCGCCCTTGCCCGCGAAGGTCGCGTCGGCCTTGATGGAGGCGTCCTTGCCCATGATGGTCTGCTGCGCGCTCGCGTACAGCGGATTGCCGCCGCGGTAGTCGCCGCCCATCAGCACGGTGCCGCCACCGGTGGCGCCGCTAACGTCGATCGTCGCGTTGCCGGTCATGCCCACGCGGTTGCCCAGCACGTGCACCGAGCCGCCCTTGCCGGCGCCGGTCGCGGTCGTGGTGCTGCCCGCTTCGAGCAGCGTGTCGCCGCTGGCGCGCAGCACGATCTTGCCGTTCGCGCCGACCACCGCGCTGTTCGCGCTGATCGCGCCGCGCTGGTTCACCAGCGCGCCGTAGATGCCGATGCGCCCGCCCTGCGAGATCACCTGGCCGAGGTTGACCGACTTGTCTTCAGGCGCCGATACCACCACGTGCAGGTCCGGGTCGCGCGAGTCGACCAGTTGCACCTGGCGGCCCGCCGCCAGCACCACGTCGCCGTTCGGCGCGGTGATGATGCCGTTGTTCTCCACGTTCGGCGCCACCAGGAACACGTGCCCGCCGGTCGCCGTCGTCAGCGCGCCCTGGTTGCTGATGTTGCCCGCCACCGCGCCGGCGCTGAACTTGTTGCGGCCGGCGAGGAAGTCCGCGTCGGTCATGTTCAGGGTGGATGCCGTCAGGCCGCCGACGTCGACCCGCGCGTCCTTGCCGAACATGATGCCGTTCGGGTTAATCAGGAACACGTGGCCGTTGGACTGCAGCGCTCCCAGGATCTGGGTCGGGTCCTGGCCAAGGATGCGGTTCAGCACCGCGCTCGAGGCGCTCTGCTGCACGAAACGCGTCACCTCCCCTGCGCCGACCGAGAAGCTCTGCCAGTTGATGATCGTGCCCGGCGTGTTCGTGATGGTGAACACGTTGCCGTTCTGGTGGAACGTCGCCTGGCCCGCGACCACGCTTGGCGAGGTGGGCGACGCGACCGCGGCCGAGAACGCGGAAGCAAGGAGTAAGGGTAATAGTCTTTTCATGGTATTCCTCATCCTCAGTAGGCAAAGCCCAAGCGGACATGAACGCGGTTCTTATCGGTGACGGCAAGTTCGCCCTGCTCCACCACGTGGCCCCAATCCAGCTGCAGGTTCATGGTGTTGCCATAGGCCACGCGCACGCCCAGGCCGGCGCTCGCGATGGTGGTGCTGACAAGTTCGCCCGGCAGCGCGTGGTTGCGCTTGGCGTAGGCGGCGTCGACAAAGCCCAGGCCACGGCACTGCCATGCGCCGTTGCCGCACAGGTTAGGGCTGTACAGCTCGAAATTGGCGTTGACGCCGGCGTCGGCCGACACTTCGCGCTCGCCGAAGCCGCGCACCGAAGCGGAGCCGCCGGCGCCGAACTGCTCGCCCGGCACCAGTCCGTCGGAACTGAGCTGGGCGTTGCCCACCACGCGCGCCTGCCAGCCCTGCATGCGGCCGGCCAGCGCATGGCTGGCGGACGCCGACAGCCGCAGCACGTCGTAGGACGGGTCTGCGCCCATGCGCGCTGCCGCGAAGGCGCGGTCGCCGCCGCGCGAACCGCCCGGGATGTTGTGCGACCAGGTCGCCGAGAAGCCGAATTTGCCAGTGGCGGTCGGCATGCTGCCGACATAGCCCAGCGACAGCGGATGCACGGTCACGTCGTTGCCGAAGTTGTTCCCGGCCAGCAGGATGCTGTTCTTGAATGCCTTGTAGTCGAAGCCGTAGACGAGGCGGTGCGAGTACTCGCCGCGACGCGCCAGCACGTCGTTGTAGCGTCCGCCGACGACGGTGCCGCGCCCGCTGACCGCCAGGTCGAAGATACCGGCCGTGACCACGCCGGAGTCGACGTCGGAGTAGTTCGCGTACAGGTCGACCGAGTCGCCCAGCGCGTACAGCGGCATGTGGTAGCCCATGCCGTAGACCGCTACCTGGTCCGGGTTCTCGGCGGTGGTGGTGTACTGGATCGAGCCGACGTGGTCGCGCCCGAACAGGTTGGCGTGCTGCAGCGACGCCGAGATGTGGGTCCTGCCGGTGGCGTCGGTGCCGGTGTTGTCGAGGTTGAGCATGGCCTGCCATGCGCGCTGGTCGGCCACCGCCAGGTTGGCGTCGACTTCGTCGTTCTCGCCGCCCTGCAGCTTGAGCGTGACCTTCTTGGCCGGGTTTTCGTTGGCCAGCTTGAGCTGGGTCGAGACCAGCCCGATGTTCGGGGTCGCGCCCTCTTTCAGGGCCGGCAGGCTGCGGCGGATATTGGCTTCGTCGAACACGGTGTTGCCGGTGACGCGCACGCGCCCGATCTTGGTTTCGATGACGTTCAGGCGCACCACGCCGCCGTCGAGCTCCTGCTCGGGCAGCTGGACCGTGACCACGTTGTAGCCGCGCGCGTGGAACTGAGCTTCGAGCGCTTCCAGCGCGCGCTGCACGTCGCCGAAGTCGCGCCCGGTGCCGGTGTAGGGCGCAACGGCGGCTGCCACCACGTCCTGTGGCAGCAGCGTATTGTCCTGCACGTCGAAGCGCTGGATGTTGAAGCGGATCGGCTCGTCGGCCGGCGTGGCGGCCTGCGGATCGGCCGCCCATGCGGACGCCACGGCAAGGGCAAGCACCGAACCCGTGAGCAGGCGTGCATAACGAAGTCTCATGTGAGGACCTGGGATTTATTGTTGTTGGTGGTTGGCGGTTTCGGTCTTGGCCCGAAGTTGCAACGGTGAAACTGAAGTGTAATGGGAATTTCGGTCAAGAAATGTCTTGAAGTGTATTTAGTGCAACAGAGAAAGATTCTCACCCCTGAGTTGTGAGAATCCTGTTGCGCCATATATACACGTTGCCAAGTTGGCAGCGGAGTTGTTACTTTGTTTCGAAGTTGGTCACGCCGTCCCAATCCGGCCCCGGCGGGGTATGGCGATAGTGGGCGATGCGCCCGAGGTAGAGGCGGTACAGTTCGAAGCCAGGATCGGCGGCGCGCAGCGCTTCGATCGCCTGCTCCGCCTCGTCCCAGCGCTGCGCGCGCACCAGCGCGAACGCTGCGTTCCATGCTTCCACCGCGGCGCGCAGCGCGGGCTCGGCGGCGTCGGCGCGGCACACTGGCTCGTAGATTTCGACCGGCTCGTTCTTGCCCTTGACCCGCACCAGGTCCAGCTCGCGGTAGAGGAATTCGGGCGCCGCCGCGCGCGTCGCTTCCCCCACGCAGATGCCGACGCCATACACCTTGGTGATGCCTTCCAGGCGCGAGCCGAGGTTCACCGCGTCGCCCATCACCGTGTAGGCGCGGCGAATCGCCGAACCCATGTCGCCGACGTGCATCATGCCGCTGTTGACGCCGATGCCGATCTTCAGTTCCGGCCAGCCGCGCGCCAGGAAGTCCTGGTTCAGGCGGCGCGCCGATTCCTGCATCTGCAGCGCGGTCGCCACGCCACGGCTGGCATGGTCGGGGAAGGCCACCGGCGCGCCCCAGAACGCCATCACCGCGTCGCCGATGTACTTGTCCAGCGTGCCGCGCCAGGCGCCGCGGATGTCCTCCGACATCGCGGTCAGGTACAGGTTGATGTATTCGCGCAGCTGCTTGGGCGACAGGCCTTCTGAAATCGTGGTGAAGCCGCGCACGTCCACGAACATCACGGTCAGCTCGCGGCTCTCGCCTTCCATGCTGTACTTGTCCGGATCTTCCGCCATCTCGGCCACCAGTTCGGGCGCGACGTATTCGCCGAAACGCGACACCAGCGCGCGGCCCTTGCGGAACTCGAACAGGTAGCCCCAGCCCAGGTTGAACACGAACAGCGCCGCTACCAGCACCAGCGGCATCGCCATCCCCAGCGTCCATCCCGCCGAGGCATAGGCCCAGTGGTTGAACCAGGCCACCGCGCCGGCGGCGCCCAGCGCGAGCAGGATCGAATACAGCGGCGACAGCACCGCCAGCGCGAACGCCAGCACCACGCCCACCAGCACCAGTTGCAGCAGCTCGATGCCGTCGGCGAAATCGGGACGCTGCTTGAAGTCCTGCGCCAGGATCGAGCGGATCAGGTTGGCGTGTACCTCCACGCCCGGATACTGCGAATCGACCGGAGTCGCGCGCAGGTCCTGCAGACCCGGCGCGGTGGTGCCGACCAGCGCGATGGCGCCTGCCAGCGTGGCCTTGGGCACCCTGCCCTCGATCACGTCCACCGCCGACACGTAGCGGAACGCGCCGCCGTCCGGGCCGCCGGTACCGCGGAATTCGATCATGTTCATCAGCTTCTCGCCGACCGGGATCACCAGCGGCTTCGGCTCGCCGGCGATGAACATCAGCAGCGAATCGAGGCCGCCGTGCGCGCGCTCGCTGGCCGAAAGTTCGTCGGCGCTGGTGCGGAAGCTGGGCGCGATCGCGCGCGCGTCGAGCGCCGCGGCGACCGTCGCCAGCGACAGCGCCGGATAATAGCCGTCGCCGATCTTCATCAGCAGCGGCGAGCGGCGCAGGATGCCGTCGGCGTCCGGCACCGCGGTGAAGATGCCGGCCCCGTAGGCGGCGTCCTGCAGGCGCGGCAGGTTGCCGAGGAAGCCTTTCGCTTCCACCGCGTGCAGCACGCGCCCGTTCAGGTCGTCCTGGGTGAAGGCCGGCGCCGGCAGCTGGCCCTTGCGCTGGTCGGCGATGTTGTAGCCGAGGACCACGCTGCGGCCCTGCATGGCCTTGGCCAGCAGGCCGTCGTAGTCGAGCGATTCGCGCATGGCCGCCACTTTGGCGCCAAAGCCCGGCACGGCCCGCAGCTCGTCCCGCGCCAGCCCCGCCAGCACGTCGTAGCCGGAGCTGTCGTCCGCTTCGGCGAACACGATGTCGAAGCCGGCCGCCGCCACTTCGTAGTCGTCGGTCAGGCGCGTGACCAGCTGCGCCACCACCTTACGGTTCCATGGGAAGTGCCCGATCTTCGCGATGCTGCGCTCGTCGATGTCGACGATCACCACGGTCGGGTCCAGCTCCGGTTCGGCCATGCGCAGGCGCAGGTCGGCAAAGAAGGTGTCCATGCGGTCGATCGCATCGATGCGCAGGTCGCCCGACACCTGCAGCGCGGCGGCGACGGTGAGGGCCAGGCCAAACAGCCAGCGCGCGCCGTGCCGGGACAGCGCCTTCTTCAATCCTGCAGTCTTCATGGGGTGTATCCGGGTATCAGCGCTTCGTCGACCTCGTCCACCTGGGACGGGTCCATGTGCTTGTGGGCGAACTGCAGGTACACCTTGCGGCGCACGAACACGTCGAACAGCTGGGGATCGATGTGGCCGTTGACGGCGAACTTGCCGAGGATGTGCAGCGACTCGGCCAGCGTCTTGCCCTTCTTGTAGGGCCGGTCGCGCGCGGTCAGCGCCTCGAAGATGTCGGCGATCGCCATCAGGCGCGCCGGCACCGACATCTGCTCGCCGGTCAGCCCGCGCGGGTAGCCCTTGCCGTCCATGCGCTCGTGGTGGCCGCCGGCGTATTCCGGCACGTTGCGCAGGTGCTTCGGCCACGGCAGCGATTCGAGCATCCTCACCGTCATCTCGATGTGGTTGTTGATGATGCGGCGCTCGGCTTCGTTCAGCGTGCCGGAGCGGATCACCAGGTTGGCCACCTCGTCATCGTCGAGGAAGCAGCGCTCCACGCCGTCCGGGCCGGTCCAGCGGTGCTGCGCGATGGCGCGCACGCGGCGCTGGTCGTCGGCCGGCATCGATTCGCCGCCGATGTTCACGGCGCGCAGGAATTCGCGGTCCGCGCGCAGCGCCGCCGCTTCGCGCGCCCATTCGGCGTCGGTTCCGGCGGGATCGGCGCCCGCGGCCTTCGCGCGCAGCGCGCGGATCTCGGCGTCGCGCAGCAGCACCTCGAAGCGCGTGTCGATCATGTGGATGCGGTCGAACAGGGTTTGCAGCTTGGTGGCCTTGTCCACCACGTGCACCGGCGTGGTGATCTTTCCGCAGTCGTGCAGCATCCCGGCCAGCCACAGCTCCTTGCGGTCGGCGTCGCTCATGCGGAACGCCGCCAGCGGACCATGTTCGGTCTCGTGCACCGCCTCGGCCAGCATCATCGTCAGTTCCGGCACCACCTGGCAGTGGCGCCCGGTGTGCGGCGATTTCTCGTCGATCCCGATGTTGACCAGGTTGACCAGCGACTCGAGCAGCGCCTCGAGCTGGGCGATCAGCTGCACGTTGGTGATCGCCACCGCGGCCTGCGCCGCCAGCGCCTCGATGAAGCGCTGGTCGGTGGCGGAGAAGGCGCGGATCGCGCCGCTGTCCGGGTCCTTGGCGTTGACCAGCTGGAGCACGCCGGCCAGCTCGCCCTCGTGGTCGAGCATCGGCACCGTCAGTACCGATTGCGAGCGGTAGCCGAACTGGCGGTCGAAGCTGCGCATGCCGGAAAAATTGAAGCCGTGCGCCTGGTACACGTCCTCGATGTTGACCGGGCAGCGGCGGTTGGCGGCCCAGGCCGCGACCGACCCCAGGTTCGGCTGGCCGTGCTCGTCGGCCAGCGGCACCGGCGGCATCCCGACCCTGCTGCCGCCCGCGCCGCCCTGGTACAGCCCGAGGCTGTCGTTGACCGAAATGTGGAACTCCAGCGAGCGCCGGTCGGCACTGGGCCGGTACAGCGTGCCGCCGTCGGCCCCGGTCAGCGTCTGCGCCGCGCGCAGGATGCGCTCGAGCAGGGTGCCGGTTTCGCGCGCGTCGCCCAGCGCCACGCTGAGCTCGGTGAGCTGGTGCAGCCGCTGGGCGATCTGGGCGGGACTGAGTTCTTGCATGGGAGGCGGGAGTTTCCGGTTGTTAACTTGGAAGTGTAGCGCCACGGCCTGCCGCTGTACACCGGAGAAAGCGTGGAAAAGTTAGAGCCCGAAGGCCTTAAAAACAGTTATCATCGGGCAATTATGCGTAAAGTTTCGTCCATGGGAGTCGTTGAACAATGAAATTCCGGTTCTGGGGAGTGCGCGGGTCCATTCCGTCGCCCGGTCCGCGTACCGTGCGCTATGGCGGAAATACCACGTGCATCGAAGTCCAAACCGATGACGGCACCCTGATCGTCCTGGACGGCGGCACCGGCATCTTCGCGCTCGCGCAGGACCTGATGGCGCGCCCCCGCCCGATCGCCGCCAACATCTTCATCACCCACAGCCACTGGGACCATATCCACGGCCTGCCCTTCTTCACGCCGCTGTTCGTCAAGGGCAGCCGCGTGCGCCTGCACGGTGCGGTCGACCCGGTCACCGGCCACGGCATCGAACACGTGATGGGCGTGCAGCTCCAGAACAGCTACTTCCCGGTCAGCGAAGCGCAGATGGACGCCACCATCGACTACCGCACGCTGGCGTTCGACGAAACCATCGAGGTCGGCGACGCCGAGGTCTGCAACGTGCTGATGAACCATCCGGTCACCAACCTCGGCTACCGCATCAGCTGCAACGGCAAATCGATGTTCTTCACCGGCGACCACGAGCCGTTCTACAACCTGTACCCCGAAGACGACCCGCGCCACGCGCCCTACGCGCAACACATGCGCGAGCGCACCGCCACGATCGACCGCTGCATGCAGGGCGTGGACGCGCTGGTGATGGACTGCTCGTACACGCGCGAAGAGTATCCGGCCAAGACCGGCTGGGGCCACGGCACCTTCGACGAGGCACTGGAAACGGCGGTGCGGGTCGGCGCCAAAACCCTCTACTGCACCCACCACGAACCCACCCGCAGCGACGACGAACTCGAAGCCGTGTTCGCGCGGGTGATGGCGCGCCATACCGACCTGCCCCCGGGTCTGACAGTCAAGCTGGCCTATGAAGGCCTGGAAGTCGAACTATGAGCTCCCTCCCCAACACCGCCGCCGCCGGCCAGAACGAAACCAGCCTGCGCCTCGCGTTCTTCAAGAAGCTGCAGGCGGTCACCACCAAGATCCACGCCACCAGCAACCTGGACGAGATCATGCTCGACCTGGGCATGGAGTTCTGCGACCTGTTCAACTGCGACCGCTTCACGCTGTACGCGGTCACGCCGGAGAAGGACCACATCGTCTCCAAGGTCAAGACCGGCCTGACCTCGTTCCGCGACCTCAAGCTGTCGATCAGCGCCAGTTCGATGGCGGGCTGGGTGGCGCAGACGCGCCGCACCATCAACGTGGCCGACGTCTACGACGAGGAAGAACTGCGGCGCCTGTCGCCCGAACTGTCGTTCCAGCGTGGCGTCGACCAGCGCACCGGCTACCGCACCCGCGAAATGCTGGTGGCGCCGCTGGTGGCGGTGCAGAGCGGCGAACTGCTCGGCGTGGTCCAGTTCATCAACAACCGCGGCGGCGGCCCGTTCTCGGACATCTGCGTGGAAGGCGTCAAGGAGCTGTGCGATACCCTCTCGGTCGCGTTCAGCCAGCGCCTGAAACCGCCCCAGCTGGTGCGCACAAAGTACGACTCGCTGCTGGGCGACGCGATCATCTCGGCCTCCGAGTTCGAGCAGGCGCAGCGCACCGCGCGCAAGGACAACCTCGACATCGAAGAGGTGCTGGCGTCCGAACTGAATGTCGCGCCGGCCGTGATCGGCGCCGCGCTGGCGAAGTTCTTCCGCGTGCCCTACGAGCCGTTCAAGCCGGACCGCGTCAAGCCGGCCGACCTGCTGCGCAACCTGAAGGCGCAGTACGTCGAAGAGAACCTGTGGATGCCGCTGGAAGAAAGCCGCGAAGGCCTGGTGGTGCTGGCGATCGACCCCGACCGCGTCGCGGCCAGCCGCATCGTCAACCAGATCTTCCAGAACACCAAGGTCGCGTTCCGCGTCACCACCAAGGCCGAATTCAGGCAGACCCTCGAGCAGTTCTTCGGCCAGGCCGAAGGCGGCGGCTCGGTGGGTGAACTTCTATCGGGGATGGAGGGCGACGACGAGGAGAGCGAAGCGCCTCAGGACGTGTCGGAAGCGGTCGAGAACGAACTGGTCAAGCTGGTCAACAAGGTGATCATCGACGCCTACCGCCAGGGCGTCTCCGATATCCACATCGAACCGCTGCCCGGCAAGGGCAAGACCGGCATCCGCTTCCGCAAGGACGGCACGCTGGTGCCCTACATCGAGATCCCGGGCAGCTATCGCAGCGCGCTGGTGGCCCGCATCAAGATCATGTGCGACCTCGACATCTCCGAGCGCCGCAAGCCGCAGGACGGCAAGATCAAGTTCAAGAAATTCGGCCCGCTCGACATCGAACTGCGGGTGGCGACCATCCCGTCAACCGGCGGCGTGGAAGATATCGTGATGCGCATCCTGGCCGCGGGCGAGCCGATCCCGCTCGACAAGCTGGGCGTGCTGCCGTTTAACCTGGACCGCCTGAAGCGCGTGGTGGAAAAGCCGTACGGCCTGTTCTTCGTGTGCGGCCCGACCGGTTCCGGCAAGACCACCACGCTGCACTCGGTGCTGAGCTACCTGAACACGCCGGAGACCAAGATCTGGACCGCAGAAGACCCGGTCGAGATCACCCAGAAGGGCCTGCGCCAGGTGCAGGTGAACCGCAAGGCCGGCCTCGATTTCGCCAGCGTGATGCGGGCCTTCCTGCGCGCTGACCCGGACATCATCATGGTCGGCGAAATGCGCGACAAGGAAACCGTCAGCACCGGCATCGAAGCCTCGCTGACCGGCCACCTGGTGTTCGCCACCCTGCACACCAACAGCGCGCCGGAATCGATCGTGCGTCTGCTGGACATGGGCATGGACCCGTTCAACTTCGCCGACGCGCTGCTCGGCATCCTGGCGCAGCGCCTGGCCAAACGCCAGTGCACCAGCTGCAAGGAGGCGTACACGCCGAGCGACGAGGAAGTGCAGCTGCTGCTGACCGAGTTCTGCGAAGAGCTGAACAACACCGAGACCTTCAAGCGCGATCCGCAAGGCGCGCGCGAAGCGGTGCTGGACGGCTGGAAGGAGCGCTACGGCGACGCGCAGGGCCGCTTCACGCTGTACCGTTCGGTCGGCTGCAACGAGTGCAACAAGGGCTACCGCGGCCGCGTCGGCCTGCACGAACTGATGATCGGCACCGACAAGGTCAAGCGCCTGCTGACCGAGCACGCGCGCGTGGCGCAGCTGCTGGCCACGGCGCTGGACGACGGCATGATGACGCTGAAGATGGACGGCATCGAGAAGGTCCTGTCCGGCATCACCGACATCAAGGCGATCCGCCAGGTCTGCATCAAGTAAGGGAGGGGACTGTCCCTCCGGGACTGTCCCCCGGTGTTTGATCTCCGCCACTACTCCCGAACACCGGCGGACAGTCCCCTGCGGGGACGGTCCCCTTCCCTTTTAGTAAGGGATGGGGACTGTCCCTCCGGGACTGTCCCCCGGTGTTTGATCTCCGCCGCTACTCCCGAACACCGGGGGACAGTCCCCTGCGGGGACGGTCCCCTTCCCGTTCCCCAAATAAAAACGGACCCGCGGGTCCGTTTTTATTAAAGGCTGGGGACAGTCCTGCAGGGACAGTCCCCTGCCCCTTACAGGATCTGCTTGCCGATATACCAGGCGACAGCAGCCATGAAGGCCGACGCCGGAATCGTGAAGACCCACGCCCAGACGATGCTGCCGGCAAGGCCCCAGCGCACTGCCGACATCTTCTGCGCCGAACCCACGCCGACGATCGCGCCGGTGATGGTGTGCGTGGTCGATACCGGAATGCCCATGAAGCTCGACATCATCAGCGTGATCGCGCCGCCGGTCTCCGCGCAGAAGCCGCCTACCGGCTTGAGCTTGGTGATCTTCTGGCCCATGGTCTTGACGATGCGCCAGCCGCCGAACAGCGTGCCGATCGAGATCGCCGCGTAGCACGACACGATCGCCCAGTTAGGCGGTTCCTTCGCATCGGCGCTCATGTAGCCGCCGGCGATCAGCAGCATCCAGATGATGCCGAGGGTTTTCTGCGCGTCGTTGCCGCCGTGGCCCAGGCTGTAGCTCGCCGCCGACACCAGCTGCAGGCGGCGGAACCAGGTGTCCACCTTGCGCGGATGCGATTTGACGAACAGCCACGACACGATCAGCATGATCAGCGCGCCGAGCACGAAGCCGAGCAGCGGTGCGATCACGATGAACTGGACGATGCGCAGCAGGCCGTCGCCGATCAGCACGTCGGTGCCGCCCTTGGCCACGGCAGCGCCCACCAGGCCGCCCACCAGCGCGTGCGAGGACGAGGACGGAATGCCGTAGTACCAGGTGATCACGTTCCAGGCGATCGCGCCGATCAGCGCGCCGAAGATCACATACTCGTCGACCACGTGGGCGTCGATGATGCCCTTGCCGATGGCGGACGCCACCTTCAGGCCCACCACCCCGATTGCCGCGAAATTGAAGACCGCCGCCATGGCCACCGCGGTGTGCGGTTTCAGGACGCCGGTGGAAACCACGGTGGCGATCGCGTTCGCCGCATCGTGGAAGCCGTTCATGAAGTCAAACAGCAGCGCCAGGACAATCAGCGTCCCGAGCACGTAAATGCTGATCTGGATTGTTTCCATTGTTATTCGTTCCCCGTCCGGCGCTTACGCGTTTTCGACGATGATGCCTTCGATGATATTGGCCACGTCTTCGCAGCGGTCGGTGACGGTTTCGAGGATCTCGTAAATCGCCTTCATCTTGATCAGGTTACGCACGTCCGGTTCGTCGCGGAACAGCTTGGACATCGCCGCGCGCATCACGTGGTCGGCATCCGATTCCAGGCGGTCGATCTCTTCGCAGATCGCGACGATCTGCTGGGCGTTGTTCATGTTGTGCAGCAGGTGCACCGCGTGCTGGACCTTCTCGCAGCATGCCAGGCACAGTTCGGCCAGGCGCTTCGCTTCCGGCGTCACGGTCTTCAGGTCGTACAGCGACACGGTCTGGGCGGCATCTTCCATCAGGTCGAGGATGTCGTCCATGCGGGTGATCAGCTTGTGGATGTCGTCGCGGTCGAGCGGCGTGATGAAGGTTTTGTGCAGCAGGTCCACGCAGGCGTAGGTGACCTTGTCGGCTTGCTTCTCGATGCCTTCGATTGCGTGGGTGCGGTTTTCGACGTCGTCGAAATTGGTCATCAGGGCCAGCATTTCCTTGGCGCCCTTGACGCAGAGTTCCGCGTGCTGGTTGAACAGGTCGAAAAATTTGCCCTCGGTGGGCATCAAGCGTCCGAACATAACATTCTCCGTGTTTTAAATTGATACAGCTTGCCGCCTTGGGTAACGCGGCCTCTGGCTACTTAATCGCCCTGGTAGACGGCGAGGTTACCGCTATAGTTGCCGAATTTGGTGTACATCCCCATCCAGGTCAGTCGAATCGCGCCGATCGGGCCATTACGCTGCTTACCGATGATGATTTCGGCGGTCCCCTTATCGGGCGAGTCGGGGTTGTAGACCTCGTCGCGATACAGGAAGATGATCACGTCCGCGTCCTGTTCGATAGCGCCGGATTCGCGCAGGTCGGACATGACGGGACGTTTGTTGGGTCGCTGCTCCAGCGAGCGGTTCAGCTGAGACAGCGCGATGACCGGGCAATGCAGCTCCTTGGCCAGGCCCTTCAGGCTACGCGAGATCTCGGAGATCTCCGCCGCACGGTTGTCGCCAGGCTGGCTGCCCTGCATCAGCTGCAGGTAGTCGACGATGATCAGGCCGAGCTTGCCGCACTGGCGGGCCAGGCGGCGCGCACGCGCGCGCATCTCGATCGGGTTCAGCGCCGGCGTCTCGTCGATATAGAGCTGCGCTTCGTTCATTTTCTGGATGGCGTGCGTCAGGCGCGGCCAGTCCTCGTCGTTCAGTTTGCCGGTACGCAGGCGGTGCTGGTCGAGCTGGCCGACCGAGCCGAGCATACGCATCGCCAGCTGGGCGCCGCCCATCTCCATCGAGAACACGGCCACCGGCAGGCCCGCTTCGATCGCGACGTTCTCGCCGATGTTGATCGAGAACGCGGTCTTGCCCATCGACGGACGGCCGGCGACGATCACCAGGTCGCCCGGCTGCAGGCCGGAGGTCATGCGGTCGAGGTCGATGAAGCCGGTCGGCACGCCGGTGATTTCGCCCTGGTTCTCGCGCGAGTACAGCTCGTCGATGCGCTCGACCACTTGGGTGAGCAGCGGCTGCACCGCGACCCAGCCGGCAGCGCCGCGCGAGCCTTCTTCGGCGATCGCGAAAATCTTCGATTCGGCCGCGTCGAGCATCTGCTTGACGTCCTTGCCCTGCGGGTTGAAGGCGTCGCCGGAGATTTCGTCGGCGGCGGTGATCAGGCGGCGCAGCACACCGCGGTCGCGCACGATCTCGGCGTAGCGGCGGATGTTGGCGGCCGACGGCGTGTTCTGCGCCATCGCGTTCAGGTACGGCAGGCCGCCGCAGTCTTCCGCCTTGCCCAGCTGGTTCAGCTGTTCGTAGACGGTGATCACGTCGGCCGGCTTGGACGAGTTGATCAGCTTGACCACCTGCTCGAAGATGATGCGGTGGTCGTAGCGGTAGAAGTCGCCCGGGTTCATGAAGTCGGCGATGCGGTCCCATGCCGCGTTGTCACGCAGCAGGCCACCGATCACCGATTGCTCGGCTTCAATGGAATGCGGTGGGACACGGAGGGAATCGACTTGTGGATCTGCGGGGGCATTCATAGGGGCGCATTATATCCTGCTTGCGCTGGCGCAAACGCGATAATTGGTGGAAATTGAGGCTGAAATTCAACAACTGGGGACTGTCCCCGCAGGGGACCGTCCCCAGGTGTTTTGATGGCAGAGGTGGAGCGTCCAGACACCGGGGGACAGTCCCCTTTGGGGACAGTCCCCAAACCCAACAGGCGAAAAAAAAAGCCGGGCGAACCCGGCTTTCTTCCGTACGAAGCCGCTATTAGGCAGCTTCGCCCTGCACAGCGATGATGACGTCGACAACCACGTCGGTGTGCAGTGCGACTGCAACCGGGTGCTCGCCAGTGGTCTTCAGTGGGCCGGTCGGCATGCGAACTTGTGCCTTTTCGACTGCGAAGCCTTGCTT
Organism: Telluria sp.; assembly: GCA_035759315.1. Taxonomy (GTDB): domain Bacteria; phylum Pseudomonadota; class Gammaproteobacteria; order Burkholderiales; family Burkholderiaceae_D; genus Telluria. The sequence goes on along the minus strand of DASTVB010000174.1, from coordinate 22,480 downwards.
GGTCAGCGCTTCAGCGATGTCGAAGTTGGTCACGGAACCGAACAGGCGGCCATCCACGCCCGCTTTTTGCGAGATGGTGATGGTCATGCCGGTCAGCTTCTCGCCCTGGGCCTGGGATGCGGACAGCTTTGCAGCTGCTGCTTTTTCCAGGTCGGCGCGCTTGGTTTCGAATTCGGCCACTGCAGCCGCGGTCGCGCGACGTGCCATTTTTTGTGGGATCAGGAAGTTACGTGCGTAGCCGTCCTTGACCTTCACGACGTCGCCGAGGTTGCCGACGTTAACAACTTTTTCCAAAAGGATGATTTGCATAATTTTTCTCCAGGTTCTCTGCTAACGCTGATTAAGCGTGGTGCAGGTCGGTGTAAGGCAGCAGGGCGAGGTAGCGCGCGCGCTTGATCGCGGTGTCCACCTGGCGCTGGTAGTGCGCCTTGGTACCGGTCAGGCGTGCTGGCATGATCTTGCCGTTTTCCTGGACGAAGTCTTTCAGCGTGTCGACGTCTTTGTAGTCGACCTGCTCAACGTTTGCTGCGGTGAAGCGGCAGAACTTCTTACGCTTGAACAGTGGGTTCTGTTGTTTGCGCTTCTCTTTCATCTTGTTCTTGTCGAACTTTTTACCGAATGCCATTTGAGGCTCCTGTATCTATCTAATTAAAGTCAATGATGTGGAACACTAAGCTTTTGCTGTTGCGGTTCTTCCGAGCCAGGAAACCGGTGAACTGGTAGGTAGCACCCAGTTCCGCCCGGCTCATCCGACCTGAAATTTCGCCCGCGGCTACCGCCGGCATTTCAAAGTCGACCTGCCTTGCCACCCCTGCTTCCATCTGCTGCGAACTGTGCTGCAGCGTGGCGCCTACGATCGGCACTCCGGCCGGGGTGTAGCGCAATATTTCGCGCTCGGTGATAGTCGCAACAACGACTAGCTGGTTCACTTAGGCCGCTGGAGCAGCTGCTTGGGCAGCTTCTGCGCGGTGGCTCTTGGCTGCGTCTTCGCGTTGTACCGACTTCATCATCGGCGACGGTGCGGTTTCAGCCTTCTTCATTTTCACGGTCAGGTGACGCAGCACGGCATCATTGAATTTGAATGCGGTTTCCAGCTCGACCAGGGTCTCGTTGTCGCACTCGATGTTCATGCAGATGTAGTGTGCCTTTGGCAGCTTCTGGATCTGGTATGCCATCTGGCGGCGGCCCCAGTCTTCCACGCGATGCACGTTACCGCCACGGGTCGTAACCGTGGTCTTGTAGCGCTCGATCATCGCCGGAACTTGCTCGCTCTGGTCCGGATGGACGATAAAAACGATTTCATAATGACGCATCAATAACTCCTTAAGGGCGTTTAAACAAATGCCCACCCCGGCGTCAAGACGGGTGTGGGAAGGGAAAGCCGGCAATTATACCGCGAACGGCGGCGCTGTTCAAGGGGTGGGAGTATCGGGAAGCGGGACGGGAGTTGGCGGATACCCTCATGGGTAACCCGGACGGGACGGGCTGCAGGCCGATACCCCGTGGGGTATCGCGGCGGGAGCGGCAAACTGGCAGATACCCCCGGGGGTATTGCGGCCTACCCCCGCAGGGGCGCCCGGAGCGCGGACGCGTCGCAGTTCGTGGGGGCGAGACTGCGACGCATCCGCGGCAACGGCGCTCAGTGGCTGGCCAGCCTCTGGCGCGGTTCCGCGTCCAGGAGGGCCAGGGTGTCGTGTGCTGCGCGCAGCGTTGCTGCGTCGATGGCGAAGATGCGGTTTGGCGCCGGGCGCTCCATGCGCGCATAGGCGGCGCGGCGGCTGCGCGGGCCGAATTCGTCCGGCGACAGGGTGATACGTGTCACGCCGTCCACCACGCGGGTATCGGATTGCGGCGCCTGGTCGCTGTTCTGGGACCAGTCGGCGTCACCTTCCGGCACCGGGCTGCCGGTCTCGTCAGTCCGGACCACCAGCGTCGGGTTGTCGCACGGCATGTCCGTCAGGGTCACATGCCCATCCTTGTCGGTGCACTTCACGATGTCCGCCTGCGCCAGGCCGACGGGGCCGGCCACAAGGGCGACGATCAAGGTTGATAGGAGAATGCGTTTCATGATGATGTCCTTTTGCTAATGCGTCCATCATCTCGCCATGCCGCTTCCCACTCTGTTCGCCTCCCCACAAAGGGTTGTAGGACTTTTCCGCTTCACCTTGAAGGGATTTGCTACATTTTCCTTGCTTTTGACGAAATACTGTACAAAAATACAGGCTGATCTAACATACAGCGAAAAACAACCATGCTCAAGCTCACCGCCAGGCAAGAACAGATCCTGAATTTGATCAAGGAAGCGATCGAGAACACAGGCTTCCCTCCGACCCGCGCTGAGATCGCCACGGAACTGGGCTTCAAGTCGGCCAATGCCGCAGAGGAACACCTGCAGGCGCTGGCGCGCAAGGGCGCAATCGAGATTTCGCCGGGAACCTCGCGCGGGATTCGCCTGCTGGGCCCGGCCGTGGCGGCCGACGCCCCGCCGCTGATGCCGGCCGCGCTGATGATGGCGCTGCCGCTGGTGGGCCGGGTCGCGGCCGGTTCGCCGATCCTGGCCACCGAGCACGTGGAAGCGACCTACAGCGTGGATGCGGCGATGTTCTCGGCCAAGCCGGATTTCCTGCTGAAGGTGCGCGGCTGGTCGATGCGCGACGCCGGTATCAACGACGGCGACCTGCTGGCGGTGAAGAAGGTCGACAGCGCCAAGAACGGCCAGATCGTGGTGGCGCGCATCAACGACGACGTGACGGTCAAGCGCTACCGCAAGACGGGCTCGACCATCGAGCTGCTGCCGGAAAACCCGGACTTCAAGATCATCACCGTCAATCCGGAATCGGACGACTTCGCGCTGGAAGGCCTGGCGGTTGGCCTGATGCGCACCTGGCACTAAGCCAGTCATCCCCGCAGGCGGGGACCCATGGTGAGCCTGCTTTCCGATTCCGTATGGGTCCCCGCTTTCGCGGGGATGACAGGTAAAAAAAATCCCGGCGCGAGCCGGGATTCTTGTTTGCAGCGCGCGGATTATTTTTCCGTCTTCGGCACGCCGTTATTCCGGCGCAGCTCATAGTCGCCGCGGTTCTGCTCCTGGATCTGCTTGGTGGTCTTGTTATGCTCGTCCACCCATGCCTCGGTCGCGGCGCGCCAGGCGTCGTAGTCGGCCATGATGGTCTTGGCCTTGACGCTGGCGGTCAGGCCGATCTCCGACTTCACCGATTTGATGCGCGCGATCGCCTGCTCGCGCTCGGCGGGCGTCATCAGCTCGAACACGTCCTTGGGAATGCGCTGCTCAGGCGGCTCCTGCTTGTTCAGGTTGTCGACGAAAGCGTTGTAGCAGTGCTGCCAGGCGGTGACCTTTTCGCCCACCGCGGTGATTTCTGCATTGTCCTTGGAGATCGCCGGGATGCGCGGCGAACGGCAGGCGAACTTGCCATCCTTGAGTTCGTAGCCGTCGTAGCGCGTCAGCCAGTGCTCGATCTCGGCCTTGCGCGCTTCGCGCTTCTGCGCCAGTTCCGGCGATACCGCGGGCGCCGCCGCGCTGGCTGCGGGCGCCTTGCCTGCGGGGGACTTCGCCGGCTGCTGCGCCAGGACAGGTGCTGCGCTGATTGCCAGCGCGAGGTAGAACAGGAATTTATTCATCTTGTCGTCGTTGGTCGTTGGTCAGGGCACTACTCGTAAATTATTGGTCCAGCGCGTTGCGGAAGTCGCCCAGCAGGTCGTCCTGGTCTTCGATGCCGACCGAGACGCGGATCAGCGATTCCGCGATCCCCATTTCGGCGCGCCGTTCCGCGCCCATCTCGAAGAAGATGGTGTGCGCAACCGGGATCACCAGCGTGCGCGTGTCGCCCAGGTTGCTGGCCGGGATCGCCACCTGCATGCGGTTCAGGTAATCGAAGCAATCGATGCCGTCCTGCAGTTCGAACGACAGCAGCGAACCGCAGCTGCGGAACAGCGAACTGGCGAGCGCGTGCTGCGGATGCGACTCCAGCCCGGGGTAGTAGACCGCAGCCACACGCGGGTCGGCTTCCAGCATGCGCGCCAGCGCCAGCGCATTGGACGACGTGCGCTCCATGCGCAGGGCCAGCGTCTCGGCGCCGACCGCGATATGGTGCGCGGCCTCCGGCCCCAGCGAGGCGCCGAAGTCGCGCAGCGCCTTGGCGCGCAGCTGTGCGAGGCCCCACTGGGGCTGCGGGTTCTTCTTGTAGTTCTCGAAGATGTTGGGGAAGGCCGACCAGTCGTACATGCCGGTGTCGGTCAGGCAGCCGCCCAGCGCATTGCCGTGGCCGCCGATCGACTTGGTCAGCGCGTTGACCACCAGCCCCGCGCCCACGTCCTTCGGGCGGAACAGGTAAGGCGTGGTCATGGTGTTGTCCACCACGTACAGGATGCCGCGCTCGGCGCACAGCTTGCCGATGCGCTCCAGGTCCGCCACCTGCGTGCGCGGATTGGCGATGGTCTCCACGAACACCATGCGCGTGTTGGGCTTGAGCGCCGCTTCCACGTTGGCGACATCGGTCGCGTCGGCGAACGCCACTTCGACGCCCTGCCCCGCTACCGTGTTCCACAGGCTGTTGGTATTCCCGAACAGGAAGCTCGACGACACCACGTGGTCGCCGGCGCGCAGCAGCGCCTGGAACAGCGCGCCGATCGCGCCCATGCCGGTGGCGAAGCAGATCGAACCGACCCCGCCTTCCATGCGGGTGATCTTCTCTTCCAGCGCCGACACCGTCGGATTGCCCTGGCGGCCGTAGCGGAAACCGGGCTCCTTCCCCTGGAACACCGAAGCGAGCTGGCGCGCGTCGGTGTAGCCGAACGCTACCGAGGTGTGGATCGGCTTGTGCAGCGATCCTGCCTCGACCGGCTTCTGCCGGTCGCCGTGCAGGATGGTGGTGGTGAAGCCCCGCTGCTTCATTCCGCGTCGGAGTTGTGCAGGTTCAGCTGCGTGCGGATCAGGTCGTCCTGCTTGACCTTCGGATTGTGGCGCGCGTACTCGAGGCGGTCCAGGTACTCGGGCGTCACGTCGCCGGTGATGTAACGGCCGTCGAAGCACGACGCCTCGAAGCTGGTCAGCACCGGGTTCACGTCCGAGATCGAACGCTTGAGCGCATCGATGTCCTGGTACACCAGCGCGTCGGCGGTGATCTCGCGGCAGATCTCATCGCGCGAGCGGCCGTGCGCGATCAGTTCGTCGCGGGTCGGCATGTCGATGCCGTACACATTCGGGAACAGCACCGGAGGCGCGGCCGACGCGAAGTACACGTTGCGGGCGCCCGCTTCGCGCGCCATCTGCACGATCTCGCGCGAGGTGGTGCCGCGCACGATCGAGTCGTCCACCAGCAGCACGTTCTTGCCCTTGAATTCGGCGCCGATCGCGTTCAGCTTCTGGCGCACCGACTTCTTGCGCATCGCCTGGCCAGGCATGATGAAGGTGCGGCCGATGTAGCGGTTCTTGATGAAGCCTTCGCGGTACTCGATCCCGAGCTGCAGCGCGAGCTGGATCGCGGCCGGGCGCGACGAATCGGGAATCGGCATCACGACGTCGATGTCGCCGGCCTTGAACTGGCCGCGCACCTTGTCGGCCAGGTACTCGCCCATCTTCAGGCGGGTCGCGTACACCGAAGCGCCGTCGATGATCGAGTCCGGGCGCGCCAGGTACACGTATTCGAACGCGCACGGGTTCAGGCTAGGGTTCTCGGCGCACTGACGCGAATGCAGCTTGCCGTCCATGTCGACGAAGATCGCTTCGCCCGGCGCCACGTCGCGCATGAAGCGGAAGCCCATGCCTTCGAGCGCCACCGATTCGCTGGCGATCAGGTATTCGGTCACGCCCTGCTCGTTCTCCTGCGCGCCGATGCACAGCGGACGGATGCCGTACGGATCGCGGAAGGCCAGCAGGCCGTAGCCGGCGATCTGCGCCACCGCGGCGTAGGCGCCGCGCACGCGCTTGTGCAGCATGGCGACGGCCTTGAATACCGCGTCCGGGTCGAGCGTGAAGCCGGTCGAGGCTTCCTGGATCTCGTGCGCCAGCACGTTCAGCATGACTTCGGAATCTGAGTCGGTGTTGATGTGGCGGCGATCGTTCTTGTACATCTCGATCTTCAGCTGTTCCCAGTTGGTCAGGTTGCCGTTGTGGGCGAACGTGATGCCGAACGGGGCGTTGACGTAGAACGGCTGCGCCTCTTCTTCGCTGGACGAGCCGGCGGTTGGATAGCGCACGTGGCCGATGCCGGTGTTACCCAGCAGCGAGCGCATATTGCGGGTCCTGAACACGTCGCGCACCAGGCCGTTGGCCTTGTACATCGAGAACGTGCTGCTGTGGCTGGTGGCGATGCCAGCAGCGTCCTGGCCGCGGTGCTGCAGCAGCAGCAGCGCGTCATACAGCGTTTGGTTGACGGGAGAATTAGAAACGATACCGACGATGCCGCACATGGTGTTGCTCCTGATTGGACCTACTTGATTTCAAAAATTCTTTAATAGTGCAGGTGGCGCGCCAGCGCCTCCGGCAGCAGTGGCCTGATCGCGCGCGCCGTGCCTTCCACGGCCGGGCGCAGCTGCGCGTTCTTCCAGAACGGCTGCTGCGGGATCGAGGTCATCGCGCACACCGTCACCACCGCCAGCACGATCACCACGCCGCGCGCCAGGCCGAAGCCGGCGCCGAGCAGGCGATCCAAGGGCGACAGGCCGGTCGCGGTAATCAGCGCGCCGATCGCCATGCTCACCAGCCCCATCACGAGCCGGGTGCCGATGAACAGCGCGATGAATGCGATGATCAGGCGCAGCACCTCGCCCGGGATCGCCGCCGGCAGCATCACCGCCAGCTTCGCGCCAAATGCATTGGCCACGAAAAACGCCACCACCCAGCCTGCCAGCGACAGCGTTTCCTTCACCAGCCCCCGGAACACGCCAATCACGATGGACGAGGCGAGTACCGCCAGGACCAGGTAGTCGAAAATCGTCACGCGCCGTGCAGCTGCCGCTTAGCCGGCGACGACCGAGCTGGAAATCCCGGCCTTCTGCAGCTTTGCGTGGGCCTGGTCGGCGGCCGCGCGGGTCGCGAACGGACCGATCCGCACGCGGGTGGCCTTCGGCGTCTTTTCGGTGTACGACTCGAAGCCGGCGCGCGACAGCCGCGCGCGCAGTTCCGCGATCTTTTCCGGCGACTCGAACGCACCAGCCTGCACTACAAATTTCTGTCCTGCCGCCGCATCCGGCTTCGCCTTCTCGGCCGCAGCCCTGGCGGCGCTGGCCTTCTCCGCATTGGCCTTGCCTTCGAGGATCGCGAGCGCGCGCGCCGCGTCGTCGGCCGGCTTGGCGGCTGGCTTCTCGGCGGCCTTGGCAACCGGCTCCACCGGCTTGGCGGCCGGCTTCGGCTCGGCCCTGGCCGGCTCCTGCACCTCGGGCTTGGCCGGCGCGGGCGGGGGCAGCGTCACCAGCTCTTCGCCTTCGCCCAGCCCGGCACTGGCGTCCAACGTCGCCACGTCGGGCGAGGTTTCGGCGGCCGCGGGAGCGGCTGCGGGAACGGCGGCAGGCACCGGCAGCGGCGGCACATTGTCCTTGGACGGAATCTGGATCGCGATGTCGTTGAGCGGCTTGGGTTCCGACTCCAGGATCATCGGCAGGCCGACCGCTACCGCGAGTGCCAGCGCGATCGCGCCGACCAGGCGGCGGCGTGCGCGTTTTTTCTCGGGAAGCATGGGATCGGCGGCCTCGCTCTTGCGGGCGCGGCGCGGCGCGCCCTCGCCGGCGCTGGACGCGCGTTTCGATTTGGCGCCGGCCGCGATTTCCGCGTCGTCCGCCTTGAAGAAGTGGCCGGCGTCGTCGTCGAGGCCGGGTTCCTGCTTGTTTTGATCAGATGACGAGAAGCCCATTCGGTCTTTTCAGGTTGAGGTTTTTCGGGCGGCCATTACGCCTGCGACGGTGTAAAAGGAGCCAAAGACCACAATTCTATCATTCTCACCGGCCCGCCTTATCGCGTCGTCGAAAGCGGCGGCCGGATCGGCGAAGGCGGCGGCCGTCCATTCTCCCGGCTTGGCGTCGGCAGGCGCCAAAGCTTGCACTTGTTGCACCAGTTCGTCGGCGTTCGCCGAGCGCGGCGACGGCAGCTGCGCGATGCACCAGTGGTCGATGTGCTCGGCCATTGGCGCGATCACGCCGGCGATATCCTTGTCCTGCATGACACCAAACACCGCGTAGGTGAACGGGTGGAAGCCCATATTGCCGAGGTTCTGCGCCAGCGTGGCGGCGGCGTGCGGGTTGTGGGCGACGTCGTAGATCACGGACGGGCGGCCCGGCAGCACCTGGAAGCGCCCCGGCAGCTCGACCATCACGAGACCGGTGCGCACTTCCTGCGCGCCGACCGGGAGCGTCAGTTTGAGCGCTTCCAGCGCGGCCAGCGCGGCCGAGGCGTTGAGCAGCTGGTTGGCGCCGCGCAGGCTCGGGTAGGCCAGCGAGTTGCGGCGCTGGCTGCGCCCGCCGTAGTTCCACTGCTGCTTGTCGCCGGAATAATTGAAGTCGCGGCCCAGCAGCCACAGGTCGGCCCCGATCGCTTCGGCATGGTCGATCAGCGACTGCGGCGGGACCGGGTCGCTGCAGATCGCGGTCTTGCCCGGCCTGAAGATGCCGGCCTTCTCGAAACCGATCTTCTCGCGCGTGTCGCCCAGGTAGTCGGTGTGGTCGATGTCGACGCTGGTGACGATCGCGACGTCGGCGTCGACCACGTTGACCGCGTCCAGGCGACCGCCCAGGCCCACTTCCAGGATCGCGACATCGAGGCCGCTGCCGGCCAGCAGCTGCATGATCGCCAGCGTGGTGAATTCGAAGTACGTGAGCGGCACCTCGCCGCGCTTCGCCTCGACCGCGTTGAACGCCTCGACCAGCGCGGCGTCGCTGGCCATTTCGCCATTGATGCGGGCGCGTTCGTTAAAGTCGAGGAAGTGCGGCTTGATGTACAGGCCGACGCGATAGCCGGCGCGCAGCAGGATCGACTCGAGCATCGCGCAGGTCGAGCCCTTGCCGTTGGTGCCGGCCACCATGATCACGGGGCAGTCGAACGCCAGCCCCATCGCCTCCTTGACCTGCCGAACCCGGTCCAGGCCCATGTCGATGTGGGTTTCGGCATGGCGCGACTCGAGCAGCGCGAGCCAGTCTGGCAGTGTGGTCGGGAGATTTTGCATGGATGTGCCGGTGATACGGCGTGCGCGCCCGTGGAGCGCGCACGCTGGGAGGGAAATCAGGCGAGGACGTCGGCCGACTGGTTTTGCAGCAGAGCCAGCAGGCGCGCAATTTCTTCGCGCATCTTGCGGCGGTCGACGATCATGTCGATCGCGCCCTTCTGCAGCAGGAACTCGGAACGCTGGAAGCCTTCCGGCAGCTTCTCGCGCACGGTGTTTTCGATCACGCGCGGGCCGGCGAAGCCGATCAGCGCCTTCGGCTCGGCCATCACCACGTCGCCCATGAAGGCGAACGATGCGGACACGCCGCCCATGGTCGGGTCGGTCAGCACGCTGATGAACGGCAGCTTCTTCTCGGACAGCTTGGTCAGCATCGAAGTGGTCTTCGCCATTTGCATCAGCGACAGCAGGCCTTCCTGCATGCGCGCGCCGCCGGTGGCGGTGATGCACACGAACGGGATCTTCTGCTCGAGCGCCATCTGGGCGCCGCGCACGAAGCGCTCGCCGACGACGGAGCCCATCGAGCCGCCCATGAATTCGAATTCGAAGCAGGCCACCACGACCGGCAGGCTCATGATCGAGCCACCCAGCACCACCATCGCGTCGGTCTCGCCGGTGGCTTCCATCGCCTGCTTCAGGCGGTCAGGGTATTTTTTGCTGTCTTTGAACTTGAGCGTGTCGACCGGCAGGACTTCCTGGCCGATCTCGTAGCGGCCACCTTCGTCGAGCAGCGCATCGAGGCGATCGCGTGCGCGGATGCGCATGTGGTGGTCGCACTTCGGGCAAACGTGGAGGTTCGATTCCAGGTCGGTACGGTACAGAACTGCCTCGCACGACGGGCATTTCACCCATAACCCTTCCGGCATCGTCTTGCGCGCACCTGCGTCGGAACGCTGGATACGCGGGGGCAGTAATTTTTCCAACCAACTCATGGAGACTCCTTTACGGCTTGTTCGGTGGCAGTAGTTTAGCCGCTTGGCCCGTTCTTGTCGAACCGTAGTATTTAGTCAATATTGAAAAGGCATGAAATCTCATGCGTAATATTTGTCTGGATTGGGCACTTCTCCCAATTCGGGAAAAGACATTTTCGCGAGACCACTCAGGTCGATTCCCTTCCTCGCAACCGAGATATCGTAGCTCGATTGCATTCCCATCCAGGACCGCGCGCTTCCTCCGAGGACGGCCTCCAGCCGGATTGCCAGTGCCGCGTCGATTCCGGCGTTCTGGGCGATTACGCTGGCGATGCGTTCCACATTCAGACCAAGCTTGTCCGCCAGTTCTTCCACGCTGAGAGAATATGGTGCCAGGTAAATGTCATTGATGAGCTGGCCGGGGTGAGGCGGATTGTGCATTTCCATCAGTGATAATCCTCATAATCAACGTTACGGGCATCCCCATCGTCGAACTCAAAGGTGAGCCGCCAATTGCCGCTGACCCATACCGACCATCGCACTGGCGAACCATGCAGTCGGTGCAACTTGAACCCCGGGCGATGCATATCGTTCGGACTCCTCGCTTCGTCCAGCATCAGCAACAACTCACGCAACCGGCTTGCATGCGTTGTCTCAATACCGGCGAGCGTACCAGATTTGAAAAAATCGCGAAGACCCTTATGGCGCCACTTTCGTATCATGCTGCCACGGTAGCGTGGCACGGATGAGTTGCGCGTTGATGCAGCGTAAAGGTGCGCTAGCGGCCGAGCAGATGGGGGACTGTCCCCGCAGGCGCGAACGCGGCAGTTCGGTACCCTGTTTTTAGCAAGCAATACCGATGACGGCGGCTAAAGAGCGGGGGGACGGTCCCCGTTGGGGACAGTCCCCTTCCTTTGCTAGGTGTCGAGGGCGGTGCGGATGCCGGTGACGAAGGTGCGGACGGCGTCCACGGCCTGCTCGCGCGGAGTGTTTTCCAGCTCCTGGATGATGCGGCTGCCGATCACGACGGCGTCGGCCACTTCCGCCAGCGCCTTCGCAGTCGCCGCCTCACGGATGCCGAAGCCGACGCCGACCGGCAGCGTGACGTGCTCGCGGATCGCGGCCACGCGCTTGGCAACGTCTGCTGTGTCGATGTTGCCGGCGCCGGTCACGCCCTTGAGCGAGACGTAGTAGCAGAAGCCGCTGCCAACGCGCGCCACCTGCGCAATGCGCGCGGGCGTGGAGGTCGGCGCCAGCAGGAAGATCAGGTCCATGCCCGCCGCGCGCATCAGCGCCGCGAACTCTTCGCATTCTTCCGGCGGATAGTCGACCACGATCGCGCCATCGGCGCCGGCGTCGCGGCAGTTGGCGACAAACGCCTCGGCGCCCATTCGCTCGATCGGATTGGCGTAACCCATCAGCACCACGGGCGTCGCTTGGTTCGTCTTGCGGAATTCGCGCACGTAGCCGAACACGTCGCGCAGGCCGATACCGAATTTGAGCGCGCGTTCGCAGGCGCGCTGGATCACCGGCCCTTCGGCCATCGGGTCGGAAAACGGCACGCCCAGTTCCAGCACGTCGGCGCCGCCCTCGACCAGTGCGTGCATCAGCGGCACGGTCAGTTCGGGCGCCGGGTCGCCGGCGGTAATGAAGGTCACGAGGCCAGTGCGGCCCTGTTGTTTGAGCTTGTCAAAGGTAGCTGCAATTCGGGACATCGTCGTCGCTTCCTTTAATTGAAGTCCAGGCCGGCGCGCTCTGCGACGGTGTGCATGTCCTTGTCGCCGCGGCCGGACAGGTTCACGAGGATGGTCTTGTCCTTCGGCAGCGTGGCCGCCAGCTTGGCCGCGTACGCGAGCGCGTGCGAGGACTCCAGCGCCGGGATGATGCCTTCGATGCGGCAGCAGTCGTGGAAGGCCGCCAGCGCCTCTTCGTCGGTGATCGACACGTACTGCGCGCGCCCGCAATCCTTCAGCCACGCGTGTTCCGGCCCGACGCCCGGATAGTCCAGACCCGCCGACACCGAGTGCGTCTCGATGATCTGGCCGTTCGCATCCTGCAGCAAGTAGGTGCGGTTGCCGTGCAGGACGCCGGCCACGCCGGCGGTCAGCGAGGCCGCGTGCCGGCCGCTGTCGAGGCCCTCGCCCGCCGCCTCCACGCCGACCAGCTGGGTTTCCTTGTGGTCGATGTAGGGATAGAAGATGCCCATCGCGTTGGAACCGCCGCCGATGCAGGCCACCACGTAGTCCGGCTGGCGCCCGGTCATTTCGGGCATCTGCTGCAGGCACTCCTCGCCGATCACGGACTGGAAGTCGCGCACCATCATCGGGTACGGATGCGGGCCGGCCACGGTGCCGATGATGTAAAAGGTGTTTTCGATGTTGGTGACCCAGTCGCGCATCGCCTCGTTGAGCGCGTCCTTGAGCGTCTTCGAGCCCGATTCCACCGGCACCACGGTCGCGCCCAAGAGCTTCATGCGGTACACGTTCTGGGCCTGGCGCTTGACGTCCTCGCTGCCCATGTACACCACGCATTCGAGGCCGAAGCGCGCGCAGATGGTGGCGGTAGCGACGCCGTGCTGCCCTGCCCCGGTCTCGGCGATCACGCGCGGCTTGCCCATGCGGCGCGCCAGCAGGGCCTGGCCGATCACGTTGTTGATCTTGTGCGCGCCTGTGTGGTTCAGGTCCTCGCGCTTGAAGTAGATCTGCGCGCCGCCCTGCTGCTCCGACCAGCGCTTGGCGTGGTACACCGGCGAAGGACGGCCGACGAAGTGCTTGAGCTCATAGCGGAACTCTTCGAGGAACTCGGGATCCTGTGAGTAGCGCGCGTAGGCTTCGTTCAGTTCGGCCAGAGCGTGGCTCAGGGTCTCGGCGACGAAGGAGCCGCCGTAGCGGCCGAAGTGCCCGCTGGCATCGGGATAAGCGTATTCGGAGGTACGGAACAAGGCCGCGGGATGGCCGCGGTCGGATTGCTTAGTCATGGGTGATTCCTTTAGATGGTGGCGTCGGCTGCCCGGACCGCATCGACGAATGCGGCGATCCTGGAGGCGTCCTTGATGCCCTTGTCGCGTTCCACGCCACTGCTGACGTCGACCGCGAACGGGCGAACACGGGTGACCGCGTCAGTCGCGTTTTGCGCGCTCAAGCCACCACTTAAAACGACCCGAGGCGCGAGCTCGTTTGGAATGAGAGACCAATCAAATACCTTTCCTGCGCCGCCATAGGCATCCACGTAGGTATCGAGCAACAGGCTCGAAAACAGCGGGCTCGCGGCGCGGCATAGTCGTTCGTATTCTAGCAAATCGGCGCCCGTCGTGTCGGGCCGCACGCGGAAGGCCTTGATCCACGGACGCGCCACGCCCGCTGCCAGCTGCGCGCACTGCTCCGGCGTCTCGTCGCCATGGAACTGCAGCAGGCCGACCGGCGCCGCGCGCAGCGTGTCCGCCAGTTCGTCCTGGCTCGCGTTGACGAACAGGCCGGTGGCGGTGACGAAGGGAGGAATGGTCACAATCAGCGCGCCCGCCTGCGCCGGGGTGACGTAGCGCGGGCTCTTTGGATAAAACACGAACCCGAGCGCGTCGGCGCCGGCCGAGACGGCGGCGCGAACGTCGTCGATGCGGGTCAGCCCGCAGATCTTGATCCGGGTGCGGGTCATGGTGGCGTCGTCAGAACCAGGGCAAGGGGCTCAGCTTTTCCTGCGGCAGGCCCCATTTGTCATCGTACTCGATTTTGGCCAGGTACAGGCCGTCGGGCATGAAGGTCGGCGCCGCGTGGTTGCGGTCCTGCCCCGCCAGCACCTGCGCCATCCAGCCGGGCTGCTGGCGGCCCATGCCGACGTAAATCAGGCTGCCGACGATGTTGCGCACCATGTGGTGCAGGAAGGCGTTGGCGCGCAGCGTGAACACGATCAGGTCGCCGCGCCGCTCGATGCCGATTTCGTGCATCTGCTTGATCGGCGTCTTGGCCTGGCATTCGGACGAGCGGAACGCGCTGAAGTCGTGGGTACCCAGCAAATGGGCCGCCGCTTCGCGCATGCGCTCCACGTCGAGGGGGCGGAAGGCCCAGCCGGCGCGCCCGTGCAGCAGCGAGGACGGCACCGCGTGGTTGTACAGCACGTAATGGTAGGTGCGCGAACGCGCCGAGAAGCGCGCATGGAATTCGTCGCCTTCGAGCGCCGGGATTTCGTGCGCCCAGCGCACCACGATCGAATCGGGCAGGAAGGTGTTCGTGCCGCGTACCCAGGAACTGCTGGCGCGCGCGAGGTCGGTGTCGAAATGGATGACCTGCTCGGTGGCGTGCACGCCGCTGTCGGTGCGCCCGGCGCAGGTGGTGGCCACGGGCACGCACGCGAACTTTTCGAGTGCGTGCTCCAGCCTGTCCTGCACGGTGTTGCGGTCAACCTGCTTCTGGTACCCGTTCCAGGGCGTGCCGTCGTACTGCACGCCGAGTGCGATCCGTTTCATCAAACCAGCTGTTCGCGCAGTGCGCTCGCTTTCGCAACCTGGGTGGCGGTGCCGCCCTTGATGACTTCGTCGATCAGTTCGCGCGCGCCTTCCTTGTCACCGATCTCCTGGTAGGCGATTGCGAGGTCAAGCTTGGTTTCCATTTCCATGTTCTCGGCGGCCGATTCGATCGGCTCCGGAACCGCGGTCAGGTCGGCGGCCGCGGCGCTGGCCGGCAGGTCCAGGTCCAGGCCCGACAGGTCGAACGACGGGGCCTGCGCCGGGGAAGCAGCAGGCGCCTCCGCGGTTGCGTCGGCCTGCAGTTCGAGCGCGAACATCTCGGAATCGAAGTCGGTATCGGCTGCCGCAACCGGCTTTTCGGCCGGGATGGAAGGCAGGTCGAAGCTCATCGCCTCGAGGTCGCGCATCGCATCCTGCATGGCGGCGTCGGTCGCCGGCGCAGGCTCGGAGCCAGGCAGCTCAGGCAGGTCCAGTTCGGCCGCCAGGTCCGCCATCGCGAAGTCGTCCATCGCGGAGGCAGGCGCCGGGCTGGCTGAAGCAGGCATGAAGTCGAGGCTCAGGTCGTCCACCTTCGCTTCCGCCGGCTCGGCCGCCGCCGGCGTTTCGGCGGCAGGCTGGGACGGTGAATCGAAGGACAGGTCGAAGGCCATGTCGGACAAGTCGGCAGCCGCAGGCTCGGCGGCCGCAGGCGCTTGCGGCGCTTCGGCGGCCGGCACGGCGGTCGCATCCAAGTCGAAGGACATGTCCTCGACTGCGGCGGCTGGCGCCGGCGCGGCCTGGGCGGTGCGCTCTTCGGTCTTGCCCGGTTCGAACGACAGGCCGCCGAGGTCGAAGTCGAGGGTATGCTCGTCGGCCGCGGCGGCAACCGGCGCAGGCGCCGCTGCCGGCGCCGGGGCCGGGTTCATGTCGGAAGACAGGTCCAGGTCCATCGCAGGCGGCTCGGCAGCCAGCGCGCCGTCCATTTCCTGCGACAGGATGGCCTGCTGTTCGCGCTCGGGAGCGGACGGCGCGGCCAGCGGGGCGCCAGGAGCGCCTGCATACAGCGGGTTGAGCGGGTCGATCGCCAGGCCCAGCGCCGCGGCTTGCGCCCAGTCGTCGCCGGTGCCCTTGGCCAGGCTGTAGATTTCGCTGGCCTGGGTCTCGAACGCGCGCTGGTCCTTGCGCGATGCGTAGATCTCGAGCAGCTTGAGGCGGACCGGCATGCGCTCGGGATGGGTGCGCAGCGCTTCCTTGAGGATTTCCTCGGCCTGGGCGTCGCGGCCGTAGGCGATGTAGACGTCGGCTTCAGCGACCGGATCCACCTCGTTGGTGTCGAGCTGGCTGGCCGATGGGGCGAAGCTGGAGTTGAATACGCTGTTGCTGGTGTCGACGCTCTGGCCGCCGGTCTCGGCGAACAGGGAGTGCGCCTGCGCGCTCGGCGCGCCGAGGGTGCTTGGCTCGAGGACGCTCGGGGTCGCGGTTTCGACGGTCTTCTTGCGGCGCGCGGCAACCGCGTAGCCGCCCAGCAGCAGCACCAGCAGGCCGCCGCCGATGTAGGCCAGGTTGTCGACGATGGTGTCGACCAGGCTTGGCTCGGTGACGGTGCGCTTCTTGAGGGTTGCGGCCGGGGCGGGCTTGGCCGCTTCCACCGGCTTGGCGGCTGGCGGCGGGGTCTGGCTCAGTCCACCGGCGCCGGCGGCTGCGGCGGCGGCAGGCACTTCGCCCTTCACCGCGAGCAGCTCTTCCAGCTGGCTGACGTTCTTTTCCAGTTCCTTGACGCGGGCGGCCGCATCGGCCAGTTCGCGTTCCTTGGCGATCTTGTCTTCCACCGTGGTGCCGGCCGGCTCGCCGGCGGCGGTTGCGGCAGGCGCTGCGCGCGACAGGCGCAGCTGGTCCTTGGCTTCGTTGACGCCGGTCGGGCGTTCTTCCACGCGGGCGGTGATGCGGCCGGCGGCGGACTGCGAGGCTTCCGGGCTGCGCGACGGATCGGCGGATGCGACCTGGCCGGCCAGCTTGTTGCGGTAGGCGTTGAAGTCGGCGGCGTGCGCGATCACGGTGCCGCGCGCTTCGCCTTCGCCGGCGCCGCGCAGCGACTCCGAATCGGGCACGGTCAGGATGGTGCCCGAGCGCAGGCGGTTCATGTTATTGCCGATGAAGGAATCCGGATTGGCGCGGTACAGCGCCACCAGCATCACGTCGAGCGAGACGTCGGCCGGCTTGAGCTGGCGTGCGATCTTGCCCAGCGTGTCGCCGGCGCGGACGCGGTATTCGCTGTCGGCGCCCTTGGCTGCCGCCGGCTGCGGAGCGGCCGGCTGCGCGGCCGGGCGCTGCTGCACCGGGGCCGCAGCGGGACGCTGTTCCGCCGGCTGGCGCACGACCTGCGGCGCCACCTGGGCCGACTGGGTGCTGCGCAGTTCGGCCGGGTCGAGCAGGAATGTGTATTCGCGTACCAGGCGGCCGCTGTTCCAGGACAGTTCGAGCAGCATGTCGACGAAGGGCTCGTTGAGCGGCTGGGTCGAGCTGACGCGGATCACCTGGCGTCCGTTGCGGTCTTCGATCTCGAAGCGCAGCGACATCAGGCTCGGGTTGAATTCGATATTCGCGAGACGGAAGGCTTCCACGGAAGCCAGCCTGACTGCCAGTCCCTGCGCTTCTTCGGGTGCGACCGCCGTCAGTTCGATCTCGGCGCGCAACGGCTGGCCAAGCGACGACAGGACGGTGAGCTTGCCCAGGCCGGCGGCATAGGCGGAGCTGGCGAGCACCACGCTCGCGACGGCGCCCGTCATGGCTTTCAACGCAAACGACACGATCTGGGGACGATGTTTTACATGCATAGTAGGCAGCATTAAATGTTTACGAGGGGGGAAGGCAGGGTTCCCGAGGGGCCAACATATCATCATGCTCTATGGCATGCAAGTATTCAGAGGGGAAATGACGGGGGCAGCCAACGTTCTCTGAGCATAATGACCAGTGACTTATCAAGAAGGTCAGCAAATTGGCCGCCGGGCTGTCATCCCCGCGAAAGCGGGGACCCTGGCGACTTGCAACGGCCCGGCTTTGCCCTCTGCCGCCCGCCGGGCTGTCATCCCCGCGAAAGCGGGGACCCCTGGCGACTTGCAACGGCCCGGCTTTGCCCTCTCCCGCCCTCTGCATGGGTCCCCGCGTGCGCGGGGATGACGTTTAACGGTCGAGCAGGATGCGCAGCATGCGGCGTAGCGGCTCGGCCGCGCCCCACAGCAGCTGGTCGCCCACGGTGAACGCGGACAGGTACTCGCCGCCCATCGACATCTTGCGCACGCGGCCGACGGGAATGGCCAGCCGGCCGGTGACGGCAGCCGGGGTCAAGTCGCGCATCGAGTCCTCGCGCGTGTTCGGCACCAGCTTCACCCACTGGTTGCTCGAGGCGATGATGTCGTTGACCTCGTCCAGCGGCACGTCGCGCTTGAGCTTGATGGTCAGCGCCTGCGAGTGGCAGCGCATCGCGCCGATCCGCACGCACAGGCCGTCGACCGGGATCGGGGCGCTGCCGAAGGCTTCGCCGCGGCCCAGGATCTTGTTGGTCTCGGCGCCGCCCTTCCACTCTTCCTTCGACTGGCCGTTGCCCAGGTCCTTGTCGATCCACGGAATCAGGTTGCCGGCCAGCGGCACGCCGAACTGCTTCGTTTCGTCGGCGCCCATGCCATGCTGCGCGGCCAGCACGCCGCGGTCGATCTCGAGGATCGCGGCAGCCGGGTTGTCCAGCAGCGGACGCACGGCGGCGTTGATGGTGCCGAACTGGGTCAGCAGCTCGCGCATGTGCTGCGCGCCGCCGCCCGAAGCCGCCTGGTAGGTCATCGAGGTCATCCACTCGACCAGGTTGTGCTGGAACAGGCCGCCCAGGCCGATCAGCATGCACGACACCGTGCAGTTGCCGCCGATGTAGTTCTTCACGCCGCGGCCCAGCGCATCCTTGATCACGTGCGAGTTGACCGGGTCCAGCACGATCACCGCGTCGTCGTTCATGCGCAGCGTCGACGCCGCGTCGATCCAGTAGCCGTTCCAGCCGGCCGCGCGCAGCTGCGGGAACACTTCGCTGGTGTAGTCGCCGCCCTGGCAGGAGATGATGATCTCGCACTTGGACAGCTCGCCGATGTCGGTCGCCGATTTCAGCGTGGTCTCATTCTTCGCCATCGCCGGGGCCGCGCCACCCGGATTGGAGGTGGTAAAGAACACCGGTTCGATATGGGCGAAGTCGCCCTCTTCCTGCATGCGCTGCATCAGGACCGAACCGACCATGCCGCGCCAGCCTACCAGGCCTACTAATTTCATTTTAAATTCCCTCTGTGTGAACTTTATGCGAGCGCCGCTACCACCGCGTCGCCCATTTCCCTGGTGCCGACCTTCGTGGTGCCGGCTTCGTAAATATCAGGCGTGCGCAGGCCCTGCGCCAGCACGTGCCGCACGGCGGCCTCGATGCGGTCGGCCTGCTCCTCGCGGTCGAGCGAATAGCGCAGCATCATCGCTGCCGACAGGATCGTCGCCAGCGGATTGGCCACGCCCTTGCCCGCGATGTCGGGCGCGGAGCCGTGCGAAGGCTCGTACAGCCCCTTGCCGTTCGCGTCCAGCGAGGCCGACGGCAGCATGCCGATCGAACCGGTCAGCATGGCCGCGCAGTCCGACAGGATATCGCCGAACATATTGCCAGTCACGATCACGTCGAACTTTTTCGGCGCGCGCACCAGCTGCATCGCCGCGTTATCGACATACATGTGATCGAGCTGAACGTCCGGGTATTCGGTGTGCACCAGCGTGACGATCTCGCGCCAGAACTGGAACGTCTCCAGCACGTTGGCCTTGTCCACGCTGGTCACGCGGCCATTGCGCTTGCGCGCGGCCTGGAAGGCCACGTGGGCGATGCGGCGGATTTCGGTTTCGGCGTAGCGCATGGTGTCAAAGCCTTCGCGCTCGCCCTTGAACGGGCCATCCGGGCATTCGCGGATGCCGCGTGGCTTGCCGAAGTAGATGTCGCCGGTCAGCTCGCGGATGATCAGGATGTCGAGGCCGGCCACCACTTCGGGCTTGAGGGTGGAGGCGCCGGCCAGTTCCGGATACAGGATCGCGGGACGCAGGTTGGCGAACAGCTGCAGTTCGCGGCGCAGCCCGAGGATGGCCTGCTCCGGGCGCAGCGCGCGTTCCAGGTTGTCGTAGCGGTAGTCGCCGACCGCGCCGAACAGCACCGCGTCGGCCTCGCGCGCCAGGCGCAGCGTCGCCTCGGGCAGCGGATGGCCGTGCGCGGCATAGCCCGCGCCGCCCACCGGCGACTGTTCCATCTCGAAGCGTTCGCCCAGCGCCAGCAGCACCTTGACGGCCTGCTCCATGATCTCGTGGCCGATGCCGTCGCCGGGCAGGATTGCGATCTTCATGAAGTCCTTTTCAGATGACGTTGGCCAGCCACGGCTGCGCGGTCAGGCGGCGCGCTTCGAAGGCGCGGATCTCGTCGGCGTGCTGCAGTGTCAGGCCGATGTCGTCCAGGCCGTTCAGCAGGCAGTGCTTGCGGGAGGCGTCCACCTCGAAACGGTAAGTGGCCCCGTCCGGCGCGCGCACCTGCTGCGCTTCCAGGTCCACCACCAGCCGGTAGCCGGGCGCCGCTTCCACCGCGCGGAACAGCCGTTCGACCTCTTCCTCGGACAGCACGATCGGCAGCACGCCGTTCTTGAAGCAGTTGTTGTAGAAGATGTCGGCGAAGCTGGGCGCGATCACCGCGCGGAAGCCGTACTGCTGCAGCGCCCAAGGCGCGTGCTCGCGCGAAGAGCCGCAGCCGAAGTTCTTGCGCGCCAGGAGGATCGAGGCGCCCTGGTAGCGCGGCTGGTTCAGCACGAACTCCGGATTGAGCGGCCGCGCGCTGTTGTCCATCCCCGGCTCGCCGTGGTCGAGGTAGCGCCACTCGTCGAACAGGTTCGGACCGAAGCCGGTACGCCGGATCGACTTGAGGAACTGCTTGGGGATGATCGCGTCGGTGTCGACGTTGGCTCGGTCGAGCGGAGCGACCAGTCCCTCGTGGATCGTGAATTTTTCCATGTGCCTGCTGGCTAGGTGAATGAGGCCTACTTGCGGGCCGCGCCTTCCATCTTCTGGCCTACCTTCTGCACATCCTTGCCGAAGCCGGATACGGTGTTGCAGCCAGTGAGGACGAATGCGACGAGAGCAAGTGCGAACAGTTTTTTCATTTTTTATGAACTCCAGATTACAGGTCGGGTGCGCCCAGCGAGCGCACGTCGACGAAATGGCCTGCGATGCCGGCGGCTGCCGCCATTGCGGGCGAAACAAGATGGGTACGGCCGCCCTGCCCCTGCCGGCCCTCGAAATTGCGGTTCGAGGTGGAGGCGCAGCGCTCGCCGGGTTCGAGGCGATCGGCGTTCATGGCCAGGCACATCGAGCAGCCCGGGTCACGCCATTCGAAGCCGGCGTCCAGGAACACCTGGTCCAGCCCTTCGCGCTCGGCCTGTTCCTTGACCAGGCCGGAGCCGGGCACCACCATGGCCAGGCGCACGCCCGGCGCGCGGCGGCGGCCGCGCACGACGTCGGCGGCGGCGCGCAGGTCCTCGATGCGCGAGTTGGTGCAGGAGCCGATGAAGACCTTGTCGATGCGGATTGCGCCGATCGGGGTGTTGGGCGCCAGGTCCATGTACTGCAGGGCTTTTTCGATCGCTTCGCGGCGCACGTGGTCGGGTTCCTGCGCCGGGTCGGGCACGTGCCCGCCGATCGCCGCCACCATTTCCGGCGACGTGCCCCAGGTGACCTGCGGTTCGATGCGGGAGGCGTCGAGCGTGACCACCTGGTCGAAGCGCGCGCCGTCGTCGGAGCGCAGCGTGCGCCAGTATTCCACGGCCTGGTCCCACTGCGCGCCCGTTGGCGCGAACGGGCGGCCTTTCACGTAATCGATGGTGGCCTGGTCGACTGCGATCATGCCGGCGCGCGCGCCCGCCTCGATCGCCATGTTACAGACCGTCATGCGGCCTTCCATCGAGAGCGCGCGGATGGCGCTGCCGCCGAATTCGATCGCATAGCCGGTGCCGCCGGCGGTGCCGATCTTGCCGATGATGGCCAGCACGATGTCCTTGGCCGTGACGCCCGCGGGCAGTTCGCCGTCGACCTGCACCAGCATCGATTTCGACTTGCGCGCCACCAGGGTCTGGGTCGCCAGCACGTGCTCGACCTCGGAGGTGCCGATGCCGTGCGCCAGCGCGCCGAACGCGCCGTGGGTCGAGGTGTGCGAGTCGCCGCACACCACCGTCATGCCGGGCAGCGTCGCGCCCTGCTCGGGCCCGATCACGTGCACGATTCCCTGGCGCTTGTCGTTCATGTTGAAGTAGGTCAGGCCGTAGGCCCTGGCGTTGCTGTCGAGCGTTTCCACCTGCAGCCGCGAGACCGGATCGGCGATGCCCTCGGCGCGGCCGGTGGTCGGCACGTTGTGGTCGGCCACCGCCAGGTTGGCCGAGACGCGCCACGGCTGGCGGCCTGCCTCGCGCAGGCCGTCGAAGGCTTGCGGGCTGGTCACCTCATGCACCAGGTGGCGGTCGATGTACAGGATCGCCGTGCCGTCGGGCTCCTCACGTACAACGTGGGATTCCCAGAGTTTGTCGTAGAGCGTCTTGGTCATGTCGGCGTGCCGCAGCGGAAGGTCGAAATTGATTATGCCATATTTGTGCAGTGCGTCACTCCCCTCGCGGCGGTTATTCCGGAGGCCCGCTTTGGGCGCCCGACAAGCCGCCGTGCTGCGCTGCGATAAGCGCCGGAACGATTAACATTTGCATAATTGCCACTTATGCAAAACTTCGTTTCGCTTACATGTGCTTACACTAAATAAGCTCTGCCAATAATTGAACGCCATCGAATTTTATTGTTTCCACCGGTAACCTTCCCGCCTCGTCCTCAATTCGATACAGGAAGCAGATGATCCACAAGCACAGCATCTTCGCGCT
>DASTVB010000173.1:0-20519 GCA_035759315.1 Telluria sp. | reverse complement strand
TGGCCTGTGCAACTGCGCCGAACGCACCGCGCTGTTCTCGGCGATCGCGAATGGCTACAAGCCTGGCGACTTCACTGCGCTGGCGGTGATTGGCGAGACCGACGGGCCGATCGCGCCGTGCGGCGCATGCCGCCAGGTGATCCTGGAATTGGGTGGCAACGACCTGCCGGTCCTGCTCACCAACCTGAAGGGCGACACGATGGAGACCACGGCTGCCGGCCAGCTTCCCAATGCCTTCGGTGGCCGCGACCTGAAGAAATAAACCGTCATCCCCGCGAACGCGGCGACCCATGCTGAATATGGGTCAGGGCGCTCAGTATGGGTCCCCGCGTTCGCGGGGACGACGGCTCATGCAGCGTGGATGTCAGCCTGCATCATTCCAAAGATGTTCCCGTCCGGGTCCTTGACGTAAGCGAGCCAGCCGACGCCCGGCACCGCCATCTTCGGCACCGCCACCGACGCGCCCTCCGCCTGCGCACGCTCCAGCAATCGGTCGATATCGTCCACATCGACCGTCACTACGAACGCATTCACCGCCGCCATCTCCTGCGGCACATCGCCGCGCCGCGGCAGCAATCCGCCATGGATGCCCGGCTCGTCGTCCGGCCCGGTGTTGATCAGCCAGTAGTCGCCGCCGTCCCACTTGTTGAACTGCCAGTCGAACAGCGTCGAATAGAAGTCGATCAGCCGCTGCGGATCGGAAGCCTGGATTTCGAAATGAACGGGGCGGGCCATGTCAGCTCCTCACTCTTGCGCAAACGGATCGTAGGTCCCGAAGGTCCAGATGTGGCCCTCCAGGTCGCGGCAGGTGAAGCTGCGGCCGCCGTAGTCCTCGTCCTTGATGTCCATGATGATCTCGCAGCCCGCGCCGATCGCCTGCGCGTACACCGCGTCCGCGTCCGCGACGACCACGCAGATGGTCTGCGTCGCGGCGCCGCCAATGTCGCCCGGCTGCCTGATCAGCTTCGCGTACTCGCTGTCGATGCGGGACGAGGAGCCGAGCATGACCATGCCGTTGCCGAACGATAGCTGGGCGTGCACGATCGTGCCGTCGTCGCCCGGGACGACGAGGTGCCGTGCGAAGCCGAAGGTGCTGCAGAGCCATTCGATGGCCCGGGGCGCGTCGGTGTAGCGCAGGCAGGGAATGACGTTCGCGCGGGTCCTGAGCGGTGCGGCTGGCATGACAAACTCCTCGGATGATGCGAGTGGCCAAGTGCCATGCTAGCCGATTATTTGATCGGGGTGCGCTCCGTGCGGCCGGGATACTTCAGCAGGGCCCTGGCAGGGCGCACCGGACGGCGTTCGAGGTTGCCGCCGCAGTTGGGACAGGTGTGATTGAGGGCGCCTTCCTTGCAGCTGCGGCAGAAGGTGCACTCGAAGGTGCAGATGAAAGCGTCAGGCGAGTCGGCGGCGATATCTGTGTCGCAGCGTTCGCAGTTTGGGCGCAGTTCCAGCATCGAACAATCCTTACATTTGTTGGAAAAGGTGGGAATGGCCGCGGCTGACCTCGAGCGGAAGCGGAAAGCCGCGCACCGTCAGCATCTGCCGTCCGCGCGAGTCGCGCGTGACTTCGGCGATCGCGTCGACCCGCACCAGCGTCGAGCGGTGGATGCGCCAGAATTCGTCGGGATCGAGTTCGTCCGCCAGCTCCTTGAGCGTCTTGCGGATCAGTAGCTCGGCGTTCGCGGTCTGCACGCGGGTATATTTTTCGTCGGCCTGGAAGAACAGGATCTCGCGCGTGCTGATCATGCGCAGGCTGTTGCCGACCTGCGCCTGGATCCATTTGAGGTAACTGCGCTTCGCTTGCGGCGCATCGCCGTCACGCAGCAGGCGCGTCAGCTCGCTCAGCTGCGCCCCGATATCGCTGGGCGGCGATTTGAGGCGCTGCTGCAGGCGCTCGCGCGTCATCGCCAGGCGCTCCGCCGTGACCGGCTTGAGCAGGTAGTCCATCGCGCCCTGTTCGAATGCCTCGATCGCGTACTGGTCGTAGGCGGTGACGAACACGATGTGCGCCTGGTTGTACAGCTGGCGGGCACAGTCGATGCCGTTCTGGCCCGGCATGCGGATGTCGAGGAACACGATGTCGGGCTTCGATTCGGTCGCCCTGGCGATCGCTTCGATGCCGTTGGCGGCCTCGCCCACGATCTCGAGTTCGGGCCACACGTCGGCCAGGCGCGCGCGCAACTGGTCGCGCATTGGGGCTTCGTCGTCGACGATCATGGCTGTGGTCATGGCTTCTCCGGTGAGCCGTAAGGGATGCGGATCGAGGCGTACGCCCCTCCCGCCAGCGGCGCTTCGATCACCAGCTGCGCGGCGTCGCCGTACAGCAGGCGCAGGCGCTCGCGGATGTTGGCCAGGCCGACGCCTTCGTCCGAGTGCAGGTCGAAGCCGACGCCATTATCCTCGACGTCCACCCACAGCTCGCGGTCCACCGTGCGTGCGCTGATTTCGATCCGGCCGCCTTCGATTTTCGGCTCCAGCCCGTGCTTGATCGAGTTCTCGATCAGGATCTGCAGCATCATCGGCGGGAAGGCCGCATGCTCCAGGTGTGGCGGTATGTCGAACTCCACTTTCAGCCGTTCCTTCATGCGCGCCTGCATGATGGCGAGGTAGGCGCGCGACAGTTCAACCTGGCGTCCCAGCGTGCCGCCGCCAACCGCGCGCATCTGCGGCAGCGTCGAGCGCAGGTATTCGATCAGGTGCATGTGGATGCGCGCCGCTTCGGCTGGATCGGTTTCGATCAGCTGGCCGATCAGCGCGAGCGTGTTGAACAGGAAGTGCGGCTCGACCTGCGCCTGCAGCGTGGCCATCTGCGCTTCCACCAGCCGGCGTTCGAGGTTGGCAACGTCGGCGTTGTGCACCGCTTCTTTCGCGCTCAGTTCGGCGCGGCGTTTGCCGCCGGCGAGCACCTTCAGGCCGCCCGACAGCAGGATGAACATCATCGCCGGTTCGGTCATCTGGATCAGCGCCGCGACCAGGAACACGATGAACCAGGTCAGGTAGATCTGGCGCCACTCGGTGAGCGCGAGCCAGTCGAAGAAGTTCCACCAGATGACCGACGCTTCGGCCAGCGCCTCGCGCAGGAACTGGACGATGCCGCCCATGGCGCCTTTTGCAGCCTGTCGCATTATTGATTCTCCGGTGCCTGTGGCGGCGGCAGCAGGCGCGGCGGCTTGCCGAAGGCGGCCACAGCCAATTTAATCGCCAGGAACACCGCGAACAGGAAGATTGCCAGTGGAATAATCGTGATGACCAGGGCGAGCGCCAGGGCGGCCAGCAGCAGCATCGGCCACGGCATAGCCGCGATCGAGCGCACGGCGCGGCGCAGCATCTCGCCGATCATCTGGAAAAAGGCTTTCATCGACTGGGTGAAAGTTTTTGGCGTTACGTTTTTCATCAATTTCTCCGTTTCGGCACTGTGCCGATGGGATAAATGTACCGCGGGCACGCCTGGGCCTCCATAGCGCACCGACGAACTGCTCTACGGCGGGCATGAGCTGTTCCCAGCGGGCTGCGAATGGGACGCCGCTCGCCGCCGTCATCCCAGCGGAGGCTGGGATCCATACTGAGCGTCCCGGAAGGCGCAGTCCCTATGCCACTTCAGCATGGATCCCAGCCTGCGCTGGGATGACGGCCGGCGCAGCCATTTTTCCGTCCCTGTTCCCGCAGTGTGCGCGGCATCAAAATGTGCTCTTTTTGCAACCTGTACGTTTGCCTTTCCGTCCAAAGGCGGAAGATGTGCCATAGTAATACCGCGAAATATCATGCGGGACATATTTCTTATTGATCAGGCTGCTAGGGAGAAGTGCATGAACGAATCCAGACCAGCGTCGATGTCGTCCTTCTGGATGCCATTTACCAATAACCGCGATTTCAAGGCAAACCCGCGCCTGCTGGTGTCGGCCGAAGGAATGTACTACCGGGACGTCGACGGCAACCAGGTCCTCGACGGGACCGCCGGGCTGTGGTGCGTCCCGTGCGGCCACGCCCAGCCGCGCATCGTCGCCGCCGTCCGCGAGATGGTCGGCCAGCTCGATTTCGCGCCCACCTTCCAGATGGGCCACCCGGCGGCTTTCGACCTGGCCGAAGAACTGATGGAGTACACCGGCCACAAGTTCGGCCACGTGTTCTATACCAATTCCGGTTCCGAGGCGGTCGACACCGCGCTCAAGATCGCGCTGGCCTACCACCGCGCGCGCGGCGAGGGCAGCCGCACCCGCCTGATCGGACGCGAGCGCGGCTACCATGGCGTCGGCTTCGGCGGCATCTCGGTCGGCGGCATCGGCGCCAACCGCAAGCCGTACGGCCCGCTGCTGCCGGGCGTTGACCACCTGCCGCATACCCACTGCATCGCCGAGAACGCGTTCTGCCGCGACGAGCCGGAATACGGCGCGCACCTGGCCGACGAACTGGAACGCATCGTCGCGCTGCATGATGCATCGACCATCGCCGCCGTGATCGTGGAGCCGGTGGCGGGATCGACTGGCGTGCTGGTGCCGCCCAAGGGCTACCTCAAGCGCCTGCGCGAGCTGTGCACCAAGCACGGCATCCTGCTGATCTTCGACGAAGTGATCACCGGCTTCGGGCGCCTCGGCACGCCGATGGCGGTCGACTACTTCGATGTGCAGCCGGACCTGATCACCTGCGCCAAGGGCCTCACCAACGGCGTGGTGCCGATGGGCGCGGTGTTCTCGAAAAAGCATATCCACGATGCGTTCATGGATGCGCCGCAGGGCATCGAGCTGTTCCACGGCTACACCTACTCCGGGCACCCGATCGCCTGCGCGGCCTCGCTGGCCACGCTGCAGGTGTTCCGGGAGCAGGACGTGCTGGGCAACGCGAAGCGCATGGCCGGCTACTGGGCCGACGCCGCGCACTCGCTCAAGGGCCTGCCGCACGTGATCGATATCCGCACGCTGGGCCTGATCGCCGGCATCGAGCTGGAACCGATCGCGGGCAAGCCAGGCGCGCGCGCTTTCGCCGCCTTCAAGCAGGCTTTCGCGGACGGAGTGCTGATCCGCGTGACCGGCGACACCATCGCGCTGTCGCCGCCGCTGGTGCTCGAGAAAAAACACATCGACGAGTTGTTCGGCAAGCTCGCGACCATCCTGAAAAACCTGGATTAGGGCACTTCACATGCGCGACCTCGATACCATCACCCACTTCATCAACGGGGCGCAGGCGACGCCGCAGGGCGGCCGTTTCGCCGACGTGTTCAATCCCGCGCTCGGCGAGCCGGTGGCGCGCGTGGCGCTGGCGACGCAGGAAGAAGTTGGCGCAGCTGTTGCCGCCGCCGCTGCAGCCTTCCCGGCGTGGTCCAATACCGCGCCGCTGGCGCGCGCGCGCGTGCTCTTCAAGTACCTCGAACTGTGCCACCAGCACGTCGACGAATTCGCGGCGATGCTCACGCGCGAACACGGGAAGACCTTCTCCGACGCCAAGGGAGAAGTCGCGCGCGGCATCGAGATGGTGGAATTCGCGGTCGGCGTGCCGCAGCTGCTCAAGGGCGAGTACACCGACCAGATTGCGCGCGGCATCGACGCATGGTCCATGCGCCAGCCGCTGGGTGTGGTGGCGGGCATCACGCCATTCAACTTCCCGGTGATGGTGCCGATGTGGATGTTCCCGATTGCGATCGCCTGCGGTAATACCTTTGTGCTCAAGCCGTCCGAGCGCGATCCGTCGCCGTCGCTGCTGCATGCGCGGCTGCTGAAAGAGGCAGGGCTGCCGGATGGCGTGTTCAACGTGGTCCAGGGCGACAAGCTGGCGGTCGACGCGCTGCTCGATCATCCCGAGGTGCAGGCGATCAGCTTCGTCGGCTCGACTCCGATTGCCGAATACATTTATTCGCGCGGCAGCGCATCCGGCAAGCGGGTGCAGGCGCTGGGCGGCGCCAAGAACCACATGGTAGTGATGCCCGACGCTGACATGGAGATGGCGGTCGACGCACTGATCGGCGCGGCCTACGGTTCCGCCGGCGAGCGCTGCATGGCGATCTCGGTGGTGGTGGCGGTGGGCGACGCGGCCGACCAGATCGTGCCGCACCTGGCGCGCCGCACCGAGGCGCTCAAGATCCGCGACGGCATGGAGCACGACGCGGAAATGGGGCCGGTGGTCACGCGCGCTGCGCTGGAGCGCATCGAAAGGCTGATCGGGCGGGGCGTGGAGCAGGGCGCGACGCTGGTGGTCGATGGCCGCGGCTACCGGGTGCCGGGCCGCGAGAATGGCTTCTTCGTGGGCGGTACGCTGTTCGACCACGTCACCAGTGACATGTCGGTGTACAAGGAAGAGATCTTTGGGCCGGTGCTGTGCGTGGTGCGCGCACCGGACGTGGCCACCGCGGTGGAACTGATCAACGCGAACGAATACGGCAACGGCGTGGCGATCTTCACCCGGGACGGCGGCGTGGCGCGCGAGTTCGTGCGCCAGATCCAGGTGGGCATGGTCGGGGTCAACGTACCGCTGCCGGTGCCGATGGCGTTCAATAGTTTTGGGGGATGGAAGCGCAGCCTGTTCGGCGATCATCATGCCTACGGTCCGGAGGGCGTACGCTTCTACACGCGCCACAAGGCGGTGATGCAGCGCTGGCCGAATACGTCGACGACAGCCGGCGCGCAGTTCGCGTTCCCGCAAATGAAGTAGCGCCTCCGTCATCCCCGCGAAAGCGGGGACCCATACTGAGGTCGGATATCGGACATTCAGCATGGGACCCCCTTTCGCGGGGATGACGCGGCAACGAAGTTTGTATCGCCAATCCCGTTCTCAAGGAAGGGTTTGTAATGATCGACTCGCTGAAGCACCTGCCCACCCCCGCGGCGTCCGACGCGGAGCTTGCCCGCAATTTCACCGACCTTGCCCCGCCGCTGACGGCCCGGCAGGCGGCCATCGAAAGCGCCCGCTGCCTGTACTGCTACGACGCGCCGTGCATGCGGATCTGTCCGACCGAGATCGACGTCGCCAGCTTCATCCGCAACATCCACGACGGTAACGTCAACGGCGCCGCTGTCGGCATCCTCAAGCAGAACATCTTCGGCGGCGCCTGCGCCCGCGTCTGTCCCACCGAGATCCTGTGCGAGAGCGTGTGCGTGCGCAACCACGACGAAGAAGGCCAGCCGGTCAAGATCGGCCTGCTGCAGCGCTACGCGCTCGACAACGCGACCCTTCGCGACCACCCGTTCACGCGCGCGCCCGCCAACGGCAAGCGCATCGCCGTGGTTGGCGCCGGGCCGGCCGGCCTATCGTGCGCCCACCGCCTTTCGGCGCTCGGCTACGATGTGGTGGTGTTCGAGGCGAAGGAAAAGTCCGGTGGACTAAACGAATACGGCATCGCCAAGTACAAGCTCACCGACGATTTCGCCCAGCGCGAAGTGGATTTCGTGCTTGGCATCGGCGGCATCGAAGTCCAGCACGGCCGCGTACTTGGCCACAACCTGCAGCTGGCCGACCTGCACGCCCAGTTCGACGCGGTGTTCCTCGGTATCGGCCTGACCGCCAGCCGCCAGCTCGGGCTGACGGGCGAAGATGCGCCAGGCCTGAGGGCCGCCGTCGACTACATCGCCGCGCTGCGCCAGGCCAGCGAGCTGTCGGCACTGCCGGTGCCGCGGCGCGCGATCGTGATTGGTGCGGGCAATACCGCGATCGACATCGCCGTGCAACTGCGCCGCCTGGGTTCGCAGGAAGTGACGCTGGTGTACCGGCGCGGCTTCGAGTCGATGAGCGCCACCGTGCACGAACAGCATATCGCCAAGGAGAACCAGGTGCGCCTGCTGGTGTGGTCGGCGCCCCAGGAAGTGCTTCTGGACGAAGCGGGCAAGGTTCGCGGCATGCGTTTCGAACGCACGCAACTGCTGGAGAACAGCGTAGTGGGCACCGGCGAATTCGTGGAGATCGAGGCAGACGCCGTGTTCAAGGCGATCGGCCAGCAGATCGACGCGTCCAGCCTGTCCGATCCGATGGCGCGCGAGATCGGCAGCGGCCGCGACAAGATCAACGTGGACGACTTCTTCCGCACCTCCGTACCCGGCATCTATGCGGGCGGCGACTGCGTGGCGCCCGGCCAGGACCTCACCGTGCAGGCGGTCCAGCATGGCAAGCTGGCCGCGATTGCGATCCACCACGACATCCAATCGAAACTGGAGGCTGCATAATGGCTGACCTGAGCATCGACTTTTGCGGCATCAAGTCTCCGAATCCGTTCTGGCTGGCTTCCGCGCCCCCAACCGACAAGGCCTACAACGTGGTGCGCGCGTTCGAAGCGGGGTGGGGCGGCGTAGTGTGGAAGACGCTGGGCGAGGATCCGCCGGCCGTTAACGTGTCCTCGCGCTACTCGGCGCACTACGGCAAGAACCGCGAGGTCCTCGGCTTCAACAACATCGAGCTGATCACCGACCGCAGCCTGCAGGTCAACCTCGACGAGATCACGCAGGTCAAGAAGGACTGGCCGGACCGCGCCATCATCGTGTCGCTGATGCTGCCCTGCGAAGAGCACCAGTGGGCCGGCATCCTGCCACTGATCGAGGCCACCGGCGCGGACGGCATCGAACTGAATTTCGGCTGCCCGCACGGCATGCCCGAGCGCGGCATGGGCGCGGCGGTGGGCCAGGTGCCGGAGTATGTGGAGATGGTGACGCGCTGGTGCAAGACGCACACCCGCCTGCCGGTCATCGTCAAGCTCACGCCCAACATCACCGACGTGCGGCTGCCGGCACGAGCCGCGCAGGCCGGCGGGGCAGACGCGGTTTCGCTGATCAACACCATCAACTCGATCACCCACCTGGACCTGGACCGCATGGTGGCCTTCCCGGCCGTCGGCAACGCCAGCACCCACGGCGGCTACTGCGGCTCCGCGGTCAAGCCGATTGCGCTCAACATGGTCGCCGAGATCGCGCGCGATCCGCTCACCGCCAGGCTGCCGATCTCCGGCATCGGCGGCATATCGAACTGGCGCGACGCGGCCGAATTCATCGCGCTCGGCGCCGGCTCGGTGCAGGTGTGTACCGCGGCCATGCTGCACGGCTTCCGCATCGTCGAAGAGATGAAGGACGGGCTGTCGCGCTGGATGGACGAGCAGGGCTACCGCACTATCGCCGACTTCACGCGCAAGGCGGTGCCCAACACCACCGACTGGAAATACCTGGACATGAATTACCAGGTGATCGCGCACATCGACCAGGACAAGTGCATCAAGTGCGGCAAATGCTACATCGCCTGCGAGGACACTTCGCACCAGGCCATCGCCAAGCTCGACGCCGCAGGCCAGCGCATCTACTCCGTGATCGAGGCGGAGTGCGTTGGCTGCAACCTGTGCGAGATTACGTGCCCGGTCGAAGCCTGCATCACCATGGTCCCGCAGCAGACCGGAAAACCGTACATGAACTGGCAGCACGACCCGCGCAACCCACGCGCCGAACCGGGTTTGACCCGCACGGAAGCCGCCGATACACTTTGACAGCCTTCACCCGACCCGGAGACAGCACGTGAGCAAAGAGATGCCTGGCAGTTCGCAGTTGTGGAATGAGGACCTCGCGCCGACCACGGCGGCGCAAAGGACGTGGCGTTGGTATCACTTTGCCGCGCTCTGGATCGGGATGGTGATGTGCATTCCGGCGTATACGCTGTCGGCCAGCTTGATCGAGGCGGGCATGTCGGCGTCGCAGGCCGTGTGGACGGTGTTCCTCGCGAACGCGATCGTCCTGCTGCCGATGCTGGCCATCGGACACGCCGGCACCAAGTACGGCATCCCCTATGCGGTGCTGGCGCGCGCCTCGTTCGGTACATCGGGTGCCAAGCTGCCGGCGCTGCTGCGGGCGATCGTCGCCTGCGGCTGGTACGGCATCCAGACCTGGTTCGGCGGCAGCATGATCTATACGCTGCTCGGCGTCATCTCCGGCGCCCCGATCGGCGGCGAGCCGATTGGCTGGCTCGGCATCAATGGCGCGCAGCTGCTTTGCTTCCTCGCGTTCTGGGCGATCCAGTTCTACTTCGTCGTCCACGGCATCAACTCGATCCGCAAGCTCGAAACCTATACCGCGCCGGCCAAGATCGCGATCTGCTTCGTGCTGCTGTGGTGGGTGTACGAAAAGGCGGGCGGCTTCGGCAACCTGTGGGCGCAGCCCTCGCAGTTCGCGCCGGGCGGCCCCAAGGCGGGGCAGTTCTGGCAGGTGTTCTGGCCCTCGCTGACCGCGATGGTGGGCTTCTGGGCCACGCTGGCGCTGAACATCCCGGACTTCACCCGCTTCGCCAAATCGCAGCGCGACCAGGTGGTGGGGCAGTCGATCGGCCTGCCCGCGCCAATGGGCCTGCTGTCTGCCATGGCCGTCATCGTCACCTCCGCCACGGTGGTCCTGTACGGCAAGGCGCTGTGGGATCCGGTGGACGTTGCGAGCCGCATGACCGGCGCGGGGGTGCTGATCGCGCTGATCGTGCTGCTGGTCGATACCGTCAGCGTGAACCTTGCCGCCAACCTGGTCGGCCCGGCCTACGACTTCTCCGCGCTGTCGCCGCGCCGCATCTCCTACCGCACCGGCGGCTACATTACCGCGGGCCTGGCGCTGGCCATGATGCCGTGGAAGATACTCGAAACCACGCATGGCTACATCTTCACCTGGCTGATCGGCTACTCGGCGCTGCTCGGGCCTATTGCGGGCATCCTGATCGTGGACTACTACATGATCCGCAAGACCGAACTCGATGTGGATGCGCTGTACCGCGGCGACGGCGTCTACTCCTACCGCAACGGCTGGAACAGCGCGGCGGTAGTCGCATTCCTGGTTGGCGTGCTGCCCAACCTGCCAGGCTTCCTCAACGCCGCCTTCCCGGAGGCCTTCCCTGGCGTCGACAGCGGCTTCAAGACGCTGTACACATATGCCTGGTTCGTCGGCCTGGTGCTTTCCGGCGTGGCGTATGGCGTAATGATGAAGAACAAAGCGGTACCGCAGGCGCGGCCCGCAACCCAGCACTAGAGGAGACGCCCATGAACATCCTGATCCGAGGCGGGACCGTCGTCAACGCGGACCGCGCATTTCGCGCCGACGTTTTGTGCGAGGGTGACCGCATCGTCGCCATCGGCCCCGAGTTGGTCGCGCCGCCTGGCGCCCAGGTGATCGACGCCGGCGGACAGTATGTGATGCCGGGCGGGATCGACACCCACACCCACATGCAGCTGCCGTTCATGGGCACCGTCACCGCCGACGACTTCTTCACCGGCACCGCCGCGGGACTTGCGGGCGGCACCACCACCATCATGGACTTCGTGATCCCCGATCCGAAGCAGTCGCTGATGGAGGCGTATCACACGTGGCGCGGCTGGGCCAAGAAGTCCGCCGGCGACTACACCTTCCACGTCGCGGTGACCTGGTGGGACGACTCGGTGCACGAGGACATGGGCACGCTGGTGCGCGAGCACGGCGTGAACAGCTTTAAGCACTTCATGGCGTACAAGAACGCGATCATGGCGGACGACGAAACGCTGGTGAAGTCCTTCCGCCGCGCGCTGGAACTGGGTGCGATCCCGACCGTGCATGCCGAGAATGGCGAACTGGTGTTCCAGCTGCAGAAGGAGCTGCTGGCCAAGGGCATCACCGGCCCGGCCGCGCATCCGATGTCGCGCCCGCCCGAAGTGGAGGCGGAAGCGGCCAACCGCGCCATCGCGATCGCCAACGTGCTGGGGACGCCCGTGTACATCGTCCACGTATCCTGCGCCGAAGCGCTCGAGGCCATCACGCGCGCACGTGCGCACGGCCAGCGGGTGTACGGCGAAGCGTTGGCCGGGCACCTGGTCATCGACGACAGCGTGTACCAGAGCGAGGACCTCGAATTCGCGCGCGCCCACGTGATGAGCCCACCGTTCCGCAGCAGGCATCACCAGTCGGCGCTGTGGCAGGGGCTACAGGGCGGCAACCTGCATACCACCGCGACCGACCACTGCACCTTCTGCGCCGAGCAGAAGGCTGCGGGCGCCGCCGACTTCACCCGCATCCCGAACGGCTGCGGTGGCGTGGAAGACCGCATGTCGGTGGTGTGGGACGCGGGTGTGAACACCGGCCGGCTGACGCCATCCGAATTCGTGCGCGTGACGTCGACCAACGCTGCGCAGATCTTCAACATCTACCCGCGCAAGGGCGTGGTTGCGGTAGGCGCCGACGCCGACCTCGTGGTGTGGGACCCGAAAGGCTCGCGCACGATCTCCGCGAAGACCCAGTTCGCCAAGGGCGGCTTTAACGTGTTCGAAGGGCGCACCGTCACCGGCATCAACACCCATACCATCGCCGCCGGGCGCATCGTGTTCGCCAATGGCGACCTGCGTGCGGTCGAAGGCGCGGGGCGCCATATCGACCGCCCGGCGTTCCGTCCCACGGCAGCTGCATAGACTTCAGCGCGGAGAACAACATGAACGAACTACGCATCAACGGCGAGCGGCTGTGGGCATCCCTGATGGAGCTGGCGCAGATCGGAGCCACACCCAAGGGCGGCGTCAAGCGCCTGACGCTGACGGACCTCGACCGGCAGGGCAGGGACCTGGTGACGGGATGGGCGCGCGAAGCGGGCATGAGCGTCACCGTCGACCAGATCGGCAACGTCTTCATGCGGCGTGAAGGGAGCAACCCGTCGCTGCCGCCGGTGATGACCGGCAGCCATATCGATACCCAGCCGACCGGCGGCAAATTCGACGGCAACTACGGCGTGCTGGCCGGGATCGAAGTCGTGCGCACGCTGAACGACCTGAAGATCAGGACCGAAGCGCCGATCGAAGTCGCGTTCTGGACCAACGAGGAAGGATCGCGCTTCGTGCCGGTGATGATGGGATCGGGCGTGTTCTGCGGCGCCTTCACGCTGGAGCACGCGTACGCCGCGAAAGACGTCGAGGGCAAGACCGTGCGCGAAGAACTGGAGCGCATCGGCTACCTGGGCGACGAGGTCCCTGGCCAGCATCCGATCGGCGCCTACTTTGAGACCCACATCGAACAGGGCCCCGTGCTGGAAGACGAAGACAAGGTGATCGGCGTGGTGCCCGCCGTGATGGGACTATCGTGGTACGACTGCACCGTCACCGGCATGGAGGCGCATGCGGGACCGACGCCGATGCACCTGCGGCGCGACGCGATGCAGGTGGCGACCAAGATCATGCAGGAAGTGGTCGCAATCGCGAACCGCTATCCGCCGTATGGTCGCGGAACGGTCGGCATGGTGCAGGTATTCCCGAACAGCCGCAACGTCATTCCGGGCGAAGTCAAATTCAGCATCGACCTGCGCAACGTGAACGACGAACTGCTCAACACCATGCACGAAGAGATGCTGGCTTTCGTCGACAGGACGCGCAGCGAGACAGGGCTGGGGATCGCGATCGAGCGGGTCTCCTACTATCCGCCTTGCCCCTTCCATCCCGACTGCGTTGGTGCGGTGCGAAGGGCAACCGAAAAGCTCGGCTACTCCACGATGGACGTGGTGTCGGGGGCAGGGCACGACGCCATCTATGCCGCTCGCGTGGCTCCGGCCGGCATGATCTTCGTGCCATGCAAGGACGGCATCAGCCACAACGAAATCGAAGACGCCAAATCGGAGCACCTCGAAGCCGGCTGCAACGTCCTGCTGCACGCCATGCTCGATCGCGCCAGGGTCGTACCCGGGTAGCCGGCGGTTACGCCTTTGGTTTGAAATTGCGCAGGAAGTCGAGCAGCACCTGCGCGGCGATGTCGGAGTCGTCTGCCGTCATCGTCTCGAGCGGATTGTGGCTGATGCCTCCGTTGCCGCAGCGGGTGAACAGCATTGCCACATCCGTGATCGCTGCCATCGCCATCGCATCGTGGCCCGCGCCCGAGAGCAGGTCGAAGCGCGGCACGCCTGCGCGGGCGACCGCATCGCCGAGCTGCTCCATCAGCCATGGCGCGCACGGCGCCGCGTTCGCGGCCACTACCTGACGCACCGACGCATCGATCCCGCGGCGCGCGCAGATCTCGTCGATGCCGGCCAGGATATCTTTTACCGCCGAAAGGCGCGCCGCATCGTCCGCCGCCCGGATGTCGAGTGAGAACGAGCACCGACCCGGAATCACGTTGACGGAGCCGCCCGGGACCTCGAGCTGTCCCACCGTTCCGACCAGCGCGTCGTGGCCGCTGCAGCGGCGCTCGACCAGCAGCACGACTTCAGCGGCAGCGGCCGCAGCATCGCGCCGCATCGTCATGGGCGTCGTGCCGGCGTGGCTGGCGACGCCCGTCACCTCGACCAGGAAGCGCGAACTGCCCGCGATCGCGGTGACGACGCCGAGGGGCAGGCCGCGTTCGAGCAGCACAGGGCCCTGTTCGATGTGTACCTCAACGAAGGCCAGCAGGTCCTCCTTGCGCCGCGCGATCTGCGGGATGCGCGCCGGGTCCAGGCCCGCGTGGGCGATCGCATCGCGCATCGCCACACCTTCCGCGTCGACCTGGTCGAGCAGCGCCATGTCGAAGCGTCCAGTCACCGCGTTACTTCCCAGGAAAGTGCTCTTGAAACGCACGCCTTCTTCCTCGGCGAAGGCGACCACCTCGAAGTGGAAGGGCAGGCGCTCGCCGCGTTCGTGCAGGTGGTGTGCGACCGCGATCGGGAGCGCAATGCCGAGGCGCCCGTCATATTTGCCTCCGTTGCGCACCGTGTCATAGTGCGACCCGGTCATCAGCGTCTTTGCTGTCGGATCCGCGCTCTCGTAGCGTCCGACGACATTGCCCACATCGTCCGTGTGCACCGCCATGCCGGCGTCCTTCATCCACTGCGCGATCTGCAGCGCCGTGCGGCGATGCGCCGGCGTCATGTACGCGCACGTCAATCCATCGTCGGCGTCGCTCCACGCCCCGATCTCTTCGAGCTGGCGCATGATGCGCGGACCAAACTCCAGCTTCACCCCGAGCAGGTCGTTGAGCCGCATCTCCGCGATACGGTGCACCTGGCGCAGGCATTCCGCCATCTCGTCCGCGGGCCGGTTGCGCAGCCGCCGCGCGAAGGTCGCGATCACCTCTTCCCGCGCCAGCCCTGCACCGGTCGGCCCCTTGACCGCCAGGATGAACGGAAACCCGAACTTCGCGTTGTACTGCGCGTTAAGCTGCTGCAGCGTCGCAAACTGCTCGGGGCTGCACCGATCCAGCCCCGACTTGGCCTGCTCACCGGACGACTCCTGCGTCAGCTGTCCCGCGACGGCCGCGCGGCCCGCCAGCTCCGGGTGCGCGCGCAGCAACGCCAGCCGCTCCTGCTCCGACGCCGCGTCCACCACATCGCGCAGCGCCATCTTCATCGCCGCCAGCGACGCGAACGGCCGCGCCGCTGCCGCCCGCTCCGGAATCCACGGCGAATGCTCATAAATCCCCTGCAGCTTCGCCACAAAGCCGCCCGCGTCCAGCTGGTTGAGTTCGTCTAAATTAGTCATAGCGCCAATCATATAACTCCGTCAGTCCCGGCATATAAGCCCCCGCATATACCTGATCTACATCAACCACGGGGTCAGGTCACGTTTCCCCTTGGTGCCTGACCCCTCCGCTGCTGAGCTGGGGTCAGGTCACCAGCTCAAATCCCGCTACTTCACCCCGTTCGCACACGTCAGGCCACGGATTCCGATACCGCCACGCCCCAAAAACGAGCATGTCCTCTGCGCTGCATCAACCCGGGGGTCAGGCCACGTTTCCCCTTGGGGTCAGGCACCGGAATGGATGAGTGGTGCCTGACCCCAGGGGTTGAGTTACTGCTTGGTAAGGGCGGCGGCGGTGGCGCTGACCTGGTCGCGCAGCCACTTGTGTTCGGGCGACTGGTGCACGCGCTCGTGCCACAGCTGGTAGAAACGCATCGGCGGGAATTTGACCGGGACGGCGAAAATTTTCAGCGGCAGCGTCTTTTCGTAGGAGCGGATGAACTGGCGGCCCGTCGTCAGGACGAGGTCGGATTGCATCAGCATGTGCGGGATCAGGCCGAAGTACGCGGATTCGACGGCGACGTTGCGGCGCAGCCCCTGCCGGTCGAGGAAGGTGTCGATCACGCCGTGGTAGCCCGGCAGGATCTGCGAGGGGGCGACGTGCGGCAGCGAGAGGTAGTCGGACAGCGTCATGGCGTCGGCCCTGGTGCGCCGCGCGTACGGGCCGTCGGAGCGCATCGCGCACACGATCGGGTCTTCAAACAGTTTGGAGATGTGCAGGTGCGCCGGCGGCTCGTCCCAGTTGGCGATCACGAGGTCAAGTTCGCCGTCCGCCAGCATCCGGTTGTAGTCGCTGCCCGGCCCCAGCGAGTGGATGACGATGCGGCTGCGCGGCGAGCCGCGCCGCAGCGCGGAGACGACGTTCGGCAGGAACTGGCTGTCGAGGTAGTCCGGCGCGGCGATGTGGAAGCTGCGCGCCTCTTCTTCGGGCACGAACGGGGTCTTCTTCACGAACAGCGCTTCGGTCTCGTCGAGGATGCGCTTGGCCGGCTTGAGCAGGCTCTCGCCATGCTGCGTTGGCACCATGCCGCGCGCGCCACGCACCAGCAACGGGTCGCCGGTCAGTTCGCGCAGTTTGCGCAGCGAGGCCGAGATCGAGGGCTGCGGCTGGTTCAGTTTGAGCGCGACGCGCGAGACGTTCTTCTCGACCAGCAGCAGGTACAGGATGCGGATCAGGTGCAGGTCGAGGTGCTGGGGCAGGCTGGCCATGGGAATCGGTATATGAAATCGGGTATGTCGAATATACGCGATTTTTCATGTTGCGCGAATGCTAATCGCGCTATCGTCGGACAATTCGCATAACTTTGCCCGCCCCCGATGGAATACCTGATCCCCTATGCCCTGGAGTGGCTGAACCTCCTGCTCCGCTGGCTCCACGTCATCACCGGCATCGCCTGGATCGGCGCGTCCTTCTATTTCGTCTGGCTCGATAATTCGATCCGCCCGCCGGCCCCCGGCTCGGACCTGGAGCAGAAGGGCGTCTCGGGTGAGCTGTGGGCCGTCCACGGCGGCGGCTTCTATAACCCGCAGAAGTACCTGGTGGCGCCCGCGCAGCTGCCGAAGGAGCTCCACTGGTTCAAGTGGGAAGCCTATTCCACCTGGCTGTCCGGCTTCGCGCTGCTTTTCATCGTCTATTACTTCAACGCGCAGGCGATGATGGTCGACCGCGCGGTCGCGGACCTCACCAGCCTGCAGGCGAACGCGATCGGCCTTGGCAGCCTGCTGGTCGGATGGACCGTGTACGACCTGCTGTGCCGCTCGCCGCTCGGCAGGCGCGACCTGGCCTTCGGCGCGGTGATCTTCGCCTTCCTGCTCGCCAGCGCCTGGGTGCTCACGCATTACCTGAGCGGCCGCGCGGCCTTCATCCACGTCGGTGCGATGATCGGCACCATGATGGTCGGGAACGTGCTCATGCTGATCATCCCCGGCCAGCGCAAGATGGTGGAAGCGATGCGCGCCGGCGGCCAGCCGGACCCGATCCACGGCATCAAGGCGAAGCAGCGCAGCGTCCACAATAACTACTTCACGCTGCCGGTCCTGTTCATCATGATCAGCAATCACTTTGCGATGACCTATCGCCACCCGCACGCGTGGGCGGTGCTCGGTACGATCATGCTGGCCGGCGTCCTGATTCGCCACTTCTTCAACCTGCGCCACAAGGGCCGCGTGGAGTGGAAGTATCCGGCTGCTGGCGTGGCGCTGCTGGCGGCCCTCGCGGTGGCGCTCGCGCCGAAGCCGCCCCAGGCCGCGGCCAAACGAGACGACACCCGTACGCAGTTCGCGCAGGTGCGCCAGATCATCGAGCAGCGCTGCGCTTCCTGCCACGCGGCGCATCCGACCCAGGCCGGCTTCGCCGCCGCGCCGCTTGGCGTGATGCTCGAATCCCCGGAACAGATCGCGCAGAACGCGCAGCGGATTTACCAGCAGACGGTGCAGCTCAAGGCCATGCCGCTGGCGAACCTCACCAACATGACCGACGCCGAACGCGCGCAGCTCGCCGCGTGGTACGAAGCAGGAGCGAAACAGCAATGACGAACAAGGAACAGCTGGCGCAGTGGATCGACGCGCATTTCGACGAGGAGGTCGCTTTCCTCCAGGACGTGATCCGCATCCCGACCGATACGCCGCCGGGGAACAACGCGCCGCACGCGGACGCGGTGGCCGCGATGGTCGAAGCATTCGGCTGGAGCGCGGAGAAGCACGCGGTGCCGCAGCAGCAGGTGCGCGACTACGGCATGGAAAGCATCACCAACCTGATCATCCGCCGCCCTTACCAGGCGGGCGGGCCGACCATCGCGCTCAATGCGCACGGCGACGTGGTGCCACCCGGCGAAGGCTGGACCAGGCCGCCGTATGGCGGCGTGGTCGAAGACGGCTTTATCTACGGGCGCGCGGCCGCGGTATCCAAGTGCGACTTCGCCACCTATATCTTCGCGGTGCGCGCGCTGGAAGCGTTGGGTGCTCCGCTCAAGGGCGGCCTGGAGCTGCACTTCACCTACGACGAGGAATTCGGCGGCCTGCTGGGTCCGGGCTGGCTGCTGTCCCAGCACCTTACGCGCCCCGACTTCGTGATCGCGGCCGGCTTCAGCTACAACATCGTCACCGCGCACAACGCCTGCCTGCAGCTCGAAATCACGGTGAACGGCAAGTCGGGCCACGGCGCGATGCCGGAGACGGGCCACGATGCGCTGCAGGCGGCCACCAGGATCCTCAATGCGATCTACGGCGAGCTGCCGGAGCTGAAGAAGATCAGGTCGAAGGTGCCCGGCATCGATTCGCCGACCATGCTGGTCGGCCGCATCGACGGCGGCACCAATACCAACGTCGTCCCCGGCAAGGTGGTGATGAAGATGGACCGCCGCATGATCCCGGAAGAAGACCCGGTCGCGGTCGAAGCGCACGTGCGCGCGCTGATCGAAGGCGCGGTGCGCGGCCTGCCGGGCATCTCGGTGGAGATCCGCCGCCTGCTTCTGTCGCACGCGCTGCGCCCGCTGCCGGGCCAGGAAAAGCTGGTCGAACGCCTGCAGCAGAACGGCCGTGACGTGATCGGGGAGGAGATCACCGCGCAGGGCACGCCGCTGTACGCCGACGCGCGCCTGTACGGCGAGGCCGGCATCCCCGCGGTTCTGTACGGAGCGGGCCCACGCACGGTGCCCGAGTCGAACGCCAAGAAGGCCGACGAGAAGCTGGCCCTGGATGACCTGCGCAAGGCGACCAAGGTGGTGGCGCTGACGCTGTACGATTTCCTGGCCAAGTAAAAATTGGTGTAACCTATCGGTTGCATAATGAGATTGATGTGTTACACTGACGTCCGGTATCCAATCATCCCGACGAAAGAGGTGTAGCCCATGCAGGTCAAAAAAAACGAAGTCCCGGAACAACTGGTCGCGTACTCGCATCGCATGCTGACGGTCGCGCTGGTCGTGATTCTGATGTTGGGAGTTACCGCGATAGGGATGGCGATCCATGCCGGGCCGGGGTTGAACTTCATGCCCTTTATGCCGATCGTGATCACGATCGCCGTGCTGGGCTTGCGCAAGCGCGGCGACCGGCTCGCAGCGGAGCACCCGGAGGTCATGAAAGACATCCTCGAGGACGAGCTGCGCCAGCAAAGCCTAAACCGCGCCTACCGTAACGGGCTGTTCGCGGTGCTGGCGCTGCAGCCGCTGCTGGCGTTCGGCCTCGCTTCCTTCCCCGCATCCTATCCGCTGGCGCTGATGGCCTCGGCCACGCTCACCGTCGGCGCGGTCGTGGTCCTGGCCAGCTTGCTGGTGTACGACCGCTGATGAGCGAGCGGCTTTCCACGACGCTGAAGGTGCAGCGCGCCATGCGCGACCTGACGCAGGCGGACCTTGCCGACATGGCCGGCGTCACGCGCAAGTCGATCAACGCGATCGAGGCGGGGCGCATGGTGCCTTCGACGATCCTCGCGCTGAAGCTGGCCGCTGCCCTCGGCACCACCGTCGAACAGCTCTTCAAAGTCGAAACCGACGCCTGACGCCGCAGGGAGGGGACTGTCCCTCCGGGACTGTCCCCAGCCTTATCTTCACCCGTCATCCCCGCGAACGCGGGGACCCATAGCGAATCCCGGTACCGACATCGCTAACGAGCCGAGACACTCAGTATGGGTCCCCGCGTACGCGGGGATGACGGGTTGGCGGTAGGGTGAAGGTGGGCCAGCACGTGTTCACCGTTCAC
Source organism: Telluria sp. (assembly GCA_035759315.1). Lineage (GTDB taxonomy): Bacteria > Pseudomonadota > Gammaproteobacteria > Burkholderiales > Burkholderiaceae_D > Telluria. Next base: position 391 of record DASTVB010000173.1, on the reverse strand, counting down.
CAATAGCCGCGCGAATCCGCGCAGCCGAAAAAAACCCTGTCACCGATAAAGATCGAATCCCGCAAACGTCATCCCAGCGAAGGCTGGGATCCATGCGTCGTTAGCGCGCGTGCGCGGTGTGCCTGACCCGCGTGCTCAGTATGGATCCCAGCCTTCGCCGGGATGCCGGCTGGTCCGGGATGATCGTTGACCGGGCCAAAAAAAAACCGCCCCGGTCAAGGGGCGGGCTCGTTTGCCTCGTTACGGCTTTTTGAGCGTGCGCTCGAACAGCTGGTAGATCCTGCGGTACTGGTCGTACCAGCTCTCCGGCTGCGTGAACGCGTGGCGCTCCAGCGGATAGCTCGCCAGTTCCCAGTTGTCCTTCTTCAGTTCGATCAGGCGCTGCGCGATG
>DASTVB010000172.1:0-13947 GCA_035759315.1 Telluria sp. | reverse complement strand
GCCGGCCTGTCCACGCGCGTGGCCGGCAACATCAGCCCGGCCGCGCTGGACGTGCTGCGCGAGGCGCCTGCGCGCCTGGCCACGCTGCATGGGGTGGTGCCGGACGCCGACTTCGTCGCCGGCGAGTTCACCGCCGCGCTGGTCGAGGGAGTGGACTTCGTCGCCGTCAGCCCTGGGCTGATGCCGCAAAAGGAACTGGCCGAGATCATCCCCGCCGCCGACGAGAAGAAGATCCCGGTCTGGGGCGAGATCGAACTGTTCGCGCAGGCGCTGGCCCACCTGAAGGAAAATGTCGCCTATGCGCCGAAGGTCATCGCGATCACCGGCACCAACGGCAAGACCACCGTCACCAGCCTGACCGGCATGCTGTGCGAGCGCGCCGGCCTGTCCACGCGCGTGGCCGGCAACATCAGCCCGGCCGCGCTGGACGTGCTGCGCGAGGCGCTCGACCACAATGAACTGCCGCAGGCCTGGATCCTCGAGCTGTCCAGCTTCCAGCTGCACACCACCTACAGCCTGAATCCCGATGCGGCGACGGTGCTGAACCTGACCCAGGACCACCTCGACTGGCACGGCGACATGGCCGCCTACGCCGCCGACAAGGCGCGCATCTTCGGCGCCGACACCGTGCGCGTGCTGAACCGCGACGATGCCGCCGTGATGCGGATGGCGAGCGGCGCGGCCAGCGTGATCACCTTCGGCACCGACGAGCCGGACCAGCCGGAATGCTTTGGCCTGCTGAACGAGCGCGGCGTGGTGTGGCTGGCGATGGCGCAGGGCGCCGAGGAAACCGAAAAGAAGCGCCGCAAGAACGCCGTGGCGGAGCCGGTCGAACTGACCATGCAGCGCCTGATGCCGGCCGACGCGCTGCGCATCCGCGGCATCCATAACGCATCGAATGCGCTGGCCGCGCTGGCGCTGTGCCGTTCGGTCAACCTGCCGTTCGCGCCGCTGCTGCACGCGCTGCGCGAATACAAGGGCGAGCCGCATCGCGTGGAACTGGTCGCCAATATCGACTCGGTCGACTACTACGACGACAGCAAGGGCACCAACGTGGGCGCCACCGTGGCATCCTTGAACGGCCTGGGCAAGGCCTTCGGCGGCGGCGCACAGAAAATCGTGCTGGTCGCCGGCGGCGACGGCAAGGGCCAGGACTTCGAGCCGCTGGCCGTGCCAGTATCGCGCTACGTGCGCGCCGTGATGCTGATCGGCCGCGACGCGCCGGCCATCCGCCGCGCACTTGGCGACTCGGGCGTGGAACTGATTGACTGCGCGACGCTGCCCGAAGCGGTGCAGCGCGCACGCGACGCGGCCCAAGCGGGCGACGCGGTGCTGCTGTCGCCGGCCTGCGCCAGCCTCGACATGTTCACCAACTACGCGCATCGCGCGCAGGTGTTCGTCGACGCGGTCCGCGAGATCGCACTCGAAAAAGGGCAGGAAATCTGATGGCGTTCCAGATGCCCTTCAAATTCTCCGGCAGCGCCGCCGACGCGGCGGTGGCCAGCCGTGCGCGCCCGTCGCGCATGATGGAATACGACCAGCCGCTGGTGTGGGTCACCGTGCTGCTGGTGCTGCTTGGCCTGGTGATGGTGTATTCGGCCTCGATCGCGCTGCCGGATTCGCCGAAGTTCGCCAACTACGAAAACGCCTACTTCCTCAAGCGCCAGTCCATGTTCGTAGCGGCCGCGTTCATCGCCGCGCTGTTCGTGTTCCGCGTTCCCGTCGCGGCGCTGCAGAAGCTCGCGCCCTTCATGTTCATCGGCACCCTGATCCTGCTGATCCTGGTCCTGATTCCCGGCCTCGGCGTGGTCGTCAACGGCGGGCGCCGCTGGCTCAACCTGCGCGTGTTCAACCTGCAGCCGTCCGAACTGATGAAGATCGTGATGGTGCTGTACGCGGCCGACTTCACGGTGCGCAAGCAGCAGTACATGCACAAGCTGTCCAAGGGCTTCTTCCCGATGGCGGGCGCGGTCGGCCTGGTCGGCGTGCTGCTGCTGCTCGAGCCCGACCTGGGCGCCACCGGCGTGATCGTTTGCATCGCGATGGGCGTGCTGTTCCTGGGCGGCTTCAACGCGATCTGGTTCGGCGGCATCGGCGGCATCCTGGTAATGGCGTTCAGCGCCATCATCGCGCTGTCGCCGTTCCGCCGCGAGCGCCTGTTCGCCTACCTCGATCCGTGGCAGGAAGACAATGCACTGAACAAGGCCTACCAGCTGACCCACTCGCTGATCGCGTTTGGCCGCGGCGAATTCTTCGGCGTGGGCCTGGGCGGCAGCCTGGAAAAGCTGCACTACCTGCCGGAAGCCCACACCGACTTCCTGCTGGCCGTGATCGGCGAAGAACTCGGCCTGGCCGGCGTGCTGGTGGTGATCGCGATGTTCTACTGGCTGGTCAAGCGCGCCTTCGATATCGGCCGCCAGGCCATCGCCCTGGACCAGACCTTCGCGGGACTGGTCGCCAAGGGCATCGGCATCTGGATCGGCATCCAGACCTTCATCAACATGGGCGTGAACCTGGGCCTGCTGCCGACCAAGGGCCTGACGCTGCCTTTGATGAGCTATGGCGGCACCGGCGTGGTGGTCAACTGCGTCGGCCTGGCGATCCTGCTGCGCATCGATTACGAGAACCGCGTGCTGATGAAGGGAGGCCGGGTATGAAACGACTGATGATCATGGCGGCGGGCACCGGCGGCCACATCTTCCCGGGTATCGCGATCGCGCAGACCATGCGCCAGCGCGGCTGGGAGGTGTCCTGGCTTGGCACCGCGCACGGCATGGAGCAGGACCTGGTGCCGCGCGCCGGCATCGAACTCGATTCGATCGAATTTTCCGGCATGCGCGGCAAGGGCCTCGGCCACACCGTGTCGGGCGCATTCAAGATGGCGGCCAGCTTCTTCACCTGCCTCGGCCACCTCGCGCGGCGCAAGCCGGACGTGGTGCTCGGCATGGGCGGCTACGTGTGCGTGCCGGGCGGCCTGATGGCGCGCCTGCGCGGCGTGCCGCTGGCACTGGTGAACGCCGACGCGGCGCTGCTGCTGTCGAACAAGACCCTGGCGCCGGTCGCGCAGCGCGTGCTGTTCGGCTTCCCGGCCGATTTCGGCAGCGCGGCGGGCAAGGCGCTGGTCACCGGCAACCCGGTGCGCAAGGAGATCCTCGAGATCGAAGCGCCGGCCACGCGCTTCGCCAACCGTACCGGCCCGCTACGGGTGCTGGTGGTGGGCGGCAGCCTGGGCGCCAAGGCGCTCAACGACTGCGTGCCGGCCGCGCTGGCGCTGATCCCGGCCGACGTGCGCCCGGTGGTGACCCACCAGTCGGGCAAGAAGAATATCGACGCACTGCGCGCGGCATACGCCAACGCAGGGGTGGAAGCGGAAGTGGTGGACTTCATCGACAACATGGCGGCGCGCTACGAGGCGGCCGACATCGTGATCTGCCGCGCCGGCGCGATCACGGTGTCGGAACTGACGGCGGCAGGCGTGGCCAGCATCCTGGTGCCATTCGTCGCATCGACCACCTCGCACCAGCGCGACAACGCGCAGTGGATGGAACAGCAGAAAGCGGCGATCCACATGCCGCAGCATGCAATGAACGCGCAGGACATGGCAAACAGGCTGCAGGCCCTGACGCGCGAGCAGTGCCGCGCGATGGCGCAGGCGGCGCAATCGGTGGGACGGCGCGACGCGAACGAAGCGATCGCCGGCGTACTGGAACAGCTGGCGGGAAAGAACACATGAAGCACAAGGTCAGGAACATCCACTTCGTTGGCATCGGCGGCAGCGGCATGAGCGGCATTGCCGAAGTGCTGCACAACCTCGGCTACACCGTAACCGGTTCGGACCTGGGCGCCAACGCCGCAACCGCGCGCCTGGAAGAGCAGGGCGTGCGGGTGATGCGCGGCCACGCACCGGAGAACATCGGCAGCGCAGATGCGGTGGTCACCTCGACCGCGGTCAACGAAGGCAACCCGGAAGTCGCGGCAGCGCGCGCGAAGAACATCCCGATCGTCCCGCGCGCGGTGATGCTGGCCGAACTGATGCGCCTCAAGCGCGGCATCGCGATCGCCGGCACCCACGGCAAGACCACCACCACCAGCCTGGCGGCGGCGGTGCTGGCGGCCGGCGGCATGGATCCCACTTTCGTTATCGGCGGACGCCTGAACAGCGCCAACGCCAATGCGCGCCTGGGTTCGGGCGAGTACATCGTGGCCGAGGCCGACGAGTCGGATGCATCGTTCCTGAACCTGGCCCCGATGATCGAAGTGATCACGAACATCGACGCCGACCACATGGACACCTACGAGCACGATTTCGAAAAGCTCAAGATGGCCTTCGTGCACTTCACCCACCGCCTGCCGTTCTACGGCCGCGCGATGCTGTGCATCGACGACAAGCATGTGCGCTCGATCATCCCGCACGTGACCAAGCCGATCACCACCTACGGCTTTTCAGCCGACGCCCAGGTGCGCGCCTTCGACGCCGAAGCGCACGGCATCCAGATGCACTTCTCGGTACGCCAGGAAGGCTACCCGGACACCCGCTTCGTGCTGAACCAGCCAGGCATGCACAACGTGTTGAACGCCTGTTCGGTGATCGCGATCGCGCGCGAACTGGGCATCGAAGACAGTGCGACCCAGCAGGGCCTGGCCGAATTCACCGGCGTCGGCCGCCGCTTTACGCGCTACGGCGAAGTCGGGATTCCCGGCGGCGGCAGCTTTACCCTGGTGGACGATTTCGGCCACCACCCGATCGAAACCGAAGTCACGCTGGCCGCCGCGCGCGCCGCGTACCCGGGCCGCCGGCTGGTGCTGGCGTTCCAGCCGCACCGCTACACCCGCACCCGCGACCTGTTCGAAGACTTCGTCAAGGTGCTTTCGCATCCGGACGTGCTGGTGCTGGCCGAGGTCTACCCGGCCGGCGAGACCCGCATCGTGGCCGCCGATGGACGCGCCCTGGCGCACGCGCTGCGCGTGTCCGGCCGCATCGAGCCGATCTTCGTCGAAGCGGTTGCCGACATCGCGCAGGCGATCATGGGCATCGTGCGCGACGGCGACGTGGTGCTGACGATGGGCGCAGGCTCGATCAGCGGCGTTCCCGCTCAACTGACCAATTTCCAGAAGGCTTAATCGTGAACGTACTTTCCACCTCCGAAGCACAGGCACTGGGCAAGGTCGGCGTCCTGTTCGGCGGCCGTTCCGCCGAGCGCGACGTGTCGATCATGTCCGGCACCGGCGTGCTCAAGGCCCTGCAAAGCCAGGGCATCGACGCCCATCCGTTCGATCCGGGCACCCAGTCGCTGGCGGACCTCGCCGCGCAGAAGTTCGACCGCGTGTTCATCGCGCTGCACGGCCGCTACGGCGAAGACGGCAGCCTGCAGGGCGCGCTCGAGCAGATGGGCATTCCATACACCGGCAGTGGCGTGATGGCGTCCTCGATCGCGATGGACAAGATCTACACCAAGATGATCTGGCTGATGCATGGCCTGCCGACCCCGAAATACGCGACCGTCGCCCAGGGCTCGGACCTGGCCGCGGTGGCGAAGCAGGTCGGCATTCCGATGATCGTCAAGCCGCCGCACGAAGGCTCGACCATCGGCATCACCAAGGTATCGGCCGACAGTGAATTGCAGGGCGCGTTCGACACCGCCTTCAAGTACGACGACCCGGTGCTGGCCGAAGAATTCGTCACCGGTCGCGAGTTCACCGTGTCGATGCTGGGCAAGGGCAAGGACGCGCGCGCGCTGCCGGTGATCGAGATCGTGGCCCCGGAGGGCAACTACGACTACCAGAACAAGTACTTCACCGACGTGACCAAGTACTTCTGCCCGGCGCCGCTGGACCCGGCCATCACCGAAGAGATGCAGCGCATCGCGGTGCAGGCCTACCGCGCGCTCGACTGCGAAGGCTGGGGACGGATCGACTTCATGCTGCGCGTATCGGACAACAAGCCGTTCCTGATCGAGGCCAACACCTCGCCGGGCATGACCAGCCATTCGCTGGTGCCGATGGCGGCCGCCGCGGTGGGCATCTCGTACGAGCAGCTGTGCGTGGAAATCCTGCGCTCGGCCAGCCTGAAACTGAAAGCATAAGGAAGCAATCGAATGTGGCACGACGCACGCACGCTTAACGCAACCGCCAACGGCATCGTCGCCGTGACGGTGCTCGCGTGCGCCGCCGCGGCCGCATGGCGGGTGTCGCAGCTGCCGATGTTCAACCTGCGCACCATTCGCGTCGAAAGCATGATGGACGGGAAGGACCTGAAGAACGTGAACCACCTGACGCTGCGCGAAGGCGCGGTTGGCCGCTTCCAGGGGAACTTCTTCACCACCGACCTGGAAAAGGTCCGCACCAGCTTCGAGTCCGTGCCCTGGGTGCGGCGCGCGTCGGTGCGCCGCGAGTGGCCGGACCAGCTGATCGTCACGCTCGAAGAGCACGAGGCGCTCGGCACCTGGGGCGAGGACGGCCGCCTGCTGTCGGTCAAGGGCGATGTGTTCACCGCCAACCTCGCCGAAGCGGACGAGGACCATGTGCTGCCCGAGTTTTCGGGACCGGCGGGAACCGAGAAGGAAGTCATGGCGCGCTACGCCGACCTGTCCGGATGGTTCAAGCCGCTGGGCCTGACCATGCAGTCGCTCGACCTGTCCGGCCGCTATGCGTGGACCGTGAAGTTTGACAACGGCATGACGGTGTCGCTGGGCCGCGAACAGGATTCGAGCACGCTGCGCGACCGCGTGCAGCGCCTGGTCAGCGTGTACCCGCGGCTGGCGGCCAGCGTGCCGGAGATCGCCACCATCGATATGCGTTATCCGAACGGGCTGACGCTGTCGGCGGCGAACCTGAAGCTGGTCGACTGGGCCAAGGCCCGGGCGGCGGCGGCAGCAGCAAAGAAGCTACAAGAATCCAGTAACACAACCACCAAGAACACATAAGTAGGCGAGAGAATGACAAAAGACGCGAAAAACCTGATCGTCGGTCTCGACATCGGCACCTCCAAGGTGGTGGCCGTGGTGGCGGAAGTGATGGCCGATGGCCGCCACGAAGTCATCGGCCTCGGTCAGCACGAGTCGAAGGGACTGAAGAAGGGCGTTGTCGTCAACATCGAGGCGACCGTCGACTCGATTCAGCGCGCGCTCGAAGAAGCGGAGCTCATGGCGGACTGCAAGATCCGCAACGTGTACGCGGGCATCGCCGGCAACCATATCCGCAGCTTCAACTCCAGCGGCATGGTCGCGATCAAGGACAAGGAAGTCACCGCGACCGACGTGGCGCGCGTGATCGAGACGGCGAAGGCGGTCAACATCCCGACCGACCAGCAGCTGCTGCACACGGTGCCGCAGGAATTCATCGTCGACAGCCAGGAAGACGTTCGCGAGCCGATCGGCATGAGCGGCATCCGCCTCGAGGTGCGCGTGCACATCGTGACCGGCGCGGTATCGGCGGTGCAGAACATCGTCAAGTGCGTGCGCCGCTGCGGCCTGGAAGTGTCCGACCTGATCCTGCAGCCGATGGCCTCCGCCGACGCGGTGCTGACCGCCGACGAGAAGGAACTGGGCGTGGTCCTGATCGACATCGGCGGCGGCACCACCGACATCGCCGTGTTCTCGGACGGCGCGATCCGCCACACCGCGGTGATCCCGATCGCCGGCGACCAGATCACCAACGACATCGCGATGGCGCTGCGCACGCCGACCGGCGAAGCCGAAGAAATCAAGATGCGCTACGGCGTGGCCAAGCAGGTGCTGGCCGATCCGGGCGAGCACCTCGAAGTGCCGGGCCTGGGCGACCGCGGCCCGCGCAACCTGTCGCGCCAGGCGCTGGCGGCCGTGATCGAGCCGCGCGTCGAAGAACTGTTCGCGATGGTGCACCAGGTGGTGCGCGAGTCCGGCTACGAGGGCGTGCTCTCGTCGGGCATCGTGCTGACCGGCGGCACCTCGATCATGCCGGGCATGGTCGAAATGGCGGAAGACATCTTCCTCAAGCCGGCGCGCCTTGGAACGCCGGACTACCGCGGCCAGCTGGCCGACGTGGTGCGCAGCCCGCGCTACGCCACCGTGCTCGGACTGCTGGAAGAAGCGAAGAAACAGTATCTGCGGGGGCACATCGTGACGCGTCAGGATGGCTCGGTGAATGCGGTGTGGCAGCGTATGAAGGAATGGGTGTTGGGGAATTTTTAAGCGGTAGTGGATTTGGTTTGGATTTGGCAGCACAGGGACAGCAGTACACATTACATAATTTTTTGGATTAACCGCAGTTTTCAACCTCCAGGTTTCATACCTGAGTGTGAGCCCTGGCGCTTGGAAACGGCACTGAATATTTAGGAGTTCATCATGGAGTTCGATATGGTCGATAACGCAGCACTCGGTACCGTCATCAAGGTCGTCGGCGTCGGTGGAGCCGGTGGCAACGCGGTTCAGCACATGATCAACAAGGGCGTTTCCGGCGTTGAGTTCATTGCGGCGAACACCGACGCGCAGGCGCTGGCAATGTCGTCGGCCCACAACGTGATCCAGATCGGCGAGACCGGCCTGGGCGCAGGCATGAAGCCGGAAGTCGGCCGACTGCTGGCGGAAGAATCGCGTGCCCGCATCGAAGACTCGCTGCGCGGCGCGCACATGGTCTTCATCGCGGCAGGCATGGGCGGCGGCACCGGCACCGGCGCAGCGCCGATCGTGGCGGAAGTCGCCAAGGCGCAGGGCGCGCTGACCGTGGCGGTGGTGTCGAAGCCATTCTCCTACGAAGGCCAGAAGTGCATGGACATCGCCGAAGCCGGCCTGGAAGAACTGTCGCGCCACGTCGATTCGCTGATCATCATCCTGAACGAAAAGCTGGAAGAGATCTACGAAGACGAGTCGATGATCGACTGGATGCAGCACGCGGACGACGTCCTGAACAACGCGGTGGCCGGTATCGCCGAGATCATCAACGTCCCGGGCCACATCAACGTCGACTTCAACGACGTCAAGACCATCATGGGCGAGCAGGGCAAGGCGATGATGGGCACCGCGACCGCTTCGGGCGTGGACCGTGCGCGCATCGCGGCCGAGCAGGCAGTGGCATCGCCGCTGCTGGACGGCGTCGACCTGTCGGGCGCACGCGGCGTGCTGGTCAACGTGACCGCAAGCCGTGGCCTGAAAGGTAAGGAGATCAAGGAAGTCATGGCGGCGGTGCGCGCATTCGCGGCGCCGGACGCGTCGATCGCGCAGGGTATCGCCTACGACGACACCATGGGCGACGAGATCCGCGTGACCGTGGTCGCGACCGGCCTGGGCAAGGGCAAGAAGAACATGCAGCTGGTGCAGCCTCCGATGCCGATGCTGCGCACCGGTACCGACAACCAGCCAGTGATGGCTGCGGGCCGCGGCGCGGGCATGGCGATGGGCGCCGGTTTCGGTGCGGGCGTCGGCCATGCCGAAGGCCTGAAGCAGCCGGCAGTGTGGCGCCGTGAACAGGCATCCGAGCAGGTGCTCGCGATGCAGAAGAACGGCATGGAAACCTACGACATCCCGGCCTTCCTGCGCAAGCAAGCCGACTAACAGCATTCTCCCTGTGGTTTTTGGCCGGCAGCGCGAAACCCGCGCGCCGGCCTTTTTTATATCTGCTGCGCTATCTGAGCCTATCTGACGTCATGTAAGCTCATCTGCGCGTATTTATCGCCAGCGCCGACCTTCCGTGCCGGATGTGGCCGATCTTCGCCGATCCATGCCGAACTGCGGCGATCCTCGCCCATCCCCCGGTTTCGGGCCCTGTCCAGCAAGATCTCCGGCGATCGGGCATACTGACGATCTGTCAATAACACCTGTAGGAGACCCTCCATGACCATCAAGATCGGCGACCGCCTGCCAGAAGGCCAGCTGGCCGAATTCATCGAAAACGAAACCGAAGGCTGCACCCTCGGCCCGAACACCTTCAACGTGGCGGACCTCGTCAAGGGCAAGAAGATCGCGATCTTCGGCCTGCCAGGCGCGTACACCCCGACCTGCTCGGCGCAGCACGTTCCCGGCTTCGTCGAGAAGGCGGCTGAATTCAAGGCTAAAGGCGTCGATGAAATCTGGTGCATCTCGGTCAACGACGCGTTCGTGATGGGCGCCTGGGGCCGCGACCAGAAGGCGACCGGCATCGTACGCATGATGGCCGACGGTAACGCAGCCTTCTCCAAGGCGATGGGCCTGGACGCCGACTTCTCCAAGTACGGCATGGGCACGCGCTCGCAGCGCTACTCGATGCTGGTGGAAGACGGCGTAGTCAAGCAGCTCAACGTGGAGCAGGGCGGCGCGTTCGAAGTGTCGAACGCCGAAACGCTGCTCAAGCAGCTCGGCTAAGACCGGCACCGCAGCACCCGCATCACCCCGCAATACCGTCATCCCCGTGCACGCGGGGACCTCTACTGAGTCCGTCGCAGCCGCCACGCTGGCGTTAGCGGCACCTCAGCATGGGTCCCCGCGTTCGCGGGGATGACGCACCACGCTAACAATAAGCAGGCAAGAACATGAGCGCCGTCCGCCCCATCGACAAAGGCAACATCTACGCCATCAACGCGATGCTGATTGCCGTTGCGATGTTCTCGCTGATGGACACCGTCATGAAGCTGCTGGCAGCAACGCTGCCGGCGATGCAGGTCGCCTCCCTGCGTGCGCTTTGCTCCTTGCCGCTGGTGTGCCTGTACCTGTGGTGGCGCGGCGCGTTCAGCAGCATCTTCAGCATCCGCCCCCCGCTGCACCTGCTGCGCGCGGGCGTGGGCATCTCGATGCTGTTCTTCTTCTCGTACGGCCTCAAGACCCTGTCGCTGGCCGAGGCCTACACCATCTTCTTCGTCGCACCGGCGATCGTCACCGCGCTGTCGGTGGTCGTGCTGGGCGAGACCGTCGATGCGCGGCGCTGGATCGCCATCGTGGTCGGCCTTGCCGGCGTGATCATCGTGCTGCGCCCGAGCGGCGAGGGCTTCCTCACGCTGGGTGGCCTGGCGATCCTGGGTTCCGCGGTCGGCTACGCGATTTCCGCCATCGCCGGCCGCATCCTGGCGCGCACCGAGCGCAGCGAGCACATGGTGTTCTGGCTGATGTTCATGATGGCGGTCGGGGCGACCGCCATGGCCCTGCCGGACTGGCACCCGATCGGCATGGAGCACGCCTGGCTGCTGATCGCGCTCGCGGTCACCGGCTTTTTCGGCCAGCTCGCGATCACCGAAGCGTTCAGCCACGGACACGCGTCGGCCGTTGCGCCGTTCGAATACAGCGCGCTGGCCTGGGGCGTCGGCATCGACTTCATGCTGTGGCAGGTGCTCCCGGACGCCTACACCATGCTGGGCGCGGCGATCATCATCGGCAGCGGCATCTACCTGGTGCGCCATGAGCAGGTGCACGTGGAAAGCGAGCATCCATAGGGCCTCCTGCGGCGCCCATGCAAGTTCTATATAATCGGCGGATGCTTAAACAAAGAACCGTCAAACAGCTGGTCCGTACGATCGGCGTGGGCCTGCACTCCGGCACCAAGGTAGAACTGACCCTGCGCCCCGCCGCACCCGACACCGGCATTGTGTTCCGCCGCGTCGACCTCGACCCGATCGTCGAATTCCCCGCCAGCGCCGGCATCGTCGGCGAAACCCGCATGGCCTCCGTGCTGGTCAAGGACAAGGCGCGCGTGTCGACCGTCGAACACCTGATGTCCGCCTGCGCCGGCCTCGGGATTGACAACATGATCATCGACGTCAGCGCCGAAGAGATCCCCATCATGGACGGTTCCGCCTCGTCGTTCGTGTTCCTACTGCAGCAGGCCGGCGTGCAGGAGCAGGCCGCGCCCAAGAAATTCATCCGCGTGCTAAAGGACATCGAAGTGCGCCATGGCGAAGGCGCCAACGAAAAGTGGGCGCGCCTGTCGCCGCACGACGGCTTCAAGCTCGACTTCTTCATCGAATTCAACCACCCGGCGGTGGACGGCACCACCCAGCGAGCGGCGGTGGATTTCGGCGACATCACCTATGTGCACGACGTCGCGCGCGCGCGCACCTTCGGCTTCATGCAGGACGTCGAAAGCCTGCGCGGGCTGGGGCTGGCGCGTGGCGGCTCGCTTGAAAACGCGATCGTGATGGACGAATACCGCATCCTCAATTCGGACGGCCTGCGCTACGAAGACGAGTTCGTGCGCCACAAGATCCTCGACGCGATCGGCGACCTGTACATGGTTGGTCATCCGCTGCTGGCCAGCTACACCGCGCACAAATCCGGGCACGCGCTGAACAACGACCTGCTGCGCGCGATGCTGGCGCAGCCGGATTCGTATGAAATCGTCTCGTTCGACCAGGCCGAAAGCGCGCCGGCATCCTACGCGAGCCAGATGACGCGCGAGTGGGCGCTGACGTAAGGGGACTTTGGGGACTGTCCCTATGGGACTGTCCCCAGCCTTTGGTGTCGCGAGTCGAGAAGCGAACTGCGAACGGCAGGGGACAGTCCCGTAGGGACAGTCCCCTATTTACCGTTATTTGCCCCGGCGGGCGGCGAGGCGGTTAAGGGCTGCGATCAGGGGCGCGTTGCCCTGCGATGGTTCCAGCGCCTGGCCCAGTTCCTTGAAGGCGTCGACCGCGGAATCGGGCATCGACAGCTGGCGCGGCACGTACTGCGGCGCGATCGGCTGGGTCACCTGGACCTTGAGGCGGATGCTGGTCACCTGCCAGCCGTGCTTCTGCAGCGCTGCCATCAGCGTCGGCACTTGCTGCTTCAAACGGGCTGCCACCGCGGCGTTCGGCGCGCCCAGCACCAGCACACCCTCCTCGAACGACAGCACGCCGCAGCTGCCGGCGATCAGCGGCAGCGTCTTGGCCACGTCTTCCTGCAGGCTGGCCATGCGCATCGCGGTCGGCATCAAGGAGGCGACCCGGTCGTTGGCACGAAGGAAATGTGTTGCCCCAAAGGAAGTTTGGCGCTTTTTAGTGCCAAAAATATGGAAAGGGCGTTGATGTGGATCAGCGGTGTGCATGCGCCGAACGATAGCACAGCTCGCCACCGCCCTACCATTGTTGCCAGCGATAACTTGTAATCCGGTATATCGTCTCCAATTGAGCTGGCGGTGCGTGATAAAATCACAGCCTTTTGCCACAGTCGGCCTGCGAATGATGCCATTTTGATATCATCAGGCTTTTTAGCAGCGCAATTTTTTAGAACACAAAAGCATGTCATTCCTGACCAAGATTTTCGGTAGCCGCAACCAGCGGCTGCTCAAGCAATATCGAAAAACCGTTAGCGAGATCAATGCGCTTGAACCACAGATCGAAAAGCTGACGGACGCCGAGCTGCAGGCAAAGACTCCGGAACTCAAACAACGCGTGGCCAACGGCGAGTCGCTCGACGACATCCTGGTCGAAGCGTTTGCGGTCTGCCGCGAAGCCGCGCGCCGCGTGCTGAAAATGCGCCACTTCGACGTCCAGCTGATCGGCGGCATGGTCCTCCACAACGGCAAGATCGCCGAAATGGGTACGGGCGAAGGCAAGACGCTGATGGCGACGCTGCCTGCCTACCTGAACGCGCTGTCCGGCAAGGGCGTGCACGTCATCACCGTCAACGACTACCTGGCGCAGCGCGACGCCGAGTGGATGGGCCGCCTGTACGGCTGGCTGGGCCTGACCACCGGCGTGAACCTGTCGCAAATGGCGCACGACACCAAGCAGCAGGCTTATGCTGCCGACATCACCTACGGCACCAACAACGAATTCGGCTTCGACTACCTGCGCGACAACATGGTCTACGATGCGCGCGAACGCGTGCAGCGCGGCCTGAACTTCGCCGTGGTCGACGAAGTGGACTCGATCCTGATCGACGAAGCGCGTACCCCGCTGATCATTTCCGGCCAGGCCGAGAACCATACCGACCTGTACCACAAGATCAATGAGTTGCCGCCGATGCTGACCCTGCAGATCGGCGAAGAGTCGCCCGACGGCAAGAGCACGGTCGAAGTCCCGGGTGA
>DASTVB010000171.1:0-3179 GCA_035759315.1 Telluria sp. | reverse complement strand
TCCGGATGCACCGAGGCGATCCGCGCCAGCAGCGGCTCGCGCACGCTGTTCGGGTAGATCGTCAGCGGCTCGCCCGACTCAGCCAGGCTGTGCAGGGTTTCGCCGATATCGAAGGGGTCGCACATCTTGTGCGGTGACGCGTTCTGGCCGATCCGATCGAGGACATCGGCAGGACGGGGCAGGCCCTTGCGGGGCGGACGGGCGGGGGTTTCGGTCACGGCGGCAATCCTTGCAGCAAATCATTACATGCATCCGCAGCGGGCGCGGGATGCATGCTTGTTGCCGCTAGTATAGACGTCTGCGGCTGATGTTGCAAAAAGTTAATAGTTCTTTGCAATATAGCAGGACCGCCGTGGCGGCTTTACATCAGATTTCGAGATTGTCGATCAGGCGCGTGGTGCCGAGCTTGGCGGCGGCCAGCACGACCAGGGGCGTACCCTCGGCCAGGTCGCCGGCCGAGGGCGGCTGCAGGTCGATGCGCTTGCGCACCGAGATGTAGTCCGGCTTCCAGCCGCGCGCGCCGAGCGTCGCCATCGCTTCGCGTTCGACCGAGAAGATGTCGAGGTGGCCGCTGCGGATTTCGTTGGCGACAAAATTCAGGCCCTGGTACAGGGCCGGTGCTTCGGCGCGTTCTTCCGGCGACAGGTACATGTTGCGCGAGGACAGGGCCAGGCCGTCTTCGGCGCGGAAGGTTTCGGCGCCGATGATTTCGGTCGGCATCGCGAACTGGCGCGCCATGTTACGCACGATCATCAGCTGCTGATAATCCTTCTTGCCGAACACGGCCACGCGCGGCTGCACGCAGGAGAACAGCTTGGTCACGACCGTGCACACGCCGCCGAAGAAGCCGGGACGGAATTCCCCCTCCAGCGTATTGCCGAGCATGTCCGGCGGCTGGACGCGGTATTCCTGCGGCTCCGGGTACAGGTCCTTCTCGGTCGGCGCGAACAGCACGTAGACGCCTTCCTTTTCCAGCTTGTCGACGTCGGCCTGGAAGGTGCGCGGATACTTGTCGAAGTCTTCGTTCGGGCCGAACTGCAGGCGGTTCACGAAAATGGAGGCGACGACCGGGTCGCCATGCTTGCGCGCCAGGCGCATCAGCGACAGGTGGCCTTCGTGCAGGTTGCCCATGGTCGGAACGAAAGCGGTGCGCAGCTGGCCGCGCAGTTGGTCGCGCAGTTCTTCGATGGTGGTGATGATTTTCATGTGTGTGAATGCTGTAGTTGATGTGCGCCGATTACGCCGGCGAGTATGCCAGGCGCACGTAAATCGGCGCAAATGGTTCGGCCTGGGTGATTTCGACCAGGGTTTCCTTGGCCAGTTCGAGCAGGGCCACAAAGTGCACGACGACGATCGGCACCGACGCCTGCCCCTCGAACAGTTCGCCGAACTCGACGAAGCGCTGCGACTGCAGCCTGCGCAGGATCGCCGACATGTGCTCGCGCACCGACAGTTCCTGGCGCCCGATGCGGTGATGCTGGGTCAGTTTCGCACGGCGCAGCACATCGAGCCAGGCGCGCTGCAGGTCGTGCGGTTCAACCTGGGGCCAGACGGGTTCCAGGCTTTGCTCGACCGGCAGCGAAGGACGCTGGAAATCGCGCCCTTCCTGCGGGATCATTCCCAGGTTCAGGGCGGCGATCTTGATCTGTTCGTATTCCAGCAGGCGCCGCACGAGTTCCGCGCGCGGGTCGCCCGCATCTTCGACCAGGTCGTTCTCGCGCTTGGGCAGCAGCATGCGCGACTTGATCTCGATCAGCATCGCCGCCATCAACAGGTACTCGGCCGCCAGTTCCAGGTTGCTCTTGCGGATCTCTTCGACGTACACGAGATATTGCAGGGTGACCTGCGCCATCGGGATGTCGAGGATGTTGAAGTTTTGCTTGCGGATCAGGTAGAGCAGCAGGTCGAGCGGGCCTTCGAAGGCGTCGAGGAAGATCTCGAGGGCGTCGGGCGGGATGTAGAGGTCGTTCGGCATGCGCAGCATCGGCTCGCCGTACAGGCGCGCGATGGCCGCCGCAGCGGCATTGTCCAGGCCGGCGGCTTCGCTTGCGCTCACATCGGCCGGCGCGTCGAGCGCGGCCTGCTCCGGCAGCATGCCCCTGGGCCTTTAGAACTTGTTCTGGTACGGATAGGCGTTCTGGCGCAGGCGCGATTCTTTCGTGCGCGCTTCTTCGTCGAGCGAAATCGGCAGCTTGTCCCAGAGCAGGGAGCGGCCTTCCTGCTGGCGCTCTTCCATACCCGGAGTCTTCGACTTCAACTCTTCGATGAACTTCGTGTGGTCGGATACGTAACCGGTAAATTTAGGCATTGTTTTGACAGAATAAAATGAGAGCCGGGACGGCGAGGCAGATTGTTCTGCCCACGCGTCCCGGCGTCAAGGGTTACGAATGCAGCGCGTTGAGTTGGCGTGCGATGATGTCGTGGTTCAGCCACACGACGGGGGCAATCTTTTCCGACGCGCCATGGAACATGAGCGGGCCGGCGCCTTCCAGCACCAGCGAGGACAGGTGGTCCGTGATCAGGGCCTTCTTGTCCTTGTGCAGGTTGGTGATGGCTTCGGAGGTACCGATCATCACGTCCGCCAGGGCCGGCGTGTTGTCCATCGGCCAGGCTTCGAAGTTGCGGAACTGGGCGCTGGTGGCGTCGTTGTTGTACTGCTCGATCGTGTCGAGGAGCGATTCCAGCGAGGTGCCTTCGCCCAGCAGGTCCTGGCAGATCTGCCATTGCTGGTCGGCCCAGGCGCCGCCGCCTTCCTTCTTCAGGGCCGTCAGCAGCGGGAACAGCGACAGCTCGACGCCGACGAAAATGTCGGACGAATTGGTGCGGATTTCCGGGCAGTTGAACACGGTTGCCGCGATACCCTGGTTCCAGGCCGCCTGGGCGACGCTCTCCAGGCGCATCTTGGCATAGCCCTGGGTGTAGTTCGTGTAGGTCTGCCAGACGTATTCGTCTTTGATGAGGATCTCGGTGCCGTGGTAGCCGTAGGCGGTGTAGCGGGTTTCGCCGCCGCTTTTGGCCACGCGCTCGCGGATCGGCGCGCTGGCGCTGATCAGGTATTGCAGCGTGTTGGCGGTGACTTCGTCGAAATTCATCAGGATCAGCTTGCCCAGGTCGCTGTCGAGCAGGGCGCGCGAGGACATGAAGCGCTCGCCGCGGCCTTTGTAGATGCGGTTGGCAAT
>DASTVB010000170.1:0-6984 GCA_035759315.1 Telluria sp. | reverse complement strand
TCGTGCAGCTCGTCAACCCCTATTTCCTGCCGTATCGCGTCAACTATTTGATTTCGTTAACCTTTTACAAGGGACCGGTAAGGTCTCGCTCGCGGCGGGGGACGAACTATAGCAAAGCCGGATGCGCCGCGCAAGGCTGTTCTCGCGGCACGGGGCAAAATGAGGCACAACCGGAACCGGTCACGAGACTTTATCAAGCGGCTGGCACCGATCCTTCAGGGACTTGCGATCGCGCTGCGGCGGGTGCGTCCTTCCATCGCGCCGGCATCCGGCGGTGCGCCACGGGCTTCCTCTTCCCACTGGAGCAGGTAGCGCGATATCGCGTCGTCCAGGCCCGGCAGCAGGATCGCGCGCTCGCTGTGCAAGGCGCTGAAAGCCGGCCGCGTGGCCGCGAATCCGCACTGCGCGCTGGATAGCGGCTCCAGGCGGCTGGCATCGACGCCGCCGCGCTCGGCCGCCTTTAGCGCGAACTCGGCCCAGGTGATCGGCTCGCCATTGGTCAGGTGCCAGATGCCGCATTCCCGGTCGACCAGCAGATCCAGGCAGGCATGCACGAGGTCCGGGACGTAGGTGGGTGACACGGTAATGTCGCGCGCCGCGCCGAACGGCCTGCCCTCGCCCAGCTCGCGCAGCGCCTGGGTGATGAAGTTGTACTGGTCCCACGGACCGAAGAAGGAACTGGTGCGCACCACCAGCGCGCCGGGCTGGCGGTCCAGCACTTCGCGCTCGGCATCGGCCTTGCTGCGGCCATAGATGTTCAGCGGCCGCACGCTGTCCGATTCGACATAAGGTGTGCCGGTTCCGCCATCGAACACCAGGTCGCTTGAGAAGGTCAGCAGGTGGACGTCGTGGCGCGCACAGGCTGCCGCCAGCGTGGCCGGTCCGACGGTGTTCTCGCGGAAGCAGCGTTCGTGGTCGCGCTCCGCGTCGTCCACCCGCACGTAGCCGCTGGCATTCACGATCGCCCACGGGCGATGCCGCACGATGGCGCGTTCCACCGATTGCGGATCGGCGATGTCCATGTCCTGGCGGCTCATCAGCCTGAACGCGATGTTGCGCTGCTTGCAGATCCGGGCGAACGCACGGCCCAGCGTCCCGGTCGCACCGGTAATCAGGATCGGATCCATGGTATTCCCCACGAGGTTGTGGCCGTCCGCCGTGATCGACGTCGGACAGGCGCGCGTCGCGACCGGCGGGCACGCGAAGCGGTCCGGCCTGCGCCACCATCCCTTGCCGCGCAGGACCGGTTGCGACAGCTGCCGCCCGGACGCCAGCTCGCGCATCAGCCGCGCGAGCGCGGTCGGCCGCGGGGGCGCGGACCGCACGTCGAACGGGCCGGGCTCGTAGTAGCCGCGGCATTCGGTCACCAGGCAGTTCCAGTCGAACGAACCAAGCAGCGCCCACACCGTCACCGCACGCACATCGACGCCGTTGGCGCGCGCCTGCTTGGCGCCGTCCCAGATCTCGAGCAGCCAGCGCAGCTGGTCCTCGCGGTGCGCCCCGAGGTGGACTTCGGTCACCGCGACCGGCAGGCCATAGCGGTCCCACGCCTCCTGCAGCAAAGGCGCGATGCCGGGCGTCGGCGTGGCCAGCACGCGCGCTGCCTCGATATCGGCGATCGGCAC
The DNA here is from genome assembly GCA_035759315.1 of Telluria sp. GTDB lineage: Bacteria > Pseudomonadota > Gammaproteobacteria > Burkholderiales > Burkholderiaceae_D > Telluria. Next base: position 5,359 of record DASTVB010000170.1, on the reverse strand, counting down.
GCGCTCGCCGCTGCCGTTGGTGATCTCGCCGTGCGAATGCGCCGGATAGCGTTCCGGACGATGATCGAGCCAGCGCTCGCTGGTGGCGTAGTAATTCACGCCGATGATGTCGGGCGGGCAGGGATTGTCGCGGAACCAGAGCAGCTCCGCGGGATCGACCCCGGTGCCCTCCAGGTAGTTCCACAGCGGGTGGCCGCGGTCCACTTTCCCGCACAGGAAGTCCCACGCCAGCCAGCGCCGTTCGTTGTAGAAGCCCGCCAGTTCATCCAGTTCCGGCGTGCTGTAGGATTTGCCCAGGTCGTCCGTCTGGACCAGCATGGCGCCGGGATTGACCGCGCGGATCGCGCGCATTGCCAGCACCGTGGCCTTGCACTGGTTGACGACCGCCTGCACGAAGGTGCGGTCGTCGCGCGCATGCGGATACCAGACCCCGTACAGCGTCGAGAAACGCGCGGTCGTGAGCGGCTCGTTGACGGGGGTGTAGTACTTGATCCACGGGCACTGGCGCGCCAGCGCGCCGGCGAAGGCGGCCAGGCCCTCTGCAAAACAGGGCGACACCAGGCTGGTGTGGCGCGGGCCGCTGCCGTGGTGGCACAGGCCCGCAATCGGTTCGACACCCAGCTTGCGCAAAGCGGCAAGGCGTTCGGTCCAGCTCCAGTCGGCGCTGTCGACGCCGTCCGGCGCCACCTGCTCCCACAGCACCGGGTAGCGGATCATGCGGATGCCGAGCGAGGCGAAGCGGGCCAGGTCGCACATGCGCTCCGCGTGGCCGTTCCGATCGAGCTGGTTGAAATATTCGTCGCGCACGCGGTTCACGGTGCACTCCACTCCGCCCCACAGTTCAAGCGGGGACTCCGCCATGCGAGTGGCGTTCGTCGTTATCATCGTTGGTCCTGTTCCTTTTATTGCCTGGCTCGCGCGGCTAGCGGCGCCGGCCCGGTCTGTTTTCCGGCCGCCGGGGCGATCTTGGGTCTCGCTTCATGCCCGGCTGGCAAGGTCTGTTGGTAACCAGATTAACGAAAATTAGAAAACCATGACGTAAGCTTGGAAGTAATTACGCGCAGAACCGCGGACCGGCGGCTTATCCGCCCACCGTGCAGACGGTGCGCGAAGGCTCCCGGATGAAATCGATGCGCACCGGCAAGAACTTACGGACCACGTCGGCGTTGGTCAGCGTGTGCTGCGACAGGTGCGCCATCGAGAATGAACCGCCTCCGGCCAGAGCGAGCGGCAGCAGCAGCTGGTCGGCCAGGTGTTCGCCCACGGCGCCATCGGACTCTTCGTAGGCGCGCGCTTCCGCGGCAACGCGGCGCGCCACGTCCTCCGAACGCACGCCCCGTTCGCCGATGGCGGAAAACACTTCGGTCACATGCTCGTGTTCGACCGTGTACAGCAGCACATTGCCGGGTCCCTGGTCGTTGGGCAGCCCGCACATGCGCAGGTTCGCTTCCCTCACGTCGCATTGCGCGCGGATGACATCGAGCTCGCGGTGCGCTATGTCGGGAGGCAGGGCCGCCACGAACGCTTCCGCGAACGCGTGCAGGCGCGGACCGCGCGCAATCAGTTCGATCGGCTGCAGGCGGCGGCAGGGCATGATGTTGGCCGCGATCTCGCCGCCGCCGCGCGGATAGAAGCCGAAGCGGCGCAGCTCGAGTTCGACCACCGCGCCCATCTGGCGCAAGGCGCGTCCGAACGCCCGGTCCACGAAATGCATCGGCGGCGCCATCGGATTATGCGTGCCGCCGCGGATCAGGAGCGACGAAGGCTCCCCGGCCAGCAGCAGGGCGGGCAGCAACGTATGCAGCACCAGCGTCGCGCTGCCCGCGGTGCCAATGTCGATCTTGATGTCGCCCGGCGTCACGCGCTTCGGATGGAATTCCAGCCGGGTCGATCCTACCTCGATGTCGGACACCTCGGCCGAGGAGACCTTCGCGGCCGAGGTCACCGCCACCATGTGCTGGCGCGCCAGGCCGGGCTTGGCGCGGTTGGCGCGGATGTTCACGATCCGGAAGGGCTGACCGGTAATCATCGACAGGGTCAGCGAGGTGCGCAGCATCTGCCCGCCGCCCTCGCCTTGCGAGCCATCCAGTTCGATCATGCCGCTTATCCTTTCACGCAAACCACCTGCTTGAGTGTGTGCACTACCTCGACCAGGTCGCTCTGGGCCTGCATCACCGCGTCGATGTCCTTGTACGCCATCGGGATTTCATCGATCACATTGGCGTCCTTGCGGCACTCCACGCCCTCGGTCGCCTTCATGTGGTCCGATACATTGAAGCGGCGCTTGGCCTCGGTGCGGCTCATGGTGCGGCCGGCGCCATGGCTGCAGCTGTTGAAGCTCTCGGGATTGCCTTTGCCGCGCACGATGTAGCTCTTGGCGCCCATGGAACCGGGGATGATGCCAAGCTGTCCCTTGGCCGCCGCCACCGCGCCCTTGCGGGTGACCAGCACCTCGCGCCCGAAATGCTGCTCCTTCTGGACGTAGTTGTGATGGCAGTTGACCGCTTCGACGTGGGTCTCGAACGGCTTGTGGATCACGTTGCGCACGGCGGCGATCAGGTTCTGCATCATCACTTCGCGATTGATCTGCGCGAACTTCTGCGCCCAGCCCACCGCTTCTATGTAGTCGTCGTAGTGTTTGGTGCCTTCGGTGAGGTAGGCCAGGTCCTGGTCCGGCAGGTTGATGAAGTGCGCGCGCATATCCTGCTTGGCCTGCTCGATGAAGTGCGTGCCGATCGCATTGCCCACGCCGCGCGAGCCGGAATGCAGCATCAGCCAGACGAAGCCCTGCTCGTCGAGGCACACTTCGACGAAGTGGTTGCCGCTGCCGAGCGTGCCCAGGTGACGGTAGTTGTTGGTGTTCCGGAGCTTGGGGGTCTTGCGGCAGATTTCGTCGAACTCGTCCTTCAGCTGCGCCCAGCCCGCGTCCACCGAATTCGGCGGCGCCATCCAGGAGCCCTGGTCGCGTCCCTTGTGCCCGCGCGTCTTGGGGGACATGCCGTGCGGGATCGCGTGCTCGATCGCGCTGCGCAGCTTGCCGAGGCTGTCGGGGAGGTCGTGGGCCGTCAGCGTCGTCTTGGCCGCCATCATGCCGCAGCCGATGTCCACGCCGACCGCGGCCGGGATCACCGCGCCGAGGGTGGGAATGACGCTGCCGATGGTCGAGCCTTTGCCGAGGTGGACGTCCGGCATGACTGCGATGTGCTTGTAGATGAAGGGCATCTGGGCGGTCTTGCGCAGCTGCTCCTTCGCTTCCGGTTCGACCGGCACGCCGCGCGTCCACATCTTGATCGGGCGCGCGCCCTTGCCTTCCATTGTTTCGTAGCCCTGTTCCATCGCTTCGCCATGACGTCCTGATGCGTCGATGATACGCCCGGCATGCACATGACGCTTACGCGTTTCAATGAGGAAATCTAACTGTTCCCGCTTCCTGCTATGCTCACCGGCGCGCCGCCAGCTTCGTCCACCCCTCAGAATAAAAAGCATGCAGAGACCGATACGCCCCGCCCTGTTCACCCTCGCCCTGATGCCGGCTACGCTGGCTGCCGCGCAGACTGCACCGCTCCCTTCCGTGGTCGTGACCGCCACCCGCATTCCGCAGCCGATGCTCGACGTCCCGGCCGCGGCCGACGTCGTCGACATGTCGCGCATCGAGGCGCAAATGCGCGTGAACGCCACTGAAGCGCTGGCAACGGTCCCGGGCGTCGTGGCGCTGAACCGCCAGAACTACGCGCAGGACTTGCAGGTGTCGTCGCGCGGCTTCGGTGCCCGCTCCGCGTTCGGCGTGCGCGGCGTGCGGCTGGTGGCGGACGGCATCCCTGCCTCGATGCCGGACGGCCAGGGCCAGGCGGCGACCTTCAACCTCGACGTGGCGGAGCGGATCGAAGTGCTGCGCGGTCCGTTCTCGGCGCTGTACGGGAACCACGCGGGCGGCGTGATCCAGCTGTTCACGCGTGACGGCGCCGGACCGCCGACGCTGGAAGCCGCACTCTCGACCGGCAGCGACGGCGCACGCAAGACCGATCTCAACGCGCAGGGCAAGGCCGGCAGGCTCGGTTACGTGCTCGACGCGTCGCGCTTCGAGACCGACGGCTACCGCCACCACAGCGCGGCAACGCGCGACCAGTCGTTCGCGAAGCTCACGCCGGACGTTGGCGCCGGGCGCCTGGTGATCACTGCCAGTTCCCTGCGCCAGAAGGACTCGCAGGACCCGCTGGGCGTGACATGGGCCACCTTCTCGCGCGATCCGCGGGCCGGCGAACGCGATCCCGCGGACCGGCAGGGACGAACGTTCGCCGAGCGCTACAACACCCGCAAAAGCATCGACCACCAGCAGGCCGGCGTCGCCTATGACCTGGAGCGCGGCGCCACACGGCTGCACGCGATGGCCTACGCCGGCAACCGCAAGGTGGTGCAGTTCCAGTCCTTCGCGCGCGCGTTCCAGGCTAGCCCGAGCCACTCGGGCGGCGTAATCGACTTCGACCGCGATTTCCACGGCGCCGATGTGCACGCTACTCATCGCTGGAGCCATCCTGCGGGCATCCTCACCGCGACGGCGGGCGTCTCCATCGAGCATTCGAGCGATGCGCGGCGCGGCTTCGAGAACTTCGACGGCGACCAGGTCGGCGTGCAGGGCCGCCTGCGCCGCGACGAAACGAATAACGTGGACAGCACCGACCCGTACCTGCAACTGGAATGGCGCCAGGGCGCCTGGATCGCGCATGGCGGCGTGCGCCACTCGCGCGTCTCCTTCGACGTGCGCGACCGCTTCATCTCGAACGGCGACGACAGCGGCGGGCGCGCTTACTCGCGCACCACGCCAGTTGCCGGGATCGTGTACAAGCTGTCGCCGGCGGCGAGCATCTATGCCAGCGCCGCGCGCGGCTTCGAAGCGCCGACGCTGAACGAACTGTTTTACTCGTCCGCGGGCGGATTCAACTTTGGCCTGGATGCGGCCGCCAGCCGCCACCTGGAGCTGGGCGCAAAGATGAATCCTTCTCACGGCACCCGCGTACAGGCTGCCTTGTTCCAGGCGAAGACCCGCGAGGAGCTGGTGGTCGACAGTTCGAGGGGCGGACGCACCAGCTACCGCAATGCGGCGCACACACTGCGCCGCGGCGTGGAGCTGTCGGCCGATGTGCGCGTGTCGCGCCGCATCCAGGCCCGCGTCGCCGCGAGTGCGATCCATGCCGTGTATGACGAGGGCTTCGCGAACGCCGTCGCCGGCAAGCGCCTTCCGGGCGTGCCCCGCGCGCACGCTTTTGCCGACCTTGCATGGAATGGCGAGACGGTATCGGCGGGGATCGAGGTGCAGGCAAGCAGCAGCATTTATACGGAAGACAGCAACGAGGAGCGCCCT
>DASTVB010000169.1:0-2025 GCA_035759315.1 Telluria sp. | reverse complement strand
CGGGCGCGGTACGCAGCTTACGCCGCTCGCGCAAAAGCTTGTGTGGGCCGACCGCCGCATCTCGGCGCGCCTGTCGCCGACGCTCGACAGCCTGGCGTCGGAACTCGAAAGCGAACTCGGAAAAATCACCGCCGAAAAACTGCGCATGATCCGCATGGACGCGAGCCACGGCTTTGCGGTTGCGGCGCTCATGGTCCACCTGAACAAGGTCGAGCTGCCGGTCGAACTCCGCTACCGCAACAGCACCGATGCGGTGGCGGCGCTTGCGCGGCGCGAATGCGACCTGGCGGGCTTCCATGTGCCGACCGGTGAGTTCGAACGGGAGATGCTGGACGTGTACATGCGCTGGCTCGACCCCGCGCAGCACTGCCTGATCCACGTGGCGGTACGCGACCAGGGCCTGTTTGTGGCGCCGGGGAATCCGCTCGGGATCAAGGGCGTCGAGGATCTCGCGCGGCCGGATGTCCGCTTCGTCAACCGCCAGAACGGGTCGGGCACGCGCACCTTGCTGTCGCTGATGCTCAACGCGGCCGGGGTCTCGTGCAAGAGCATCACCGGATTCCACAACGCGGAGTTCACGCATTCGGCGGTGGCCGCGTATATCGCCAGCGGCATGGCCGATGTGGGGATCGGCGTGAGGACGGCGGCGCAGCGCTTCAACCTCGATTTCATTCCGCTGGTGCGCGAGCGCTACTTCTTCGCGCTGTCGAAAGCGGCGGTGCAGGAGCCGCTGATGCAGCAGATGATCGGGGTGTTGCAGCTGCCGGAGTATCACCAGGCGGTGGACAAGCTCACTGGCTATGATGCCGCCGACACGGGCCGCATTTTCACGCTGGATGAAGCGTTCGGGCCGCGCCGCGCGGATTAGCGGCGGCGCTTTTTCCAGTCGTAGTCGGGGCCGGTAACGTCGACGCCGGGATGGCCGACCGAGTCCGGGTGTTCGGACGACATGGTGATGAAGCAGACGCCCTCGCCCGCGCGCTGGCGCTTGCGCAGGCCTTCCATGAAGGTCATGGCCGGGATCATTTCGGAGGTGTCGAAAGCCTGCGAGTGAGGCGTGTCGGTGCCGTCTTCGACAATCGTCCAGTACACCATGTACATCGTCCGGCTCCGCGTGCGTTGAGAGGGTTTAATCGTACAACATGGACGGGCCAACGTGGCGCACGGCGGATGCGCGCCTCGCGCTTATCCGCCCTACGTGTTCGATGTCATTGCTTTTCGTAGGGCGGAAAAGGGCGAAGCCCGTAATCGGCCGATTTACCCCACCATCTGCCGCAATTCGGTCCACACCATATCCGGGCTAAGCTCGCGCATGCATGCATGATGGCCCAGCGGGCACTCGCGCTGCCTGCACGGCGAACATTCGATCCGCAGCGACATCGACTTGGCCATATCCGAAAACGGCGGCGCGTGATCCGGGTCCGTCGGTCCGTAAATCGCCAGCACAGGCCGGTTCAGCGCCGACGCCACGTGCAGCAACCCCGAGTCGTTCGACACCACCGCATCCGCACTGGCAATCAACGCAATCGCTTCATCCAGCTTGGTCGCGCCAGCGAGATTGAGCACACGTACCGAGTCAGCCAGCGCCAGCGCGACAATCTCTTCGCACACTTCCCTGTCCTTCGGCGACCCGAGCAGCGCAACCTGCGTGCCCTGGTTCTCCATCACGATCTCGCGCGCCAGCGCCGCGAAATGCGCAGCAGGCCAGCGCTTGGCCGAGCCAAACTCCGCTCCCGGCGCGAACACCACCAGCGGCTTGTCCAGCGCGATGCCATGCACGCCACGCGCAAGGTCGGCCTGTTCCTCGCTTACCGTCAGCACGGGACGCGGCAGGTTCGCGCGCAAGCGGTCGCGCGGCGCATCGGCCAGCGCGGCGTAGAACGGCACCATCGCCCGCGGCGGCTGGTCGTCATGGTGCAGCTGATTCAGCAGCCCGTAGCGCATCTCGCCCTTGTATCCCACACGATGGGGAATACCAGCCAGCCACGGTATCAGCGCGTACTTGAGGGTATTGGGCAGCACGTA
>DASTVB010000168.1:0-10515 GCA_035759315.1 Telluria sp. | reverse complement strand
TTGCGCGCCAGGCCGAAGCTGCTCATGCCGTAGATCAGCCCGAAGTTGATCACCTTGGCGTAGCGGCGCTGCTCGCTTTCCACTTCCGCCGGCGCGATGCCGAAGATCTCCGCCGCGGTGGCGCGGTGGATGTCCTCGCCTTCGGCGAACGCACGCAGCATCGCTTCGTCGCCCGAGATGTGCGCCATGATGCGCAGCTCGATCTGCGAATAGTCGGCCGACACGATCACGCTGCCCGGCGGTGCGATGAAGGCTTCGCGGATGCGGCGCCCCTCCGCGGTGCGGATCGGGATGTTCTGCAGGTTCGGGTCGTTGGACGCCAGGCGCCCGGTCACCGCAACGGCCTGCGCGTAGTTGGTATGCACGCGCCCGGTGTCCTTGTTGACCATCTTCGGCAGCTTGTCGGTGTAGGTCGACTTGAGCTTGGACAGGCCGCGGTGCTCGAGGATCACCTTCGGCAGCGGGAAGTCTTCCGCCAGCTTCTGCAGCACTTCCTCGTCGGTGGACGGGGCGCCGGTCGGCGTCTTCTTGATTACCGGGAGCTGCAGCTTGCCGAAGAAGATCTCGCCGATCTGCTTGGGCGAACCGAGGTTGAACGGGCCGCCGGCCAGTTCGAACGCCTTCTGTTCCAGTTCGACGATGCGCTGGCCCAGTTCGCGCGACTGCTGTTCCAGCAGCGCCGCGTCCACCAGCACGCCGTTGCGCTCGATCTTGCGCAGCACGGTGGCGGTCGGCAGTTCGATATTGCGATAGATGAAATTGAGCTGCTCGTTCGATTCGACGTGGCCGATCATGGCCTGGTGCAGGCGCAGCGTGATGTCCGAATCCTCGGCGGCGTACTCGGTCGCGCGCGCCAGTTCGACCTGGTCGAAGCACAGCTGGCCCGCGCCCTTGCCACACACGTCGACGAACGGGATGGTCTGGTAGTTCAGGTGGCGCATCGCCAGGTTGTCCATGTCGTGCGGCTTGTGCGACTCGAACACGTACGATTCCAGCAGCGTGTCATGCTCGACGCCGAGCAGGCTGACGCCGTGGTTCTGGAAGATATGGGCGTCAAACTTGAGGTTCTGGCCGACTTTCGCCTTGGCCGGGCTCTCCAGCCAGCCACGCATCTTTTCCAGCACCGCTTCGCGGTTCAGCTGCTGCGGCGCGCCGGCGTAGCTGTGCGCGACCGGGATGTAACAGCCCTTCCCCGCCTCCACCGACAGCGAAATGCCGACCAGCTGGGCGGTCATCGGGTCGAGCGAGGTGGTTTCGGTATCGACCGAGGTGAGCGCGGCCGCGTCGATCAGCGCCAGCCATTTGTCGAGCTGTTCTTCGGTGGTGACCGTTTCGTATTCCGCGCGCACCGGGGCCGCGGCTTCGCCGAACAGGTCGCCGGTCGGCGAATCGAGCACCGGGCCGTTGTAGGCCGGCGCGCCGGCGCTGGCGGTCAGTTCCTTGAGCAGGGTCTTGAAGCCGTAGCGGCCGAAGAAGTCGCGCAGCGAGTCCTTGTTTTCCGGTTTGGCGACCAGGGTCTCCTGGATCGACACCAGGTGGCCGGTCAGGTCGCAGTCGCACTTGACGGTGATCAGGGTGCGGCCCTGCGGCAGCCACTCGAGCGCGGTGCGCAGGTTTTCGCCGACGGCGCCGGGGATCGCGGGCGCGTTCTGGATCACGCCTTCCAGGCTGCCGTGGGCGGCCAGCCATTTCAGCGCCGTTTTCGGGCCGCACTTGGCGACGCCCGGGATATTGTCGACCGAGTCGCCGATCAGCGTCAGGTAGTCGATGATGCGGTCCGGCGGCACGCCGAACTTGGCCTTCACGCCTTCGACGTCGAGCTTCTCGTTGGTCATGGTGTTGATCAGCATGACGTTCTCGTTGACCAGCTGCGCCAGGTCCTTGTCACCGGTCGAGACCACGGTTTTCATGCCAAGGCCGGTGGCCTGGTGCGCCAGCGTGCCGATCACGTCGTCCGCCTCCACGCCTTCGACCATCAGGATCGGCCAGCCCATGTGGCGCACCGCCTCGTGGATCGGCTCGATCTGCAGGCGCAGGTCGTCCGGCATCGGCGCGCGCTGCGCCTTGTACTCGGCGTACAGGTCGTCACGGAAGGTCTTGCCCTTGGCGTCGAACACGCAGGCGATGTAGGCGGCCGGGTAGTCGACCCTCAGCCGGCGCAGCATGTTGACCATGCCGTGCATCGCCCCGGTCGGGTGGCCTTCGGGGCTGCGCAGGTCAGGGAGGGCATGATAGGCGCGGTACAGGTAGCTGGAACCATCGACGAGCAGCAGGGTGTTTTGCATAGGGGCGAAAAAGGGGTCAATATGGGGCGGCGCGGCGGCAGGGCGCCACGCACCGGATCCGGGACAGCGGTCATTATCGCAGAATCCGATAGCCCGCATATGGGGCCGGACGCGCGATTTAACAGGGCGCTTTGCCCCGCCAATGCTGCCATTTTGTTACAATGGACTAAACGTCCTCAAGGTGACCAACATGCTGCGCAAATCGATGCTTCTGCCGCTACTTTCACTGCTGGCCGCCGGTGCGGCCGCAGCCCAGCAACCGGCTACCGCGCAGCAGCCCGCGGCCCGGCAGCCCACGGCCGCCCAGCAGGTGGCGCCGCGCCCGCTCGAGGAACCGCCCCGCCAGCTGGACCAGATCGAAAAAGAGGAAGAACGGCCGCTGATCCCGCCGAAAGGCCCGACCACCCGGATCGTCGAGAAAAAAGTCGGCAACACCGTGACGGAAGCGACCGTCACCGCGGCCGGCAGTACCTACACGCTGCGCCCCAACAAACCGGTCGGCACCGCCGAAGTGGGCGAAGTCTCCGCCGGGCCATCGCGCGCGCCGCTGTGGAGCGTCATGCAGTTCGGCGTGAAGAAGCCGAAGGACGCCGAGGCCACCGCCGAAGGCGAACAGGCCACCACGACCACCGCCGCCGGCCAGCGCGCCACGGTTCCGCCGCCGCCGCGGCCGGACGCCGCGCCAGTCAAGTAAGGGGTCCGCACCGACATGGCGGTTTTTACAACCGTTGGCCTGCCTGAAGTCTCCGACTGGATCGCCCAATTCCCCCTCGGCGAAGCGCGCGAGCTGCGCGGCATCGCGTCGGGGATCGAGAACAGCAACTTCTTCCTGACGACCGACAAGGGCGAATACGTCCTCACGATCTTCGAAAACCTCGACTTCGAACAGCTCCCCTTCTATCTCGAACTGATGCGCCACCTGGCCGCGCGCGGCGTGCTGGTGCCGGCGCCGGTCGCCAATGCCGGCGGCGCGCTGTGCGTGCCGCTGCGCGGCAAGCCGGCGGCCATCGTCAGCAAGCTCGAAGGCCAGTCGCAGCTCAATCCGGGCCCGCACCACTGCGCCGAAGTGGGCGCGATGCTGGCCCGCATGCACCTGGCGGGGCGCGATTTCCCGCTGGCGCAGCCTAACCTGCGCGGCCTGGCCTGGTGGAACGAGACCGCGCCCAAGGTAATGCCCTTCCTGTCGCCCGTGAATGCCGAACTGCTGGGCGCCGAGCTGCGTTTCCAGAACGGGTTCGCGGCGACGCCGGACTACCAGCAGCTCGAGACCGGCCCGATCCACGCCGACCTGTTCCGCAACAACGTGATGTTCGATGGCGAGCGGCTGACCGGCTTTTTCGACTTCTATTTCGCCGGCGTCGACACACTGCTGTTCGACCTCGCGGTCACCGTCAACGACTGGTGCGTCGACCTGGCGAGCGGCGCGCTGGACCAGGAGCGGGTCCGCGCGCTGACCGCCGCCTATGCCGCCGTGCGTCCGTTCAGCGCCGCGGAAGCGCGCGCCTGGCAGCCGATGCTGCGCGCGGCCGCGCTGCGCTTCTGGCTGTCGCGCCTGTACGATTTGCACTGCCCGCGCGACGCCGCGCTGCTCACGCCGCACGACCCCGCGCATTTCGAGCGCATCCTGCGCCAACGTATCGCCCACACTCCACCTGCACTGATTAACGCAACATGACACAACTACCTGCGCGCACCGGCTGGGAATGGATCAGGCAAGGCTTCGACCTGTTCCGCCAGCAGCCCGGCAGCCTCGCCTTCCTGTTCCTCGGTTACATGACCATCATGTTCGCCGTCGGCGTGGTGCCGCTGGCCGGGCAAGTGCTGCCGGTGGTGCTGATCCCGGTGTTCGCCGCGGCATTCATGCAGGCCGCAGCCTCGATCGACCGGGGCGAGCGCGCGCTGCCGACGCTGATCATGACCGGGTTCCGCAAGCCGGTCTTCGGCCGGCTGTTCAAGCTCGGGCTGGTGTACCTGGTAGTGGCGATGGTGGCGGTCGGCGCCACTGCGCTGGTGGACGGTGGCACCTTCTGGAAGCTGATGACGGGCCAGCTCGACCCGCGCTCGGAGACGGCGCGCAACGCCGCGCTCGGGCTGCCGCTGCTGCTGGCGGTGACGATCTACATTCCCGCCGCGATGGCGTTCGCGTTCGCGGCGCCGCTGATCCTGTGGCAGCAGATGGGCGTGGCGAAGTCGATCTTCTACAGCTTCTTCGCGGTGCTGCGCAACCTGCATGCGTTCATCGTGTTCGCGCTGTCATGGTTCCTGCTGTCGATCCTGGTGTCGAACATCATCCTGCTGCTGGCGGGCCGCGAATACGCGGTGTTCGTGATGCTGCCGGTGTCGATCATCCTGACGCTGGTGATGCACTGCTCGTTCTATACGAGTTACCGGCAGCTGTTCGGGGCGCCAGGCGAGGAACCCGCCCCTGCGGCCGAAACGCTCTAACAGCCGGCTCCACCGTCATCCCCGCGCATACGGGGACCCATGCGGCGGAACCGAAGGGCTTACAGCACGGCTCACGGTAACTACTATGCCCCCCGCCTTCGCGGGGTGACAGATCTAGCCGACGCGGTCGAGCTTGGCGACCGAAAGGTCGAGCATCTTCATGCCGGAGCGGCCGAAATTGATCTGGGCGCGCGCGTTGCTGCCGCTGCCTTCCAGGTTGACGATCACGCCTTCGCCGAACTTGGCATGCACCACCGACTCGCCGATGCGCAAGCCGGCACCGGTGCTGGCCGACTTCTGCTTGATCTGCTGCGCGATCTTGTTGTCCGAGCCGCCATTGAAGGAGGCGTCGTCCCACGCGGTCTGCTTCTTGTTGGCGAACCAGTGCGACTGCACGCGCGGCGTGATCCACTTGAGCGACTCTTCCGGCAGCTCGTCGAAGAAGCGCGACTTCATGTTGTAGCGGGTCTGGCCGTGCAGCATGCGCTGCTGCGTAAAGCTCATGTACAGGCGCTTCTTGGCGCGCGTGATCGCAACGTACATCAGGCGCCGCTCCTCGTCCACGCCGGCCAGCTCGCGCGAGCTCGACTCGTGCGGGAACAGGCCCTCTTCCAGGCCGGTGATGAACACCGCGTCGAATTCCAGGCCCTTGGCCGAGTGCACGGTCATCAGCTGTAGCGCGTCCTGCCCCACCTGCGCCTGCGCGTCGCCAGCTTCGAGCGAAGCGTGCGACAGGAAGGCCGACAGCGGCGACATCACGGTGGCCAGCGGCGCATCGGCGTCGAGGATCTCGATGCCGTCGCCGTTGAGGATCGGAGCGCCAGCCTGCGCCTGCGACTGCGGTCCCAGGTGCGCGGGCGCACCCTGGCCGAAGCCCTCTTCCTGCACGAACTGGTTGGCCGCGCCGACCAGCTGCTCCAGGTTTTCGACGCGGTCCGCGCCTTCCTTTTCGTTGGCGTAGTGCGCCAGCAGGCCGCTCGATTCGAGCACGATGCGCACCAGCTCCGGCAGCGCCATCTGCTGCGTTTCGAAGCGCACGCCTTCGACCATCTTGACGAAGCCGCCCAGCAGCGTGCCGGCCTTGCCCGTCACGTAAGGGACCGAGGCGTATAGCGAAATGTTGTACTGCGCGGCGGCGCTTTGCAGCTGCTCGATGGTGCGCATGCCGATACCGCGCGCGGGGAAGTTCACCACCCGCAGGAAGGCCGAATCGTTGTGCGGGTTGTCCATCAGCTGCAGGTAGGCGATCGCGTGCTTGACCTCGGCGCGCTGGAAGTAGCGCAGGCCGCCGTACACGTGGTACGGGATGCCGGCCGCGAACAGCGCGTGCTCGATTACGCGCGACTGCGCGTTGGAGCGATACAGCACCGCGATCTCGTCGCGGCGCGCGCCGTCGCGCACCAGGTTCTTGACCTCGTCCACGATCCACTGCGCCTCTTCCAGGTCGGACGAGGCTTCATAGACGCGCACCGGTTCGCCGTGGCCCGCGTCGGTGCGCAGGTTCTTGCCGAGGCGGTTGGTGTTGTTCGAGATGAGCAGGTTGGCCGCGTCGAGGATGTGGCCGTGCGAGCGGTAGTTCTGCTCCAGCTTGATCAGGTTCTGCACATTGAACTCGCGCTCGAACGCGACCATGTTGCCGACGTTGGCGCCGCGGAAGGCGTAGATCGACTGGTCGTCGTCGCCCACCGCGAACAGCGCGCCGCCGTACTGCTGGCCATGGCCGGCCATCAGCTTCAGCCAGGCGTACTGCAGGTTGTTCGTATCCTGGAACTCGTCGACCAGGATGTGCTTGAAGCGCGCCTGGTAATGCTCGCGCAGCGGCTGGTTGCGCGACAGCAGTTCGTAGGAACGCAGCAGCAGCTCGGCGAAATCGACCACGCCTTCGCGCTGGCACTGCTGGTCGTACATCTCGTACAGCTCGACGAACTTGCGGCCGATCGGGTCCGACACCTCGACCGCATGCGCGCGCATGCCCTGGTCCTTGGCGTTATTGATGAAGTACATCAGGTCTTTGGCCGGATACTTCTCGTCGTCGATGTTGTTCGCCTTGAGCAGGCGCTTGATCATCGACAGCTGGTCCTGCGAATCGAGGATCTGGAAGGTCTGCGGCAGCGCGGCGTCGCGGTAGTGGGTGCGCAGCAGGCGGTTACACAGGCCGTGGAAGGTGCCGATCCACATCCCGCGCGTGCTCACCGGCAGCATCGCGGACAGGCGCGTCAGCATCTCCTTGGCGGCCTTGTTGGTAAAGGTCACCGCCATCACGCCCTGCGGCCCGAGCTGGCCGGTCTGGATCAGCCATGCGATGCGGGTGGTGAGCACGCGGGTTTTACCCGAGCCGGCGCCGGCGAGGATCAGTGCACTTTGGGCTGGCAGCGTGACGGCGGCGAGTTGTTCGGGATTGAGGTTCTGGAGGAGATTCTGCATCCCCGGGATTATACCGGCGATGGCCTCGCCTTACCGGCGAATCGGCGCGTATGGCCAAGCTTGCAAGATGGCGATTCGTCATTCCCGCGGAAGCGGGAACCCATGCTGAGTTTGCCGAGCAGTAGAAGGTAGCAAGCCGGCTAACTCAGCATGGGTCCCCGCTTGCGCGGGGATGACGGGTTCACTCAGGAGCGGCGAATGACGGGTTCGCTTAGGAGCGCGGCGCCGGCCTGGCCAGGCCGCGTGCGCGCGCGTCTTCGATCAGGGCGCGCATCGCCTTGTCGGCGGCGCGGCTCTCGACTTCCATGCGCTCGCCCAGGGCGTCCATCTTTTCGCCCAGTGCTTCCATCGGCTTGCTGGCCACTTCCATCCGCTTGCCGATCGCTTCCATGTGGTTGTCGGCCTGGCTGACCACGGTCTTTTCGAACGCGTCGCTCTGGGCTTCGATCTGCTTTTCGACCGCCGCCATCTCGCGCTCGAGCTGGGCGATTTCGCGGTCGCGCGCCTGGCGTTCGGCAGCGGTGCCCGCGTCGCTGGCACGGGACTTGGTCGCGACCTGCATCGCCAGCGCGGCCTGCTTGGTGGCCAGCGCGTTGATGCTGCGTTCGAACTGGCTGACCTTTGCCGGGTCAGGGCCGGCCTTGGCGGCGGCCTTGCTCATTTCGCGGCCCAGCGCTTCCATTGCCTTGCCGTGCTCCTTCATCTGGTCGCCGTGCACGTTCATCTGCCTGCCCAGCTGGTCGACCGGCGCCCAGGCGGCGTTGGCCTTGGCGAGCACGCCGGCATCCTGGATGACGTAAGCCTGTCCATCCTGGCGGAACCAGATGAATTCACCGTCCACGCTGCGCTTTGCCAGGTCGATGTCGTCGCGGTCGCCGCGCCCGCCGTGCATGGTGCTGCCTTCGTTGCCGCGCCGGACGATTGCGTACGGCTCGCCCTCGCCGTCGTGGGTGATGTGGCGGCTGGCTTTGCCTGCGCGCTTGGCGGCACGCGATGCCCGTTCGCCGTCGCGGGCGGCACGCGCCGCGTTGCGGGCCTCGGTCGCGCCCTGGCGTGCGGCGTGGGCAGCGTCTTTCGACGCCTGGCGGCCGGCGCGGGCCGCGTCGGCGGCGGCCTGCTGCGCGGCGTGGCCGGCATCGCGCGCATCCTGCGCCGCATTGCCCGCTTCATGGGCGGCCTGCACTGCGTGGGCAGCAGCCGTGTTTGCTGGTTCCACTGTCTGCGCGGCGTTGGCGTAGAAGCCGGCACAGGCGGCGGCCAGGCCGAGGATTGGAACCGCGATTTTCCAATTGAGTGGTTCGCTGGTCGGACGGACCAGGCGTTGAATGCGTGTCATGAGATTTCCTCCGTTGGCCGCGGGGGCCAGGGTTGGCGTAATAAGCTGGAGGCGGTCCAGCTCGGATAATGCAAGTGCGAGGCGCCGCGGTTCGCCCAGCATGCTTGCGGCTAAATCATCTGCAATCTGTTCGCGCTCGGCGCGTACCCGGCCGGACAGCCACCAGACGGTCGGGTGATAAAAGAGAACGATCTCGATGGCGCTTTGCACCAGGTTGACCAGGTAATCGTGGCGGCGGATGTGCGCCAGCTCGTGCGCGATCAGCGCCTCGAGCAGGTCCGGCGGAATGCGCGCGATGAGGGCGGCGGGAACCAGGACCACCGGGCGCCACCAGCCTGCCGTGACGGGACCCGGCAGGCCGTCGACCACACCCAGCGCGACCGGGCGGCCAATGCCGAAGCGCAGCGCCATGCGGCTGACCTGCGCCTGCAGCGCGCCGTCGCGGCGCGAGCGCCCTTCCCGGCTGCGGCTGCGCACCCAGGCCAGTCCCAGCACCATGCGCAACGCCAGCAGGCCGGCGCCGCAGGCCCACAGCGCCAGCACCAGTGGCAGGCGGTCCTGCAGGGCGTCGCGCCAGCCGCTCAGGCGCTGCGTCGCGGCCACCGCCGCCTCGGGCATAACGGCGGTGGCCGGCGCAGCGTTCGTTGCAAGGGGCAGCATCGTGCCGCTGACCTGGGCTATGAGCGGCGCCTCGGCCATGCGCGCGACGATGCCTGACAGCGGCAGGGCCACGCACAGCAGCAGCGCTGCGCAACCGACCAGGTAGCGCGCTTGCGGGCGGCTCTTGCGCATCAGCGAGAACAGCAGCGCTGCGGCCCAGCCGACCAGCATGCCCTGCCACACGAAATCGAGCAGCGCCCAGGCCAGGCTTGGCATGAAGGCGGACAGCAGTTCGTTGAGTGGCGGCATGGGGTGCTCCCTTGTTGTTGAAAGCAGAATAAATCGTCTAGATCGAATTGTCTAGAACTTTTTTTCTAGTTCGTGGAGACAGGGTCCGATGCTGGAAAGATAAGTCGCACGGATGGCGCCGGCGAGCGCGCTGCGACGGGGCGCAGGTTTCGGGGGACAGGCCGCAAAAAACTGCGCTAAGGTGGGGACTGTCCCCGCAGGGGAGCGTCCCCGGGTGTTGGCAGCTATCTCGACGCCATAACACCGGGGGACGGTCCCCTGCGGGGACAGCCCCTGAGTCGGCAAGGTCTGCTGTCATCTATAATGCTTGTTTTAGCAAAACAATTAGCCACATCATGGAATTAGCCAAGTCTTTCGAGCCTGCCGATATTGAAAAGTTCTGGCGCACCGAGTGGGAAAAGCGCGGTTACTACACCGCCACCACCGACGCGGACAAGCCATCGTTCAGCATCCAGCTGCCGCCGCCGAACGTGACCGGCACGCTGCACATGGGCCACGCGTTCAACCAGACCATCATGGACGGCCTGACCCGCTACCACCGCATGCGCGGCTTTAACACCGCATGGATCCCGGGCACCGACCACGCAGGCATTGCGACCCAGATCGTGGTCGAGCGCCAGCTCGACGCGCAGAAGATTTCGCGCCACGACCTCGGCCGCGAGAAATTCCTGGAGAAGGTCTGGGAGTGGAAGGAAAAGTCGGGCAACATCATCACCAGCCAGATGCGCCGCATGGGCACCTCGCCCGACTGGACCCGCGAATACTTCACGATGGACGAGCCGCGCTCGAAGGTCGTGACCGAAGTGTTCGTGCGCCTGTTCGAACAGGGCCTGATCTACCGCGGCAAGCGCCTGGTCAACTGGGACCCGGTGCTGGGCACCGCAGTGTCGGACCTGGAAGTGGCGTCGGAAGAAGAAGACGGCTCGATGTGGTACATCCGCTATCCGCTCGCGGACGGCAGCGGCCACCTGACGGTCGCCACCACGCGCCCTGAGACCATGCTGGGCGATACCGCGGTCGCGATCGACCCGACCGACGAACGCTACATCCACCTGGTCGGCAAGATGCTGAAACTGCCGCTGTCGGACCGCGAGATCCCGATCATCGCCGACTCCT
>DASTVB010000167.1:0-13168 GCA_035759315.1 Telluria sp. | reverse complement strand
CGTAGGAAGGGGACTGTCCCCCTGGGACTGTCCCCGGCCTTGGGCCCAGGGACCAATCTAAAGGGTGGGGACAGTCCCGAAGGGACAGTCCCTACGACGCGAGCAGTTCGCGCGCGTGCTTGCGCGTGGTGGCGGTGATTTCGAGGCCGCCCAGCATGCGCGCCACTTCTTCCACCCGCGATTTCGAATCCAGCACCTCGATGCGCGACACGGTCTTGCCCGAGTCGAGCGTGCCCTTGGCCACCTGGAAGTGCGCCCCGGCCTGGCTTGCCACCTGCGGCAGGTGGGTCACGCACAGCACCTGGCGGTCCTGGCCCAGGCGCTTGAGCAGGCGGCCCACGACTTCGGCCACGCCGCCGCCGATGCCGCTGTCCACTTCGTCGAAGATCAGGGTGGGTACCGTGGTCGCATTCGATGTGATTACCGAGATCGCAAGCGAGATGCGCGCCAGTTCGCCGCCCGAAGCGACTTTGGCCAGCGGCCGCGGCGCCACGCCGGCGTGGCCGGCGACCAGGAATTCGACCTGCTCGACGCCGTGCGCCGACGGTTCGCAGTCGTTGAGCGCGACCGCGAACGAACCGCCGGTCATGTTCAGGTCCTGCATCGCGCGCGTCACCTGGGCGCCGAGGTCGCGCGCCGCGGCGGCGCGCACCGCCGACACTTTCGCCGCCTGTGCGGTGTAGGCCGCGCGCGCCTTTTCTTCCTGCCTGCGCAGGCCGTCGATGTCGCTGGCGTCGGCCAGCTGGCGCAGTTCCGCCGCCAGGCGCGCGTGTTCTTCCGGCAGTTCGTCCGGCGTCACGCGGAACTTGCGTGCGGTGCCGTGCAGCGCCTCCATGCGCGACTCGACTTCCTTGAGGCGCGCCGGATCGAGCTCGACCCGGCCGAGGTAATCGTTCAGCGCGTACACCGCCTCCTGCAGCTGGATGCGCGCCGGTTCCACGCACTCGAGCACCGGCTTGAGCGCGGCGTCGATGTCGGCCAGCTTGGCCAGCCGCGTGTTGATCGCGTTCAGCTGCGACAGGATCGGGTGGTCGGATTCGGAGATCGCGGACAGCGCTTCCTGCGCGCCTTCCAGCAGGCTGGCGGCATGCGACAGGCGCGCGTGTTCGGCCGCGACTTCGGACCACTCGCCGGCTTTCGGCGCCAGCTTGTCCAGTTCTCCGACCTGCCACTCCAGGCGCTCGCGCTCGATCAGCACGTTCTTGGCGTTGGTTTCGAATTCCTCCAGCTGGCGCGCCACGGCGCGCCATTCGCGGTGCGCGGCCGCCAGCGGCCTGACGTCGACGCCGGCCTGGCTGTCGAGCAGCGTGCGCTGCGCGCCCTGCTTGAGCAGCGACTGGTGCGCGTGCTGTCCGTGGATGTCGACCAGCAGGTCGCCCAGGTCGCGCAGCTGCGTCGCGGTGGCCGCGATGCCGTTGATGAAGGCCTTCGAGCGGCCTGCGTTGTCGATCACGCGGCGCAGCAGCACGCCGCCCTCTTCCAGCGCGAATTCGTTTTCCGTGAGCCAGGCTGCCGCTTCGCCGGTGGCGGCGAATTCGGCGCTGATGTCGGCCTTGCCGGCGCCCTCGCGCACCACGCTGGCGTCGCCGCGGCCGCCCAGCGCCAGCTGCAGCGCGTCGATCAGGATCGACTTGCCGGCGCCGGTCTCGCCGGTGAAGACGGTGAAACCGCCTGGGAATTCGAGTTCGATCGCGTCGACGATGACGAAGTCGCGGATGGTGAGCGTTCGCAGCATGGGTAGATCAATATCCTTTTGTGAGCTTGCCTTCGACCGACGGGTATTCGTTCCAGTGCAGCTTCTCGCGCAGGGTGTCGTAGTAGCTCCAGCCTTCCGGGTGCAGGAAGGTGATGGTGTTGGGGGAACGCTGGATCAGGATCTGGTCGCCGTGCGCCAGGCTGGCGAAGGTTTGCATGTCGAAGTTGACGCTGGTGTCGCGCCCGCTCACCACTTCGATCACGATGTGCGAGGAGTCGGGGATCACGATCGGGCGGTTCGACAGCGCGTGCGGCGCGATCGGGACCAGCACGATGCCGTTCAGCGTCGGGTGCAGCAGCGGGCCGCCGGCCGACAGCGCATAAGCGGTGGAGCCGGTTGGCGTGGCGACGATCAGGCCATCGGAACGCTGGTTGTACATGAAGCGCTCGTCCACGCTGACCTTCAGTTCGACCATGCCGGCGCCGGCGCCGCGCGCCACCACCACGTCGTTGACCGCCAGGCCGCTGGCGATGATCTCGCCGCCGCGCACCACGCTCGCCTCGAGCAGCGTGCGCTTTTCCTCGCTGGCCTGGCCGCTCAGGATTTCCTCGAGCGCGGGCAGCATGCGCTCGATCGGGATGTCGGTCATGAAGCCGAGCCGGCCCTGGTTGATACCCACCAGCGGCACGTCGAACGGGGCCAGCTGGCGCGCGATGCCCAGCATGGTGCCGTCGCCGCCCATCACGATCACCAGGTCGGCCTGCAGGCCGATCGCTTCCACCGACATCGATTCGATGCCAGCCATTTTCAGGTGCGCCGCCGTGCTTTCTTCGAGCACCACGCGATACCCGGCGCCGTGCAGGAACTCCACCACGCTGGCGACCGGCTCTTCGATGCCGGCGGTGTTCGGCCGCACGGCGAGCGCGATGGTTTTCTGTTCTTGCGGTGCGGGCATAGGGGCCTGTCTAGTGGTGACGATACGGGCTGTATGGATTCACAGTATAAACAAACGCACGCGGTATTGGCAAAACAAGCCCCGGCCTCAGGCCATCATCGGCAGGATCAGCGCCGCCAGCACCGCCACCGAGAGGCTAAGCAGGTGCAGGAAGGCGAGCACCAGCCAGCGCAGGAAGGTGACGAAGCGCGAACCGCCGTACACGCGCCGCATCGCAATCGGCAGGTAGAACACCAGCCATCCGACCAGCAGGAAGCTGAGCAGGCTGAAGGGCGACAGCATCACCAGCGTGAGCTGCAGGTAGGCGAACGCGTTGGTGTGCAGCGCGAACAGGAAATGCTCGCCGTAGCGGCGCCCGGTGCCCAGGTACAGCAGCTTGAGGTAGAGCGCGAACACCGGCATCAGCAGCAGCATCGCGTACGGCGCGTAGCTGTAGAAGCCGGAGGCGATCACGCGCTTGCGCTGGTCGGCCGGCATGCCCATGTATTGGTCGAACTTCGCCGCCACGCCCGGACCGAACATGACGGCCATGTCGCGCAGGTCGTTTTCGTTCTTTTCGTCGCCCGGCACGCGTTCCCGCGCTGCCCCGGCAGGCGTCCCCGCCGCTGACGGCGTGGCAGCGGGCGGCTTCGCCACGCCTCGTTCCGGCACCGCCTTTTCCGCGCGGGCCTCCCTTGCGTCGTCGCCGATGCTCACCAGTTCGACATTGGTCAGCTTCAGGGTCGCGAAGAACAGGATCGAGAAGGTCAGGAAGATGCGCAGCGGGATGATATAGGTCGCACGCCGGCCTGCCAGGTACTCCGAGGTGAGCGCGCCCGGCTTAGTGATCATCAACTTCAGCGTGCGCCACAGCTTGCCTTCCAGCGCCACGTAATGGGTGACGAATTCGTGGATGAATTCGCGCGCACTCGGCACGTGCACCTTGGTTTCCTGCCCGCACATCGGGCAAAAGTTGAGTGGCGCGGCGGTGCCGCAGTTCAGGCATGGCGGGGCGTCTTGCATGGGGCGCTCTAAGAAGGTGACAAGCCACGATGGTAACGGGTTAATTGCTAAATTGCATCATCCAATTGCGCGACTTGCATGGAGACGCGGCAGTACGATGGATGGAAATACGACATGCCCCCCGGAGGAATCACCATGGCTACAGAAGCACGCGACCGCAGGGTCAATACCGACGAACGGATACTCAACGACGGCGAAAAGCGCCTGCCGCACGAACGCGACGAGGCGCCCGACGGGCAGGATACGCGTCCGCGCGGCGTGATGGAACAGGCTGCGAGCGACCTCGAGCAGGGGCTGGTGGACACCGACCTGCATGGCACCCGCGGTGTCGAGAAGGCGGTGACCCCGACCGGCAGCGGCGAAGCCAAGCCGCTCGATAACGCCGGGCGCGACATGCGGGAACGACCAGCCACCCATCGCGACACGCGGGGCGGTAAATGAAGGCCCACTTGATTCTGGCGGCCATCGCCACTCTTCTCGCCGGCGCCGTCCAGGCGCAGCAATATCCAACCGGCTTCGGACCGAATCCAACCCTTCCCGCCCCTGAAAAATCGCTGCTGCCGACCGTAAACATCGCCAAGGCCGATCCATGGCCGGCGGGCACCGGGCCGACGCCGGCGCCCGGCCTGCGCGCCACCGCCTACGCCAGCGGGCTCGAACACCCGCGCTGGCTGTACGTGCTGCCGAATGGCGACGTGCTGGTGGCTGAAACAAACCGCCCGCCCAAGGAAACCGAAGGCATCAGGGATGCCGTGATGGCCGCGGCCATGAAGCGCGCCGGCGCCGCCGCACCCGCCCCGCACCGGATCACGCTGCTGCGCGGCGTCGACGCCAACGGCAGGGCGCAGCAGCGCACGGCCTTCATCCAGGGACTGAGTTCGCCGTTCGGCATGGTCCTGGTCGGCAAGGACCTGTACGTGGCGAACGCACATGAACTGCTGCGCTTCCCGTACAAGGAAGGCGACACCGCGATCACCGCCAAGGGCACGCGCGTGGCGGCCCTTCCCGCCGGCATCAACCATCACTGGACCAAGAGCCTGGTCGCCAGCCCGGACGGCAAGAAGCTGTACGTGGGCGTCGGCTCGAACAGCAATGTCGCGGAAAAAGGCATGGAGATCGAGCAGGGCCGCGCCGCCATCTGGGAATTCGACCGCGCCACCGGCAAGGGCCGCATCTACGCGAGCGGCCTGCGCAACCCGGTCGGCATGGCCTTCAACCCGCAGTCGCGCAAGCTGTGGGTGGCCGTCAACGAACGCGACGAGCTGGGCAACGACCTGGTACCCGACTACATGACCTCGGTGCGCGACGGCGGCTTCTACGGCTGGCCATACAGCTATTACGGCAAGAACGTCGACGACCGGGTCAAGCCGCAGCGCCCGGACCTGGTGGCAAAGGCGATCGCGCCGGACTACGCGCTGGGCTCGCACACCGCCTCGCTGGGACTGGCCTTCTATGACGGCAAGCTGATGCCGCAGTTCGCCAACGGCGCGCTGATCGGCCAGCACGGTTCCTGGAACCGCGACCCGCGCAGCGGCTACAAACTGATCTTCGTCCCATTTGCAAACGGCGTACCGAACGGCCCGCCGCAGGATGTGCTGACCGGCTTCCTGTCGCGCGAAGGCACGGCCTACGGCCGTCCGGTCGGCGTGGCGATCGACAAGCAGGGCGCGATCCTGCTGGCCGACGACGTCGGCAACATCATCTGGCGCGTGACCCCCGCAAGCACCACAACCCCAGCTGGAGGAAAATAATGACGATTAAAAAAACCGCGTCGGCCGAATGGTCCGGCGGACTGAAGGACGGCACGGGATTCATCAGCACCGAAACAAAAGCCCTGGACCGCCATCCGTATGGCTTCAAGGCGCGCTTCGAGGATGGTCCGGGCACCAACCCGGAAGAACTGATCGGCGCCGCGCATGCGGGCTGCTTTACCATGTTCTTGTCGGGAAAGCTGGCCGAAGCCGGCATGACCGCGTCCAAACTGACCACCACCGCAACCGTTTCGCTGGATAAGTCGGACGGCGGGTTCAGCATCACCGCGGTCCATCTCGACCTGGTCGCAGAAATCCCCGGCGCCGACCAGAAAGCGTTCGACGAGGCGGCGCAGAAGGCGAAGGAAGGCTGCCCGGTTTCGAAGCTGCTCAACGCAAAAATCACGATGGCAGCAAAGCTTCAGGCATGACGCTACAATCGTCATTTACCTGAAAAAAACTAGGATCAGCATGCGCATCTTGCATACGATGCTGCGGGTCGGCGACCTGCAGCGTTCAATCGACTTCTACACCAAGGTGCTCGGCATGAAGTTGCTGCGCACCTCCGACAACCCCGAATACAAATACACGCTGGCTTTCGTGGGCTACGGCAGCAACCCGGAGCACGCGGAGCTGGAGCTGACCTACAACTACGGCGTCGACAAGTACGAGATGGGCACCGCCTACGGGCATATCGCGATCTCCGCCGACGACATCTACGCAGCCTGCGAATCGGCACGCGCCAACGGCGGCAACGTCACGCGCGAGCCGGGTCCGGTCAAGGGCGGGTCTACCGTGATCGCCTTCATTACCGATCCCGACGGCTACAAGGTCGAGTTGATCGAGCGAAAAGAGAGCGCTTCGGGCGGCGGCCTGCGCTGACAGGGGGACTGTCCCGAAGCCAGGGGACTGTCCCCGCATGGGGACCGTCCCCCGATTTTTAGCGGGCCAAAATAGGAAAGGGACGCACGAGGCGTCCCTTTTTCCGTTTCGTTTGGCTAAAGAGCTGGGGACGGTCCCGTACCGGGACAGTCCCCTCCCTGCGATTACTTTTGCAGCAGGTCGTTGATTGGCACGAGGTCGGCTTCCTTCAGCACGCCGGCGGCGGCTTTCAGGCGCAGGCCGTTGACGATGGTGTCGTAACGGGCGCGCGACAGGTCGCGGCGGGTGGTGAACAGCTGGCGCTGCGCATTCAGCACGTCGATGTTGATGCGCACGCCAACCTGGTAGCCCAGCTTGTTGGAGTCGAGCGCGGACTGGCTCGACACTTCCGCCGCTTCCAGCGCCTTGACTTGCGCCAGGCCGGTGTTCACGCCTGCGAAGGCGATACGTGCGCCTTGCGCTGCATTGCGGCGGGTCGCTTCGAGGTCGTTGCGGGCCTTGTCTTCCAGCGCGATCGTTTCGCGCACTTTGCTGGTCACTGCAAAGCCGTTGAAGATCGGGATCGCGACCTGGATGCCGACGTTGCGGCTGGTGACGGTGCCCGAGCTGTCGGTCTGGCCCGGCACGCGGCTGCGGCCCGCATCGGCAACCAGGTTCACGACCGGGTAATGGCCGGCGCGGTTGCGCGAGATGTCGCGCTTGGCCGATTCCAGGTTCAGCTGGGCGCCGATCACGGCATAGTTCTGGCTCTCGGCCGAGGACACCCACGGATCGAGCACGGCCGGCTGCGGCGCCGCCAGCGTCACGCCCGGCTTGAGCGGAGCGACCGCGCCCGGCGTCGTGCCGATGATCGTCTGCAGCGCGGTGCGGCGGTTTTCCAGTTCGTTCGCGGCCTGGAATTCCTGCGCCACTACCAGGTCATATGCAGCCTGCGCTTCGTGGGTGTCGGTGATGGTCTGGGTGCCGACTTCGAAATTGCGCTTGGCGGAGGCCAGCTGCTCGGTGGTCGCGCTCTTTTGCGCGCGGATCGTTTCGAGCGTGTCCTGGGCTGCCAGCACGTCGAAGTAGGCCTGCGCCACGCGGGTGATCAGGTCCTGCTGCGCCTGCGCGAACTGCGCTTCGAAGGCGGCCTGCGCCAGCTTGCTCTGCTGGTAGGTCTGCCATGCCGCCCAGTTGAACAGTGGTTGCGACAGCGATACGCCATAGCGGGTCAGGCGCGAGTCGGTCTCATTGGACGTCACCATGATCGGGTTGCCGGTGACCGGATCGGTAAAGGTTTGCCCCACGTTCCACGGGGAAGACTTGGTGTCGCTGCGGGTGGTCGATGCGGAGCCGCTGATCGACGGCAGCAGCAGCGCGCGCGCTTGCGGCATCCTCTCCATCCCGGCCTGCAGCGACGCGCGTGCGCTTGCGAACGTGGCGTCGTTGGCGAGCGCCTGCTGGTAGACCTGGATCAGGTCCGCCGCATTGGCGTCAAGCGAGAAAGCGCTGGCGAGCAGCACGGCGATGAGGGACTTTTGCATTCTTGTTCTCCGTTGTGTGTCTCTAGTTTGTCAGTACTGCGGCATCGATGGGTCCACATGGACCGCCCAGGCGTGAATCCCGCCCGTCAGGTTCGTTACATTCGTAAAACCGTTCCGTTCAAGGTAGTGCGCGACGTGCATGCTGCGCACGCCGTGATGGCAG
Source organism: Telluria sp. (assembly GCA_035759315.1). Classification (GTDB taxonomy): domain Bacteria; phylum Pseudomonadota; class Gammaproteobacteria; order Burkholderiales; family Burkholderiaceae_D; genus Telluria. The sequence goes on along the minus strand of DASTVB010000167.1, from coordinate 5,196 downwards.
ACGCAGACGATTTCCGCCTCCTCGTCCAGCTCCGCGAGCCGCACCGGCACCGAATTCATCGGCATCGGGGTCGATCCTTCGATGCTGCAGGTTCCGAATTCCCACGGTTCGCGCACGTCCAGCAGTACCGGGCGGGGACGGCTGGTGTCCTCGAGCCGGGTGGACAATTCGTGCGCGGTGAGATGCTGCATTCCCTAGAACGTGAAGTGCGACGGAACCGGCGCCGAGCGCAGCGGCTGCACATTGGTTTCGAAGATGGCCACACTGTCGTACGCGGTATCGGACACGCGCGTGATGATCTGGACCGACTGCACCGGCGCGTGGCCGACGATGGCGGCGATACGGCCGCCGACCTTGACCTGCTTGAGGAAGGCTTCCGGCAGTACTTCCAGCGCGCCCGAAATGGCGATCACGTCGAACTGCGCGCCGTTGGCCCAGCCGGCCGAACCGTTACCCAGTTCCACGGTGACGTTGGCGACGCCGGCATTGGCCAGGTTCGCCGCGGCGAGGTCCTTCAGGCGCGGCAGGATCTCGACCGTCGTCACGTGCTGCGCCTTGTGCGCCAGCAGCGCGGCCATGTAGCCGGAACCGGCGCCGATCTCGAGGACGTTCTCGTGCTTTTTCACCTGCAGCTCCTGCAGGATGCGCGCTTCCATCTTTGGCGTGAACATGAATTCGCCGTCGCCCAGCGGGATTTCGGTGTCGGCGAATGCCAGGCCCTTGTACGCTTCCGGTACGAACTGTTCACGCTTGACCACGCCCAGCAGCTCGAGCACGTCCGGGTCCAGGACATTCCATGGACGGATCTGCTGTTCGATCATATTGAAGCGTGCTTGTTCGATGTTCATGTTGAGGCTCGGGGCTAAATTGAAGAATCCGATATTTTATCGTTGAAAGGCTCCAATACGAATATCTTAACGACATGGAGCCGCGGAAGCCCCCAAATTGCGACAGTCTGCAATTTTTGGGGGCTGAAGCTGCGAAATTGCTGATTTAGCGCTGTTTTGGCACGCTAGGGCGCTTGCAGGCCGGCCAGCGCCATATCGGCGAAGTTGCTGAGGAATCGCTCGGGGTCGAGCTGGTCCTTGGCGCACGGGCCGAACGAATGCTTCCACAGCATCAGCATCAGCATCGGGGCGATCAGGACCTGGGTGCTGGTGTCGATGTCGAGCGGGCGGAACTCCTTGCGGGCGACGCCGCGTTCCAGCATGCTGCTGATGACCCGGCTGCCGCGCACGATCACCTCCTCGCGGTAGAACTCGGCCAGGTCGGGGAAGTTATGCGCTTCCGCCATCACCAGCTTGACGATGCCCGAAGCCTTGGTGCCGCCGACCTTTTCCCACCAGCCGAACAGGATTGCCCGCAGCAGCTCGGCGGAGTGGCCTTCGTAGACGGCGATGGTGTCCTCGGCGTCGCCGATCGCTGTTACTATACTGTCCCGCACCACGGCCTTGAACAGCTCTTCCTTGTTGGCGTAGTACAGGTAGAGCGTGCCCTTCGAGACGCCGGCGCGGCGCGCCACGTCTTCCAGGCGGGTGGCGGCAAAACCGCGCTCGACGAACAGGTCCAGTGCGGACGCGAGCAGTTCCTGCGGCCGCGCCTCCTTGCGGCGCTCCCAACGTGGTGCTTTGCTACCTGTAGGCGCAACCATGGTGCTGTCCAGTAACTAACTTTTGAGTCATTAATATAGGCTGCTGTTAGCCCGGCCGTCAAGCCAAGCTTTCTATTCGTCAAAGATTGTAGCAAAGCAGCAGCCCGTAAGGCCCGTTTCTTTTCACTGTATGGACACTCGCACCGATCAACCAAGCTGCCGGCCCGGCTGCGGCGCCTGCTGCACCGCCCCGTCGATCAGCAGCCCGATTCCCGGCATGCCGCACGGGAAGCCGGCCGGCGTACGCTGCGTCCAGCTCGCGGCCGACCACCGCTGCCTGATTTTTGGGCAGCCCGGCCGCCCCGCCGTCTGCAGCGGCCTGCAACCTTCGGCCGACATGTGCGGGCCGGACCGCGAACACGCGATGCTGTGGCTGGCTACGCTGGAAAGCGCGACCGCACCGGCATGAACCCTACCTCCTGAGCCAGACAAAAATGATAGTAACAACCAAGGCACGGTCCGCTTACGAGCGCGAACTGCTCGCCGAACTCAGGTCGCGCGTGAAAGGTTCAGGATGGAAGCTCAGCCGTACTGCGCTCTTCAAGGAAAAAGACGGCATCTATCGGCAAATCATCGTGTCGGTCCACTTCGGCGCAAGGCTCACCAGCGCCACGCTCGGCCTTAAACCGATGTCGCTTGATCCTTTGCTCTGGGACATACTGGTCATCCCGGAAAACCATGAGCAGAGCTTGTCGTTTCGCACTTGGGGCGCGTTCACGTGCCAACCGCTGCCTATAAAGGAAAGGCAGGTCGAAGCCGAGCACGCCACAGCCGCCGACGTGGCAGCGGCAATCATCGCCTTCTGCCAGGAAGCGGACGGCCTCGCGGAGGAAGCACTGCAGCGGGCCCCGTTTTCCTCGCTGCTGGCAAGCCACCCGAACCACCTGGCTCGTGGCGCATACGCCATTTCGCTGGTGCTTAGCCTGATCGCCGAAGGAAAGCCTTGTAAAGCGCGGGAGGAGGCAAGCGCCTATGCCTCCGGTATCAAATCCTCCGTCCTGAGCATGACCAGCGTCGACAAATCGTTCCACGAGCTTGCCATTGAATGGTTGAACGCACGCGAACGCTGCGCCTGTGGCAAGTGCCCCCTGTGATACCGCAGGCCTGCGTGGCGTCCAGCGCGTGGACGACAACCGCGGCCTAGGGCCAGGCCATTTGAAACGGCCTTAGCCCGGAAAGCTCGGCGGTATCGGACAAGCCGTCGCGCAAAGCACGCAGGCCCCGCAGGAAATCGTCGAACAGCGCCGGCTCGGTGACGAAGAAAAGCTTCGCTTCGGCTGCCACCTCCCGGCCGCCAAACTCAAACCGATCCGATCGTGCCATGACGGCGACCTGGATTTTGCCGAGCTGCCGGAACTCCATCGCTGCGTGAAAAGCAGCTAGTCCGTAATCGGGCCCGAGCTCGCGCCAGCGCAGTTCGACGCTGCCATCCGGGCCGCCGGCAACGAAACTCTCGAGCGCCCGTACGGTTTCACTGAACTCCCAATGGCCGACATACGGATCGCATAAAAAGGAGGAGGCACCATCGCAGGCGGTAACCTCGATCTTCGACATATCGTCGTCCGAGGACAGCTTCGTCATCCTGATTCCGGCTCGTTCCATGATGCTCGCAGGTGAGTTGCAATCCCGTCACTATACTCCCCGTGCCGACGGGTTCTACTCTGCGCTCGCACTGCCTTCGCAGCGAAAGATTTCGTCGCGGCAGCAACGAATCCGTATTGCCGGGGCTGCTGCGTGGTAAGCTTCCGGTCCGCTCCGCCGTACCCCAGCAGTTCAAAAAACACACGATACATGGACCTCACTCTCGCGCTTCAAGCCATCATCATGGGACTGGTGGAAGGCTTCACCGAATTCCTCCCGATTTCCTCGACCGGCCACCTGATCCTCGCCGGCAGCCTGATCGGCTTCACGGGCGAGACCGCCAAAGTGTTCGATATCGCGATCCAGGCCGGCGCGATGCTGGCTGTGATCTGGGAATACCGCGCCCGCATCGGCTCCGTCATCAGCGGACTGGGCAGCGACCCGAAGGCGCAGCGCCTGGTCATCAACCTGATCGTCGCCTTCATGCCGGCGGCGATCCTCGGGCTCATTTTCAGCAAGGCGATCAAGGGCGCGCTGTTCGCGCCGGTGCCGGTGGCGCTGGCCTTCATCATCGGCGGTATCGTGATCTGGCTGGTGGAACGCAACGGCAAGGAGCGCGAAGCGAATGCGCGGATCCAGACCGTGGACGACATGCGCATTTCGGACGCCTTCAAGGTCGGCCTGGCGCAGGCGTTTTCGCTGATTCCCGGCACCAGCCGCTCGGGCGCAACCATCATCGGCGGCATGCTGCTGGGCCTGTCGCGCAAGGCGGCCACCGAATTTTCCTTCTTCCTGGCAATCCCGACGCTGCTGGCGGCGACCGTGTACTCGGTGATCAAGGAACGCGAGCTGCTGTCCTGGGCCGACCTGCCGGTGTTCGGCATCGGCGGCCTGGCCGCGTTCGTGTCGGCATTCCTGTGCGTGCGCTGGTTACTGCGCTATATCAGTTCGCACGACTTCACGATCTTCGCCTGGTATCGTATTGTGTTCGGTATTGTCATCCTCGTCACTGCCCACTACAACATCGTTGACTGGGCACATTAAGCCATCATGAGTACCGATATCGGGGCGCGCGCGGTCCAGCAGCTACAGACCGTGTTCGGCTATCCGGCCTTCCGCGGCCAGCAGGCTGACATCGTCGAGCATGTCAGCAGCGGCGGCGACGCGCTGGTGCTGATGCCCACCGGCGGCGGCAAGTCGCTTTGCTACCAGATCCCGGCGCTTCTGCGCGACGGCGTCGGCGTGGTGGTCTCGCCGCTGATCGCGCTGATGCAGGACCAGGTCGACGCGCTGGCCGAAGTCGGCGTGCGCGCGGCCTTCCTTAATTCCACCCAGACCTTCGAAGAGTCGATGCGCATCGAGCGCATGGTGCGCATGGGCGAACTGGACCTCGTGTACGTGGCGCCGGAACGCCTGCTGACGCCACGCTGCATGGAGCTGTTCGAGTCCTCGCGCATTGCCCTGTTCGCGATTGACGAGGCGCACTGCGTCTCGCAATGGGGCCACGACTTCCGGCCCGAATACATCAAGCTGTCGATCCTGCACGAGCGCTTCCCGGACGTGCCGCGCATTGCGCTCACCGCGACCGCCGACCACCAGACGCGCGCCGAGATCGCGATGCGCCTGCAACTGGAGGACGCGCGCCAGTTCGTGTCCTCGTTCGACCGTCCCAACATCCGCTACCAGATCGTCGAAAAAGCCAACGGCCGCAAGCAGCTGCTCGACTTCGTCACCACCGAGCACGCGGGCGACTGCGGCATCGTCTACTGCCTGTCGCGCAAGAAGGTCGAAGAGACCGCCGAATTCCTCAACGAGAACGGCATCCGCGCCCTGCCCTACCACGCCGGCATGGAGCACCCCAAGCGCGCCGCCAACCAGGCCCGCTTCCTGCGCGAAGAGAACCTGGTGATGGTGGCCACCATCGCCTTTGGCATGGGTATCGACAAGCCGGACGTGCGCTTCGT
>DASTVB010000166.1:0-59583 GCA_035759315.1 Telluria sp. | reverse complement strand
CGAAGCCGACCACCTTGGCCGTCTTGATCGCCTTGCTCACCAGGTAGGCCGCGCCGCCCACGGCCATCAGGTAGGCCGACTTGTGCTTGCGGATCGCCTCGATGGCGGTGGGGCCGCGCTCGGCCTTGCCGACCATCGAGATCAGGCCGGTCTGCGACAGCATCATGTCGGTGAACTTGTCCATGCGCGTCGCGGTGGTGGGGCCGGCCGGGCCAACGGCCTCGTCGCGCACCGGATCGACCGGACCGACGTAGTAGATCACGCGGTTGGTGAAGTCCACCGGCAGCTTCTCGCCCTTGGCCAGCATGTCCTGGATGCGCTTGTGCGCGGCGTCGCGGCCGGTCAGCATCTTGCCGTTCAGGAGCAGGGTCTGGCCCGGCTTCCAGGATGCGACTTCTTCTTTCGTCAGCGTGTTCAGGTCGATGCGCTTCGACTTCTCGGTGTCGGCGGACCAGCTCACGTTCGGCCACGAGGACAGCGCCGGCGGCTCGATGTAGGTCGGGCCGGAGCCGTCCAGCACGAAGTGCGCGTGGCGCGTGGCGGCGCAGTTAGGGATCATCGCCACCGGCTTGGACGCCGCGTGGGTCGGATACATATTGATTTTCACGTCCAGCACCGTGGTCAGGCCGCCCAGGCCCTGCGCGCCGATGCCCAGCGCATTGATCTTGTCGCACAGTTCGATGCGCAGCTCTTCCACCTTGTTCTGCGGGCCGCGCTTTTTCAGCTCGAACATGTCGATGTCTTCCATCAGCGACTCTTTCGCCAGCAGCATCGCCTTTTCGGCGGAGCCGCCGATGCCGATGCCCAGCATGCCCGGAGGGCACCAGCCGGCGCCCATCAGCGGCACGGTCTTGAGCACCCAGTCCACCAGCGAGTCGGACGGATTGAGCATCACGAACTTGGTCTTGTTCTCGGAGCCGCCACCTTTGGCCGCCACCGATACATCTACCTTGTCACCTTCGACCAGCTCCATGTGGACCACCGCAGGCGTGTTGTCCTTGGTGTTCTTGCGCTCGAAGTGCGGGTCCGCCACGATCGAAGCGCGCAGCTTGTTGTCGGCGAAGTTGTACGCGCGGCGCACGCCTTCGTTGACCGCGTCGGTCACGGTGCCCGAGAAGCCCTCGAAGCGCACGCCCATGCCGATCTTGAGGAACACGTTGACCATGCCGGTGTCCTGGCAGATCGGGCGCTTGCCCTCGGCGCACATGCGCGAATTGGTCAGGATCTGCGCGATCGCGTCTTTCGCGGCCGGGCTTTGCTCCGACTCGTAGGCGCGCGCCAGGTGCTCGATGTAATCGGCAGGGTGGTAGTAGCTGATGTACTGCAGTGCTGCGGCGACCGATTCGATCAGGTCGTCTTGCTTAATGACGGTCATGACGTTCTCTAAAAAGGCTTAGTGTTTTGGAGGATGGGCTTGCGCTTGCGTGAGCGTGGTCAGGCGGTCGGTATAGGCGATCGCGATGGCCGACAGCAGGAACACGACGTGGATCAGGGTCTGCAACAGGACCACTTCCGGCTTGTAGGAAGCGGCGTTGATGAAGGTCTTGAGCAGGTGGATCGAAGAGATGCCGATGATCGCCATCGCCAGCTTGGTCTTCAAGACCGAGGCGTTCACGTGCGACAGCCATTCCGGCTGGTCGCGGTGGCCTTCCAGGCCGAGGCGCGAGACGAAGGTCTCGTAGCCGCCGACGATCACCATGATCAGCAGGTTCGAGATCATGACCACGTCGATCAGGCCGAGCACCACCAGCATGATGGTCGTTTCGTTCAGCTTGGTCGGGCGCACGGCGCCTTCGACCGTGACCGCGTTCAGGATGTGCTCCAGCGCCGCCTGGTTGCCGAAGGCCGCGCCGATCAGGTCTGACAGCTCGACCCAGAAGTGGTAAACATAGACGCACTGCGCGAGGATCAGGCCGAGGTAAAGCGGTAGCTGGAGCCAGCGGCTCATGAAGATCAGGTTCGGCAGCGGGCGGAGTTTGGGCGAATCGATTGGATCGTGCATGTGGTGAGGGGCTTTGAGATTTATCAACCTCAGCATTTTACACGCGACTGCACCAGTCCGTCCCTGCATGCCAAGGCGCTAACATTGGTAGAATCGGAGATATCCGAACCGGGATGTAAGCACTTCGTAAGCGACCCGGGATAAGCTGTCAAAATTAGAATTCATTGTCACAACTAGATCACACCGGAGACAAGCCATGGCTGCCGAAAACACTCAGCAAGAAGGATTGATCGAAAACCGCGTTTTCCAGCCGCCTGCGGATTTCGTCGCGAACGCGACCATTTCGGGCATGGACGCGTATCACAAGCTGGTTGCCGAGGCGAGCAGCGACTACGAGGGCTTCTGGGGCCGCCTGGCGCGCGAACACATCCGCTGGCGCAAACCGTTCACCAAGGTGCTGGACGAAACCAACCCGCCTTTCTACAAGTGGTTCGAGGACGGCGAGCTGAACGCGTCCGACAACTGCCTGGACCGCCACGTCGAGGCCGGCCTGGGCGACAAGACCGCGCTGATCTTCGAATCCGACGACGGCAAGGACGTCAAGGTCAGCTATAAGGAGCTGCTGGCGCGAGTGTGCAAGCTGGCCAACGGCCTCAAGGCGCGCGGCGTCAAGAAGGGCGACCGCGTCATCATTTACATGCCGATGTCGGTCGAAGGCGTTGCCGCGATGCAGGCCTGCGCTCGCATCGGCGCCACCCACTCGGTGGTGTTCGGCGGCTTCTCGGCCAAATCGCTGCAGGAACGCATTATCGACGCCGGCGCGGTGGCCGTGATCACCGCCGACGAGCAGGTCCGCGGCGGCAAATCGCTCCCGCTCAAATCCATCGTCGACGAGGCGCTGGCGCTGGGCGGCTGCGAATCGATCAAGGACGTCATTGTCTACCGCCGCACCGGCGGCAACGTTCAGTGGACCGAGGGCCGCGACACCTGGATGCACGACCTGGTCGAAAAGGAGGCCGACACCTGCGAGCCGGAATGGGTCAGCGCCGAGCACCCGCTGTTCATCCTCTACACCTCCGGCTCGACCGGGACTCCGAAGGGCGTCCAGCACTCGACCGGCGGCTTCCTGCTGTGGGCCGCGCTGACCATGAAGTGGACCTTCGACGCCAAGCCGAGCGACATCTTCTGGTGCACCGCCGACATCGGCTGGGTCACCGGCCACGCCTACATCGCCTACGGGCCGCTGGCGGTCGGAATGACCGAAGTGGTGTTCGAAGGCGTGCCGACCTTCCCGAAAGCGAGCCGCTTCTGGGAAGTCATCGACAAGCACAAAGTCACCACCTTCTACACCGCGCCGACCGCGATCCGCTCGCTGATCAAGGCCTCGGACGTGGACCCGACCGTCCATCCGAACAACTTCAGCCTCGCCTCGCTGCGCCTGCTGGGCACCGTGGGCGAGCCGATCAATCCGGAAGCGTGGATGTGGTACTACAAGAACGTCGGCCGCGAAAAGTCGCCGATCGTCGACACCTTCTGGCAGACCGAGACCGGCGGCCACATGATCACGCCGCTGCCGGGCGCGACGCCGATGGTGCCGGGTTCGTGCACGCTCCCGCTGCCGGGCATCATGACTGCCATCGTCGACGAAGCCGGCCAGGACGTGCCGAACGGGCAGGGCGGCATCCTGGTGGTCAAGCGCCCATGGCCATCGATGATCCGCACCATCTGGAACAACCCCGAGCGCTACAAGGCCAGCTACTTCCCGCCTGAACTGGGCGGCACCATGTACCTGGCGGGCGACGGCGCCGTGCGCAACCGCGAGACCGGCTACTTCACCATCACCGGGCGCATCGACGACGTGCTGAACGTGTCCGGCCACCGGATGGGGACCATGGAGATCGAATCGGCGCTGGTGGCGAACCCGCTGGTGGCCGAGGCTGCCGTGGTCGGCAAGCCGGACGACACCACCGGCGAATCGATCTGCGCCTTCGTCGTGCTGAAGGGTTCGCGCCCGACCGGCGAGGACGCCAAGAAGGTCGCGACCGAGCTGCGCAACTGGGTCGCGAAGGAAATCGGCCCGATCGCCAAGCCGAAGGAGATCCGTTTCGGCGACAACCTGCCGAAGACCCGATCCGGCAAGATCATGCGGCGCCTGCTGCGCGTGCTTGCGAAGGGCGAGGACATCACGCAAGACATCTCCACCCTCGAAAACCCCGCCATCCTCGAGCAACTGAAACAAGCCTCATAAGGAAAGGGGACTGTCCCAGCAGGGACCGTCCCCAGCTCTTCAGCACGCGTGCGGGATGCCCGTCATCCCACACATGCGTGGACCCGTACCCGAGCTTGCCCAAGCCACCATCCCTCGAGCCGCCACCAACGTCATCCCAGCGAAGGCTGGGATCCATACTGAGCCCGCCCAGCCACCGCCCCCCGACTTTTGCCCCCACTCACCAAAACCCTTGGTTCCCGAGGAATCCTTTGCTATAATCTGCGGCTCCCCGCCCAGCGGGGGATAGCAGTATGCAGGAGAGATGGATGAGTGGTTGAAGTCGCACGCCTGGAAAGCGTGTATAGGTTCATAGCCTATCGGGGGTTCGAATCCCCCTCTCTCCGCCAAGTATTTATAAGGGTCGCTTTCGAGCGGCCCTTTTCATTTGCGCTATAGATTCGATGTGCGCTATTCAAATTCGATGTTATCTTGCCTGTTCAATATCTTTTGAAAGAGCAAGATGGACTTCGCAGAGTGGATGAAATCGGCCCAGCTGTCTGACGGATCAATTCATAACTACCTGGGCGCCATTCGCGGACGCCTCACTACGTGGGCACACGTTCACGGCATTACGTCTAAACAAATTGAGGGAATTGTCGATGTTTCTGAGTTCGCCGCAATCGCAGACGAGCTTCGCGAGACGCCGGAATTCAAGATGTGGAACAAGCAGGGCCACGGCATGTACGCTGCCGCTCTCAACAACTATAGGTCGTTTCTCGATGCGGTTGGGGCGACCGCAAGTGGGGAACCAGCCGAGTACGGACCTTCGCACCAGCAGCTTGAGAAGATTGGTAAAGCCCTAGATGAGCCGTTCGACCCCAAGGACCAGATTGATGCACGTGAGCGCGTGTTGCGTGAAGTCGTCCAACGACTTGGCCAGCGGAAGTTCAGAAATTCTTTGATCACTGCGTACAGTGGGCGATGTGCGATTTCCGGTTGCCCTGTACAACCTTTGCTGGAAGCTGCGCACATCACGCCTTACCTCGGTCCCGAGACGAACGCGATCACGAATGGTTTGTTACTACGTGCAGACCTACATACGCTTTGGGATCTAGGCCTTCTCGCGGTTAACCCTACATCCCAAAAAATCTGGATAAGCCCAAAGGTTGAGGATCAAACGTATCAGCAGCTATCGGGAGCATCCCTGACCTCACCCATTCATCCTAGCCTACACCCGTCACCGGCAGCGCTGCAGGAGCAATGGGCGTTCGCTAACAGCAAGAACAACGCGAGTTTAGCGGCATAGAGCTGTCAAGTAGCGCTAGCGGACTGAACACTCCGGCGAAGTTCAAATTTGTCTGTTCGTCGGATCTGACCTCCTTCTGCTACGACGCCTAATAACCACGTCGAAGCTTGCACTGAGTGACATCGAAACCTGCACAGCGGAGTGTGACATGAGCGATTGGATGACGGTTTCAAAAGATGAGTTCAACCAAAGCTTGATCCCCAGTGCATGGAGAGAGACCTTTTCTAAAATCGTAGAGGGACTGAAGCAAGGAGATTTCAATCTCGTTCGTCAAGTGCCTGGCGTTCGCCCGATTTCACCAGAGGATGCAGCTCGACTCGCGCGCAATATAAAGTGTTACGGAGCTAGTGTAGTGAGTCTGCCATTGGAGACTTGGGAGACTTCGACATGTCAATGGATGATAGGTTACTGGGATGCTCTGATTGACCTGTACACTGTCGAAGAAGGGGCGAGCGATCTGGTATTAGCAGTTCGTGTCTATGAAGATGGTTCAAATTATCAATTCGAGATTTCTTCGGTCCACGTGCCTTAATAGGGCAGCTATGAATTTGCAGTCGAGGAAGTGAAAAGTGAATCCGTTGCGACAGTGCTGTTCCGTCCCAGCGGTAAAATAACAGCTAAGTTCACATCAGCCACGTTTCCTACCGTTCGTCACGTTGAGTAAAAATCGAAGCGAAGTTTTCAACAGAACGGCGGACGACGACTCTGGATGTGAAAATTGAAAAAATATTCTGGCCTCATCATTGCCCTGCTTATCGCCTCTGCTCTCCTGACGGCATGGTTCCTTCTAGTACTTTTCCTTCGGGATTGGTTACCCGCCAACGGCTACCAAGTTTCCGCGCGGGTATTCTGGGCCATCGACTGGGCTGCTTTCGGCGCCGCGTGGGCTATCGGTGCAAGGCTTTGCCTCCGAGCGACTGAAAAACTCCGTCCGGCGAAGTCCAACTCGTCAACCGTTGATTAAGTAGTCGTTGCGTGTCCACGCGCGACAGAATGGTTCAGATGAGCTCGGTCCGGGAAGAACCCACCGAACTGTTTGCTCGATACGCAAGTCAACCGTATGGCGGTAAATGTGCTGAAAGGCCCTGATTCGAGAACCCTTTGGCGTTCCATACAGGGGCCTGGTCGGTGGAGTTGGATCGGAACAGGCGCGTCATCAAAAAGTTGCGTTGGATATCGCCGTAGTACCGGTCGGTAAAGTCCCCGAATTCCCGGTATCCCTCGCTATGCGAACCTCGCTCGTGCGCCGTCTTGGTGCATCCATGTGTTAAGTTCACAAGCTCGGCGGCGGGTGCCCGCGGCACCAAAGTTGCGTCACAAGGGCGGATCCATGGACGAGAAGACCATCGGTGACAGGGTTCAGCAGGAGAACCCGGAACAGGTTCAGGTGGCGCTACGCAGCCAAGGCCGGCGTCAATGGGCGGTAATGACGCTGTACGAACGGTTCGAACAGGTCATCGCACTGGTGCTTGGTGCGGTGATCGGCTTGATCATCATCGTGGCGCTGGCGCAGCTGATCCGGCTGGTGGTGGTGTTGTTGCTCACCGAGTCGCTCAACCCACTTGAGCACGAAACCTTCCAGCTCGTATTCGGGATGATCATGACCTTGCTGATCGCGCTCGAATTCAAACATTCAATCATCAAGGTCGCCCTCAGGCGCGACAGCATCATCCAGGTCAAGACAGTCATCCTGATCGCGCTGATCGCACTGTCGCGCAAGTTCGTGATTCTCGATGTCGAAACCAGCCCGGCCAAGATCGCTGCGCTGGCGTTCGCATTGCTGACGCTGGGCCTGGTCTATTGGCTGATGCGCGAACGCGATGATGGCGCAGCCCGACGCGCGCTGCAAGGCGAGGCCGATAAGGACGAGTAGAGCCGGCACCCACCGCCGACTGTGCATGATTAGAGGCGCAGCATGAATTCCGCAAAGGCACTCGGCTCAAGCGGGCGGCTGATCAGATAACCCTGGATGACATCGCATCCGTCCTCAGTCAGCTCTGCGACCTGCGCCTGACTCTCTACGCCTTCCGCGACCGTTCTCATGCCCAGCGAGCGGGCGAGACCGACGATGCCCCGGATGACCGCCGTTGCCTTTTCTGACTCGACCAGCGCATGGACGAACGACTTGTCGATCTTCAGCGTATCGACCGGTAATCGGACCAGGTAGCCAAGACTGGAGTATCCAGAGCCGAAGTCGTCCAGCGATGTGGATATGCCAGCTTGCTTCAGCGCGGCGAGAACCGCAATCGCTTTTTCGATATCTCCAACCAGGGAGTCTTCCGTGACTTCAATGTCGAGCATGGCGGGGGAGATGCCATGCGTGGTCGCGATTCGGAGAATCTTGTCCACAAGTCCCGCACCCAGAAGTTGTCGGGCCGATAAATTGATGCTGATCCGCGGTACGGACACCCCCAGCCGTCGCCATGCACAGATATGCTGGCAAACTGCATTGAGCAGCCAGTCGACGAGGGCTTCTTCGTAGGGCGACTCAAGTAACACATCCAGGAATGCGTACGGCGTGAGCAAACCTCGTTCGGGATGGCGCCAGCGAAGCAGCGCCTCGGCACCGACTGGCGAAGCGTCGGCGAGCGCTACCTGGGGCTGAAAATGAAGCTCGAACTGGTTCGCGGCAAACGCCTTACCGAGATCCATGCGCAAAGCCAGGCGGTCGCGCATGCCCCGGTCGAGTGCTTCATCGTACACGCGCGCCTGAGACCGGCCGCATGCCTTCGCTGCATACATGGCAGTGTCGGCTTGGCTCAGCAGCGCCCCGGCTGATTCGGGTGTTTCTCTCAGCAGAGCGACGCCAATGCTGGCGGACAGTGAGATGGCTTTTCCGCCCGCCTCGAATGGCGTTGCGAACTCCCTGAGCACCGCGTGCGCGAACGCTGCTGCAGCGCTTTCGGTCGAATCGCATAACAAGATAACGAACTTGTCGCCTCCTACGCGCGCGGTAAAGATAGCAGGGTCGAGAAATGCGAGCAGCCTGTTCGCAACGTCGCGCAGCAGCTCATCGCCGATCGCATGGCCGCAGGCGTCGTTGACCTCCTTGAAATGGTCCAGGTCGACAAACAGCACCGCCAGAGAAGCGCCAGGGGTAACGCCTGGGGAAGCAGCTTCGGCGACCGCGCGTGACAGCACTTCCATGCATTTGCGCCGGTTGGGCAATCCGGTCAGGTAGTCGTGACTGGCTTCAAATTCCAGCTGCGCCGCCTGCTCTTGTTCGCGCGTGACGTCGCGGAAGAGTACGGTGATGCCATCGTCGTGGGCAAATGAGCGCACCTCGAACCAGGTGCCGAGCGGTGCGTAGTAGTCAGTGTGCCGGCCGGGCTGTCCGGTTGCAGCCGTCTGCCGATAAACGTGAGCGTAGCCTGAACCTTCCAGATCCGGGAAACACTCCCATATGTCGTGTCCGAGCAGGTTTTCCCGCTTCTGCTGCAAGTATAGTTCGGCTGTATGGTTGAGATAGGTGAAGCGCCACGATTTGTCCATGGACATGAACCCATCGCTCAGGCTATCGAGCATGTCGCCAAAGTGAGCCGGAGCGGGTCGTGCGGCGGCGGCATCCGGTGGGCAGGGAGGTCCAGAGTCAGTCAGGTGTTCCATCTTCGTCTAGCTCTCCGTTCGCGTCAGCCCTAAGGCACCGCTTGTGCGAAACGGTGGGATCAACCCATTCTAGCCCCATTCTCCCTGATACGAAGATCGGGCGCCCGAACGGATGGATCCCAAGGCAATCGGCACTTCAGTTCGCAGGGGATTGCTTATAGCAGCGCCACCCCAAAGCGTTTGACAACCAGTGCGAACAGCCCGAAACATGCGATCGTCAGGACCGTGCACATCGCGAGCGTCCACCAGAAGCCGTAGCGGGGCAGCAGCCAGGGGAAGGCGAGGAACATCGGAAGCGTCGGCACCACGTACCAGAACGTGTACCAGGCGTGGTTCGCCAGCTTGATCTCCGGCTGCTTCTCGACATGCAGCCACACGAGCGTCAGCAGCGTGATCATGGGCAGGGCGGCGATGACGCCGCCAAACCGGTCGCTGCGCTTCGCGGCCTCCGATACGAGCACAACCACGGCGGCGGTAATCAGGTACTTCGTGATGATCCACTTCATGTTATCTCCGGCATTGGTGCAGGGTCGTCGGGATGGTCGGTCCAGGGTTCCCGGGTACCGCTGGGGAGCGGCGATCGTCAATTAGAGCAACCTTAATGCCCATCCGCCGCGTTGACGGATCATTCGGGACTGCGTAGCATTACTATAAATCATGAAGCTATCCCGCTCGTCCAGGCTCGTTGCAGCAGCCATCACTTTGTTCAGCCTGCTGTTCATGCAGCTGGCGATGGCGTCGTATATGTGCCCGGCCGAGAACATCGATCACGATAGCCAGATGGTCTTGATGGCGGAAGCCAGCGGGGCGGCAACCGAAATGGCGGCCTGCCTCGATATGGATCCGGTCGAGCCGAGCCTGTGCCACGCGCACGCACATGCGGATCATCAGTCGCTCGACAAGCACTCGGTTCCACCTCCGCAGCCGTTCATGGCAGCCGGCTCCTGGCTGTTGCCGAGTCCGGTGGAACTCGCCCCGCCAGCCTTTTCCGCTTCACCCGAGGCGCCCAGCCTCACCCACGCGAATGCACCGCCGCTGGCTATTCGCAACTGCTGCTTCCGCATTTAACACTCCAAACGCCTAGTACGTCGCCGCCGCACTCCGTGCGCTCGCGGTGCTGTTCCACGCTTATTGGAGATGTCATGTTTTCCCGTTCCCCCGCGTCGCGCCCGACGCACACAAAACCGGCGTACCGTCCCATTTTGGCGGTGTTGCTGGCCATCGGCCTTGCCGTATCTGGCGAGGCGGCACTCGCCCAAGCCCCCCTGACGCTGCATGAAGCGCAGCAGCGTGCGGTTGCACGCTCCGGCCTCGTATCGGCGCAGGCGCATGCCGCGACCGCGGCCCGCGAAATGGCTGTCGCGGCCGGCCAGTTGCCCGATCCAGTGCTGAAGCTCGCCGCCGAAAACGTACCCGTCGAAGGTCCTGACCGGCTCAGCCTGAACCGGGACTTCATGACCATGCGCCGCGTGGCGGTGATGCAGGACCTGCCACGCGCAGACAAGCGCCAGTTACGGTCCGAACGCTTTGCGCGCGAAGCCGACAAATCGCTGGCCGCCAAGGCGGGAGCGACTGCCGCGATCCAGCGCGATACCGCGCTCGCGTGGATCGACCGCCATTATGCGGAGGCAATGGCGACGGTGGCCGCCGCGCAGGTGGAACTGGCGCGGCTTGAGGTCCAGGCGGCGGAGAGTGCCTACCGCGCCGGCCGCGGCAGCCAGGCCGATATCGTCAAGGCCCGCGCCGCCGTCGTGGAGATCGAGGACCGTGCGAGCGAAATCGGCCGCCGCGTCACGAATGCCAGGATCATGCTGGCGCGCTGGGTCGGCAATGAGGAGACCCGGCCGCTCGGACCGCTGCCCGCGACGGACACGATCGGGCTTGAGGTCGAAGGACTCGAGGCCAGGCTGGCGCAGCATCCCGACATCGCCTTGCTGCAGCAGCAGGAAGAAATCGCGCGCACGGATGTCAGGCTCGCGCGGGCCAACCGGACCGCCGACTGGAGTGT
Source organism: Telluria sp. (assembly GCA_035759315.1). Taxonomy (GTDB): domain Bacteria; phylum Pseudomonadota; class Gammaproteobacteria; order Burkholderiales; family Burkholderiaceae_D; genus Telluria. Next base: position 48,512 of record DASTVB010000166.1, on the reverse strand, counting down.
CGAACTGGCGTACCAGAGGCGTGGCCGCGGCGAGCCTGACATGATCTCGGTGGGCGTCTCGGTGCCGCTGCAGTGGGACCGCAAGCGCCGGCAGGACCGCGCACTGGCCTCCAGCCTGGCGAGTGCCGACCAGGCGGCGGCGGAGCGCGAGGAGGCCCTGCGCGGCCGTGTGGCAGAGGTCCGCACCATGATCAACGAATGGCAGAACGCGAACGAGCGACATGCGCGCCACCAGCGCGACATGCTCCCGCTGGCGCGCGCCGGCACGGTGGCGGCGGATGCCGCCTATCGCGGCGGCAGGGCCACGCTGCCTGAGCTGCTGGCCGCCCGCCGTAACGAGGCCGACATGCACCTGCAATCCTTGCAGCTCGAAGCGGAGGGCGCCCGCTTGTGGGCCCAGCTCCAGTTCCTGTTCCCGGACGCCGGTCCCAACGCCACTGTCACGAAAGCCCCAAATGAATAAGAAAAACATCGCCATCGCACTGGGTCTTGCCGGCGTCCTTGGCGCAGCTGGTTATGGCCTGTACTGGATCGGCATGCAGCAGGGGATGAAGACCGGCTCCGCGCATGCGCCGGCGACTGCCTCCCAGGCCAGCGGCCGCAAAATCCTGTACTGGCATGACCCGATGGTGCCCGGCCAAAAATTCGACAAGCCCGGCAAATCGCCTTACATGGACATGCCGCTGCAGCCCGTGTATGCGGACGGCGCCGCGGACGAGGGCGCGGTCGCGATCAGCTCCAGCGTGCAGCAGAACCTGGGCATCCGCACCGCCGAAGTCACCCGCCGTGCAATCGCGCCCGCAGTGATGGCCAGCGGCAGCGTCGCCTACAACGAGCGGGATGTGGCGTTGGTGCAGGCGCGCGGCAACGGCTTTGTGGAACGCCTGTTCGTACGAGCGCCGTTCGACACGGTCAGGAAAGGCCAGCCGCTGGCGGAGCTGTATGTGCCGGAGTGGGTCGCTGCGCAGGAAGAATACCTGACCGCGCGGCAGATGCATCTCCCGGGTTCGGACCTGGCCGGCGCCGCGCGCCAGCGCATGCGGCTGGCCGGCATGACCGACGACCAGGTCGCGGCGGTCGTTTCGACCGGCAAGGTGCACCCGAGGCTGACCGTGAGATCTCCCGTTGACGGCGTAATCGGCGAGCTGTCGGTCCGGCAGGGAATGACGGTGACGTCCGGCGCTCCGCTGTTCCGGATTAATGGCCTGGCTACGGTATGGATCAATGCCGAGGTGCCGGAAGCCTTGTCGGCGCAACTGCGCCCAGGCAGCCTTGTCGAGGTCACCACGCCCGCCCTGCCGGGGAAGGTGCTGACGGGGAAACTCAGTGCGATCCTGCCGGAGGTGAGTGTCGACACACGCACGCTCCAAGTACGCATCGAGCTTGCCAATCCTGGCCGCCAGCTGGTGCCCGGCATGTTCGCGTCGGTGAAGTTCACGCCTGCCGCTCATGGCGAGGTCCTGACCGTGCCTTCGGAAGCCGTCATCCAGACCGGCAAACGCAGCATCGTGATGCTCGCGATGGGCGGTGGCAAATTCAAACCAGTCGATGTCACGACCGGCGCGGAAGCCAACGGAGACACCGAGATCCGCAGCGGACTTCAAGCGGGACAAAAGGTGGTCGTCTCCGGCCAGTTCCTGGTCGATTCCGAAGCCAGCCTGCGCGGCACCGTTAACCGCCTGGGTGAATCGCCCGCGGGCCAGCCTGCGGTTCATCGTGGCGCGGGCAGGCTGGAAAAAATCGGCAAGGACGAAATGACGTTCTCGCACGGCCCGATCGCGACGCTCGGATGGCCGGCGATGACGATGTCGTTCAAGGTCGGGCCGCGCGTGCAGCCCGGGAATATCGCCGTGGGCGACACCGCCACGTTCGAGCTGAGGGAAACCGCGGATGGGGAATACGAAATCATCAGCATCGCAGCCGGCGGCACCAGGCCAGGCGCGGCGAAACACGAAGGAGCGCACTGATGATCGCCCGACTGATTCGCTGGTCGATCGTCAACCGTTTCCTCGTGCTGCTGGCGACCGTGATGATCACGGGATGGGGAATCTGGGCGCTGCAGCGGGCGCCGCTCGACGCCTTGCCGGACCTGTCGGATGTCCAGGTCATCATCCGGACCAGCTACCCGGGCCAGGCGCCGCAGATCGTCGAGAACCAGGTCACCTATCCGCTCACGACCACGATGCTGTCGGTGCCGGGTGCAAAGACGGTGCGGGGCTACTCCTTCTTCGGCGACTCTTTCGTGTACATCCTGTTCGAGGATGGCACCGATCCCTACTGGGCGCGCTCGCGCGTGCTCGAGTACCTGAACCAGGTGCAGTCACGGCTCCCGGCGCAGGCGAAACCTGCGCTCGGGCCGGACGCCAGCGGCGTAGGGTGGGTGTACGAATACGCGCTGGTGGACCGCAGCGGCGCGCGCGACCTGTCGCAACTGAGGGCGCTGCAGGACTGGTTCCTGAAGTACGAACTGAAAACGGTGGCCAACGTCTCGGAGGTGGCCAGCCTGGGCGGCATGGTGCGGCAGTACCAGGTGGTGCTCGATCCCGACAAGCTGCGTGCGTACAACATCGCGCACAGCGCCGTGATCGACGCCGTGCAGAAGGCCAACCAGGAGACCGGCGGCTCGGTGGTGGAACTGGGCGAGGCCGAATACATGGTGCGTGCGGGCGGCTACCTGCAATCGCTCGACGACTTCCGGAAAATACCGCTGACGACAAACGCCGCGGGCGTACCTGTGCGGCTGGGCGACGTGGCGCGCGTGCAGGTCGGACCCGAAATGCGGCGCGGCGTCGCCGAACTGAATGGCGAGGGCGAAGTGGCGGGCGGCGTGATTGTCATGCGGTCCGGGAAAAACGCGCTCGAAACCATCAACGCGGTCAAGCAGAAGCTGGCGACGCTGAAGGCCAGCCTGCCGCCCGGAGTCGAAGTGGTCACGACCTACGACCGCTCGGGCCTGATCAAGGGCGCGATCGATAACCTGACGGTCAAGCTGGTCGAGGAGTTCATCGTTGTCGCAGTCGTCTGCGCGGTGTTCCTGTTCCACCTGCGTTCGGCGCTGGTGGCGATCGTGACGCTGCCGATCGGCATCCTGGCGTCGTTCATCGTCATGCACTACCAGGGCGTCAACGCCAACATCATGTCGCTGGGCGGGATCGCGATTGCGGTGGGGGCGATGGTCGATGCGGCGGTCGTGATGATCGAAAACGCGCACAAGCACATCGAGTCGTGGCACCACGGCCATCCCGGCGAGAAGCTGGAAGGCGCGGAGCACTGGCGCGTGATCGGCGACGCCGCCGCGGAGGTGGGCCCGGCGCTGTTCTTCTCGCTGCTGATCATCGTGCTGTCGTTCATTCCGGTGTTCACGCTCGAGGCGCAGGAGGGCAGGCTGTTCGCGCCGCTGGCGTTCACCAAGACGTATGCGATGGCGGCAGCTGCCGGCCTGGCGGTGACGCTGATCCCGGTGCTGATGGGCTACCTGGTGCGTGGCCGCATCCCGGAAGAACACAACAACCCGCTGAACCGCTTCCTGGTGGCCGTGTACCGGCCATTGCTGGAGCGGGTGCTGCGCTTCCCCAAGGCGACGCTGCTGGTGGCGGGACTGATCGCGCTCGTCACGATCTGGCCGCTGTCCCGGCTCGGCGGCGAGTTCATGCCGCCGCTGGACGAAGGCGACCTGCTGTACATGCCGTCCGCGCTGCCGGGGCTGTCGGCCGGCAAGGCGGCCCAGCTGGTGCAGCAGACCGACCGCCTGATCAAGACCGTGCCGGAAGTGCAGAGCGTGTTTGGCAAGGCCGGCCGCGCCGAGACCGCGACCGACCCGGCGCCGCTGGAAATGTTCGAGACTACGATCACCTTCAAGCCGCGCGACCAGTGGCGTGCCGGCATGACCACCGACAAGCTGGTCGCGGAACTGGACCGGGTCGTGAAGGTGCCCGGCCTGTCGAACATCTGGGTGCCGCCCATCCGCAACCGGATCGACATGCTGGCGACAGGGATCAAGAGTCCGGTCGGCGTGAAGGTGGCGGGCACCAGCCTGCAGGAACTCGACCGGATTGCGGCCCAGATCGAGCGCACTGTCAGCAAGATCCCGGGTGTGTCGTCGGCGCTGGCAGAACGGCTCACCGGAGGGCGTTATATCGACGTCGACATCGACCGCGAGATGGCGGCGCGCTACGGCATGAACATCGCCGACGTGCAAAGCGTGGTGGCGGCGGCGATCGGCGGCGACAATGTCGGCGAGACCGTAGAAGGGCTGCAGCGTTTCCCGATCAGCGTGCGCTATCCGCGCGAGTACCGCGACTCGGTCGAGAAGCTGCGGCAGTTGCCGGTGCTGACCGGCCGCGGCGCCCGGATCAGCCTTGGCGACGTTGCGGCGATCCGCATCAGCGACGGACCTCCGATGCTGCGCAGCGAAAACGCGCGGCTGTCCGCATGGATCTATGTCGATATCCGCGGCCGCGACATCCATTCCGTGGTGCGCGAGATGCAGCGGGCGGTGGCACGCGAAGTGCAGCTACCGGCGGCCTACTCGGTGTCATGGTCCGGCCAGTTCGAATTCATGGAGCGGGCCAGCGCCAGGCTCAAGGTCGTGGTGCCGGCAACGCTCGCCATCATCTTCGTGCTGCTGTACCTGACCTTCAAACGGATCGACGAGGCCGCGCTGATCATGGCGACGCTCCCGTTCGCGCTGGCGGGCGGCGTGTGGCTGCTGTGGGCACTTGGCCACCATGTGTCGGTCGCCAGTGCGGTCGGGTTTATCGCGCTGGCGGGCGTGGCAGCCGAATTCGGCGTGATCATGCTGCTGTACCTGAAGCAGGCATGGGACGCGCGCACCGCCAAAGGCTCGGACACCGAGGCCGACCTGCTGGATGCGATCCGCGAGGGCGCCGTCATGCGGGTGCGGCCGAAGGCGATGACGGTTGCCGTCATCATCGCCGGCCTGGTCCCGATCATCGTCGGTTCCGGCCCGGGGTCGGAAATCATGCAACGCATTGCCGCGCCGATGGTGGGCGGAATGATCACCGCGCCCCTCTTGTCGATGTTCGTGATGCCGGCAGCATTCCTGCTGATGCGTCGCGGCCAGGGGAGGAGGGAAGGCCCCGTCACTGCGCGCTGAGGCCAGCCGCGAGGGTGTGCCTCTGCTGGGGCAACTGCCCCTATCTTTACAAGGCCCCTCTTCCGGGGCTTTGTTCTTTGCAGGCGTCCGCCGTTACATGCGGTACGATGGAATCGTTACCAATCTATTTTGTGGCCGATTTGCCCTATCAGAAAAAACCGCTTGCATTAGGTTAAAACCCAAGTTATTTTAGTTGTATAGACAAGTTTTGTTGATTGTATTGATGTAGAGCAGGTTCGTAGTAGCAGGTGAGTTACGAAGTCTGGTGCAGGGAGGCCGGACACGTATATCGAGAACGATTCCATGGAGACCACATGTCATTCAAGCACACAGCAACGGCCGTAGGTGTTTTACTTCTGATCCAAAGCGTCCAGGCGCAAGAGGCCCCAATTTCCCAGCCAGCAGGCGACGTCGCCAAGGTCCAGGTCACCGGCAGCCGCATCAACGTGCGCCAGGAACAGATCTCGGGCGTCGGTCCGGTCACCGTGATCGATGCGGACTCGATCCAGCGCTCCGGCGCCATCTCCGTGGAAACCCTGCTGCAGCGCCTGCCATCGTCGGCCGGCACCGCCGGCAACCAGAGCAGCGCCTACTGGACCAGCAACGGCTACGGCACCACCCAGGTCAACCTGCGCGGCCTCGGCATCGACCGCACCCTGGTGCTGCTGAATGGCCGCCGGGTGGTCAGCGGCGGCACCGGCGCGAACAGCTCGGTCGACCTGAACATGATTCCGGTGGCGATGATCGAACGCATCGAAGTGCTACGTGACGGCGCCTCTGCGATCTACGGCGCCGATGCGGTGGCCGGCGTGGTCAACATCATCACCAAGAAGGGCATGGAAGGCGTCGAAATGGCCGCCCGCTACGGCGAGACCGCCAAAGGCGACGGCGCCGAAATGTCGGCCGACCTGGTGTGGGGCACGCGCAGCGACCGCAGCTCCATGATGGCGTCCCTGAACTATTCCGAAAACGAGGAAGTCAACCTGGCCTCGCGTGCGCCGTGCGCACTGTTCGAAGATGCCGGCACCCTGGTGTGCTCCGGCAGCTCGTCGACCATCGGCGGCCGCGCGCGCCTGGCCGATGGCCGCCGCGTCAACTTCAACCAGGACCCGAACGGCAACCCGCGCGGTTTCGAAACCTATTCGGCCGCCAAGCACGGCTACAACAGCAATCCGATGCTGAATGCGGTCAACCCGATCAAGCGCGTCGGCGTCAGCGCCTTCGGCACCACCCAGCTGAACGACAAGGTTGAGATGTTCACCGAACTGATGTTCACGAACCGCCAGTCGCACCAGCTCGCAACGCCGGGCGCGATCGGCGCCAACCGCCCGATCCGCATCTCCGCTTCGCACCCGACCAACCCGACCGGCCAGGACCTGACGCTCGAGCGCCGCCGCGTGGCCGAAGTCGGTCCCCGCAACTTCTTCCAGGAGACCAACACCTTCCGCGTGGTGGCCGGCCTGAATGGCGACATCGGTGAGAAGTGGGACTGGTCCGCATCGGTCAACTGGGGCCGCAACACCGGCGTCGACGGCATGACCAACATCATCAACCTCGACCGCGTGGACGCCACCCTCAACGCCGCCACCTGCGGCACCAGCGCCAGCGCAGCCCCTTGCGGTAACTACCTCGGCTACGGCAACCTGTCGCAGGCCGTGCTCGACTACATCCATACCGATACCCGCGACAACGGCGGCAACGACCAGAAGAGCTTCAACGCCAGCATCAGCGGCGAGGTGTTCAACCTGCCGGCCGGCGCGGTGGGCTTCGCTTCCGGCTTCGAGTACCGCGAAGAGAAGGGCTGGCGCGATCCGGACAGCCTGATCGTCTCGGGCGCGGCCAACACCAACGCGCAGGATCCGATCGCCGGCGAATACAGCGCGCGCGAAGTGTTCGCCGAACTCCAGGTCCCGCTGCTGAAGGACCTGCCGATGGTCAAGTCGCTGTACCTGAATACCGCCGCGCGCTATTCCGACTACAGCCTGTTCGGCTCGAAGAGCACCTACAAAGTCGGCCTCGACTGGCAGGTGATCCCGTCGCTGAAGATCCGTTCCAACAAGTCGACCGCATTCCGCGTGCCGAACGTGCCGGAACTGTTCGGCGGTGTCTCGGAAGGCAACCTGACCACCACCGACCCTTGCAACAACTGGAACACGCTCGATCCTAATTCGAACGTGTACAAGAACTGCCAGGCTTCCGGCCTGCCTGCGGGATACCGCCAGCTCGGCACCTCGATCCTGACCACCGGCGGCGGCAACATCAACCTGCAGCCGGAAGATGCCGATACCTTCACCGTCGGCGCGGTGTGGAACCCGGTGCGCAACATGACGTTCACGGTCGACTACTTCAACATCGAGATCGACAACGCCATCGAGACCGTGCCAGGTTCGACCAAGCTGTCGGTGTGCTACAACACGCCGGGAATGGCCCACATCTTCTGCAGCCCGTCGAGCTTCACGCGCGATCCGGCCTCGAAGGAAATCAACTTCCTGTCCTCGCAGCCGACCAACGCCGCGCAGCAGCGCGTGTCCGGCATCGACTTCGGCATGCTGTACGACTTCAACCTGTTTGGCTGGAAGTCGGGCATGACGGTCGACGTCTCGCGCCTGAGCCGCTATGACGTGGCGCCTTTCCCGGGCGGCGACGTAATCGAATACGCCGGCAAGATCACCGGTGGCCGCGGCAGCTATGCGAAGTGGCGCTCGACCGCCGGCCTGACGGCCGCGAACGGACCATGGTCGGGTTCCTATACCGTCCAGTACATCGGATCGGCTGACGACATCAACGCTTCGCCGGAAGATATCGGCGCGCGCGCTCCGTCGGTTGCGTACCATAACCTCAGCGCGAAATACGCTGTGACTAAGGCGATGACGGTTTCGTTCGGTGTCGACAACCTGTTCGACAAGAAGCCGCCATACATCCAGAGCTGGACCGATGGTAATACCGACACGATGACCTACGACCTGCTGGGCCGTCGCTGGCACGCACGCGTCGCCTATCGCTTCTGATAGGGGCTGGCTGGCCGGGCCCGCCGTCCTTTGCCGGACGGCGGGCCAACTCTAATGAATCGGGTGGGGTTGAAGATGCAAAAATCGTTCTGGGTCAGGCGCGCCCACAAGTGGATCGGCCTGGTCATCGGGGTACAGGCCTTGCTGTGGATGATCAGCGGCCTGTACATGGTAGTGGTTCCGCTCGAAGTGATCCATGGCGACCACCTTGCGCACCTGCACGGCGAGCCGCTCAACCCGAGTGCCGCCAGGGTGTCGAGCACCGAACTGGCCGCGAAGTACCCGGGCCTGACATCGCTGAAGCTGAAGACCCTCGCCGAGCGCGAGGTGTATGAGATCCGGCAGGGCAAGCAGGCCGCGCTGATCGACGCCGGAACCGGCGAAAAAATCAGCCCGATCCCGGAAGCGACCGTGCGCACGCTCGCGGCCGGCGCCTACACCGGCGAAGGCGCGATCACCAAGATCGAATGGATCACCAAGGCGCCGCAGGAAGTCCATACCCGGCCGGTGCCGATGTGGGCAGTCCAGTTCGACGACGGCGGCAAGACCACGTTCTACTATTCCCCGGATACCGGCGAGCTGCTGGCGCGCCGCCATGAGCTGTGGCGCTGGTTCGATTTCCTGTGGATGTTCCACATCATGGATTACGACACCCGCGACAACGTCAACAATACCCTGCTGCGCGTCGCGTCGGTCACCGGCCTCGCGTTTGCGCTGAGCGGCGCCTGGCTGCTGCTGTACAGCTTCACGAGGAGGAAGCGCGCATGACTCCATGGATGCGAAAGATACACAAATGGGTCGGCATCATCATCGCGATCCAGTTCGTGTTGTGGATGGCCAGTGGCGTGATCATGAGCCTGCTCGATGCAGGCAAGGTGGCGGGGCGCGAGTTCCGCATCAAGCCGCCGACCGGCATGGCCTGGCCGACGAACGCGGTCGCCGTCGACGAAGTCGTCGCAAAGAGCACTGAACCGGTGATGACGATCGCTTCCGGCTGGCTGAACGACACGCCGGTCTACCGCGTCGCCAACAACGATGCGGCCTGGATCGTCAACGCAAACGACGGCTCGCGCGTGGTGCTCGACGCGGCACTGGTCACCAGGATTGCGCAGGCATCGTATTCCGGCAACGGCAGCCCGGCCACGCCGCGCCTGCTGAACTACACGCTCGAAACGCGCAAGCACAAGGAACCGGTCTGGCGCGTCGATTTCAGCGACGCCGACGAGACCAGCGTGTACGTGTCGGCCAAAACCGGCAACGTCCTCGAACACCGCAACAGCACCTGGCGCCTGTTCGACTTCTTCTGGATGTTGCACATCATGGATTACGCCGAGCGCGAGAACTTCAATAACAAGCTGCTGGTGACGAGCGCGATCGCCGGGTTGTCGATGGCGCTCACCGGCGTGTGGCTGCTGTTTACCAGTTTCCGCCTGGCCGAGTTCATCCCGAAGCGCTGGCGCGGCGCGGCGGTGGTCAATGTCTATGCCGCCGACGGGGCCAAGCTGCGCACCGTGGCCGCGTCCAGTGGCGACACCGTGTTCCAGGCGCTGGCGCGCGACGGACTGCAGCTGCCGTCCAACTGTGGCGGCGGCCAGAGCTGCGGCCTGTGCGAAGTGCGCTGCATCGGGACTGTGCCGGAACCGACCTCGTCCGACCGCGCGCTGCTGTCGCCGCAAAAGCTGGCGGCGGGTTACCGTCTCGCCTGCAACCTGCCGGTCGATGGCAGCATCACGGTGGAGGTGGCCGAGGCGCATGCACTCAGTACCGAGCACGAAGCGGTGGTGACGGGCGTCAGGGCGGTCACGCCGTTCCTGCGCGAGATCACGCTGCAGCCGAAAGGCAGTGTGGAATGCCGGCCGGGCAGCTACATCCAGGTCCACGTGCCGGAATATGCGACCGACGCCGCGCACGTGCACCTGCCGGATCATCACCGCGACGACTGGAAGCACCTGACGCTGCCGGCGAAACTGGTCAACACTGCGCCGCTGCGCAGGTCGTACTCGCTGGCGGTGCCGGCCGAAAAAGTGAATGGCCAGCTGACGCTGCTGGTGCGCTTCATGCCCGGCCAGCCGCCGGGACGCGGCTCCAGCTACATGTACACCCTGAAGGAAGGGGACCAGGTGCGCTTCAGCGGTGGCTTCGGCGACTTCGCGATCAAGCCGGGGACGCGCGAAAAAGTGTTCATCGGCGGCGGTGCGGGAATGGCCCCGCTGCGCGCGATGATCCATGCTTTGCTCGATTCCGGCGCGCGCGAACCGCTGCACTACTGGTATGGCGCACGCACCCAGCGCGACGCGCCGTATGTGGAAGAGATGAAGCAGTTCGCCGAGAAGCATCCCAACTTCAAATGGCAGCTGGTGGTGTCCGATGAATCGCAGGCGGGCGAGGGCGTGCGCTGCGGCCTGGTGCACGAGGCCGCGCACGAGGAATTCCTGCGCGGGCATCCGGATCTCGAGGCCTGCGAATTTTACGTATGCGGACCCCCGGCCATGCTAGCGGCGACCCGCGCGCTGTTGCGTGAGCTCGGCGTGAAAGACGAACAGATCGCCTACGACGACTTCAAGGTGTGAGGGCGGAAATCCCGTAGTGGCGTCCAGCGCATGGCTTGGTGCAGCTTCGCCGGACCAGGCCATGCGCGACGCCGCGGTCGCCGAAGCTGGAACCGCCGTTACTGGCTCTTCTTCCGCGAAGACCAGTGGACATGGCGAATGATCCAGCTGTCCCCTTGTTTCTCAAGCAGGGCGGTTTCGGTCCCCAGGACGTGAACCGGCTTCCCTTTCGAGGTGCCGACGGTCTCCGTTTCCTGCCAGAGTATCGCCATGCTTCCCTGGACGCGCTCCGTCTGCTTCAGGACCTTGCGCGTCGATGTTTTGGCAAACTCCATGTCGTCACCGAGGTGATGGCTGGCGTATTCGTCGCGCGAGCGCTCCACAAAACCCGATTCGTAAATGGCCACGTCCGGCGCCAGCAGGCTGAGGGCGGTCGGCCTGTCGCCCGCCGCCAGGGCTGCGTGAAAGGACGCTAGCGCATCCCGCGGCTCGGCGGCGCTGGCGGCAGGCGCCAGCGCGACTGCCACGAGCATGGCCAAGGCATACAGCGACTTCGGTGCGAGCATGTGATCCTCCTTGAAGGTGAGGGGTGGCCGGCTTAGCCGGCGCCTGGTGGGGACGTCGAGCTAAGAAGCGCAGCGGCGACCAGGACCGCGATCAGGACGATCGCCTCGATTTGCAGAACCAGGGTGAACCTGCGTTCGGCGGGATGCGCTGCCGGACTGGAGCTGCGCAGGTGGGCGAGCAGGCCAGGCATGACGAAAAACCGGTTAGATCCGCCCAGCACTGCAGCAAGCGCCACCAGCGCGAGCTTGGCCAGCAAGGTGTCGGCGTAAGGATTTCCGCTGGCGTGCTCCAGGCTCCCGATGGCGCGCACCGCGCTGAACAGGCCGGTCGCGACGATTCCTGCCAGCGCCATGGTCGCTGCGCGCGACAGCCCTTGCACATATGCCGCGCGCTCCAGCCTTTCCGGAATCGCCGAGGCAGGGACGCGAAGTGTGAACCACCCGGCCACCAGCACCTCGCCCGCCCACAGGCTGGCAAGCGCAAGGTGAATCCAGTCGAACGCAACTGCCCAGCTGACATCGCCCGTTGCGCCGGCATGGCTCACGGTACTGCGGGTATACAGGTAGGTGCCGACGGCCAGCCAGGCAGCAATGCTGGTGGCGCGGGTGCCGTGAAGGTTCCGCGCGAGCGCGGTCAGGATGGCGAACGCCGTCAGCGCACAGGTCCCAACCGTCCACGCCGTCCCGTAATGCGTCGAGGCCAGCACCGTCGGCAGCGCTGCTCCTGCTTCGGTTACGGGGACTTCGGCCATCGAGGCTGCCTCGAGCCACAGCAGGGCGAAGCACGCGGCCAGCGCCACCGCCACCGACGACAGCGCGACCATGCGCAAACTGTCGAGCTGGCGCAACGCCCAGGCGGATCCGGCGCTGCGAAGCGAGGCGCGAGACGCATTGGCCCCGATAGCCATGGCTACTGACAGGTTAAGGATGACCGTGGTGGCTATTTGGGCCGACGCCACATCCATGGCCCAGGTCACTTGACCTGGAAGGCGAACTCGCCTTTGACCTTATGCCCGTCACGCGTCAGGGCGGTCCATTGCACCCGGTACGGCCCCGATTTCAGGGGCGGCAGGGAGGCCACGATCGTCTTTGGATTGGACTTGTCGAGATCGAGCTTGAGCGGGAGGATCGATGTATTTGCCTTGTCCAGCAGCTTCACCTTGCTGAACGCAAGCTCGACAATGTCGCTGAACTGCAGCCGCAGCTGTTTGGGCGCGGTCGCAACAATGCTGCCGGCTTTCGGGTCCGACGCTTCCAGCCTGGCGTGCGCGTGCGCGCCGAGCGGGTAGCTGGCTGCGAGCGTCAGCGCGCACAGTGCAAGCAGGTTTTTCACTTTCATCAGGATTCTCCGGTTCGGCCGGCCCCGGCCGCTGTGCGGCGCCCGGGGCCTTGGGTCATGCGGAAAAAAATACTACTTCACGTTCTCGAGCTTGGTGACGGTGATTGCGCCATCCACTTTTTCGGCACTGAACTTCACCTTGTCGCCCGCCTTCACCTGCGAGAGCATCGCCGTGTCCTTGACGCGGAATACCATCGTCATGGCCGGCATGTTCAGGTTTTTCAGCTCACCGTGACGGATCGTGAGTTTGCCGGCGTCCTTGTCGACCTTCTTGATTTCGCCAGTCGTCAGTTCGGCCGCAGCGGCGGCCTGATGGCTGCCGTGCGCAGCCGCTCCGTGCGAACCGTGGCCGGCATGCGCGTCCTGTGCGAAAGCCGGGGAGGCGGACGATGCGGCGATCAGGGTGGCCAGTGCCAGTTTGGAGATTGCGTTCATGGTGAATCCTTTCGTTGAGTGTTGTTGGTAATTCTTGTAAAGCGTTCTGCGTGCGGGTTGGCCGCGCCGCCCATCAATGGTGATTGCCATGGCCGGTCGGCTTGCGGACCTTGAATTCGACATTCGGCCGCTTCACCACCGGCATGGCCTGGCCGCCGGCCGAGGTGCTGCGCGTGGCGGCCGGGAGCTCGCCTTTCCATTCGTAGGCGACGGTGCCGGGAGGGTGCTTGTACCAGCCCGGATCCGAGTAGTCGCCACGCTTCTGTTCCTTGCGGACCTTGACGACCGTGAACATGCCGCCCATCTCGACTCCGCCGAACGGGCCCTGGCCGCTCATCATCGGCAGGGTGTTTTCGGGCAGCGGCATTTCCATGCCGCCCATCGAGCCGCCCTTTTCGCCCATAACCATGTAGTCGGGCACCAGCTTGCTGATCTTTTCGCCCAGGCCGCGGTGATCGACGCCGATCAGGGTCGGGACATCGTGGCCCATCGCGTTCATGGTGTGGTGCGATTTATGGCAGTGGAACGCCCAGTCGCCCGGATCGGTCGCCACGAATTCGATCGCGCGCATCTGGCCCACCGCGACGTCGGTCGTCACTTCCGGCCAGCGCGCCTGCGGCCGGACCCAGCCGCCGTCGGTGCCGGTCACTTCGAACTCGTGCCCATGGATGTGGAGCGGGTGGTTCGTCATGGTCAGGTTGCCGGCGCGGATGCGCACGCGGTCGCCCTGGCGCACGTTCATCGAGTCGATGCCCGGGAACACGCGGCTGTTGAAGGTCCACAGGTTAAAGTCGAGCATTTCGTTGACCTTCGGCGTGTAGCTGCCCGGCTCGATGTTGTAGGCGTTCAGCAGGAACACGAAGTCGCGGTCGACCGCGTGGTGCGCCGGATTCTTCGGGTGGGTCACCCAGAAGCCCATCATCCCCATCGCCATCTGCACCATCTCGTCGGCGTGCGGGTGGTACATGAAGGTGCCGGGACGCTTCGCTTCGAATTCGTACACGAAGGTCTTGCCTGGCTGGATGCCGGGCTGGTTCAGTCCCGTCACGCCATCCATCCCGTTCGGCAGGCGCTGGCCATGCCAGTGGATGCTGGTGTGCTCCGGCAGCCGGTTGGTGACGAAAATGCGCACGCGGTCGCCCTCGACGACTTCGATCGTCGGGCCCGGGCTCTGGCCGTTGTAGCCCCACAGGTTGGCTTTCATGCCGGGTGCGATTTCGCGCACCACCGGCTCGGCGATCAGGTGGAATTCCTTGACCCCGTTGTTCATGCGCCAAGGCAGGGACCAGCCGTTCAGGGTGACCACACCGTTGAAGTGGCGGCCGTTGGACGGGACCAGCGGCGGCTGCGTGCTGGCGTTGTCCATGATGGGAGCTTCCGGCAGCGATGCCGCGCCCACCCGGCTGACCAGGCCAGCGCCGACGAGGGCGGCGGCGCCGGTGAAGAAGTTACGACGTGAGTTCATATGAAGTGTTCCTTTAGTGTGCCGGTGCGGCTTCGCCGGAAGCCTGGCCGCTCATTTGCATCGCGGCGCCGCCGGTGCCGCTGAGCGCGGCCTGCAGGTTGGTCTCGGCAATCCAGTAGTCGCGCTGCGCTTCGATCGCGGTGTTGACGCTGCCGATCTGCGCGCGCGCGTCCGCCAGCAGTTCGAAGGTGCTGGCCAGCATGCCGTTGTAGCGCAGCAGGACCTCGTCCGAAATTTTCTTGCGGAGCGGGATCACTTCATCGCGGTAGTGCCTGGCCAGGTCGTAAGTGGTCCGGTAGGCGGAATAGGCTTCGCGCACCTCGGAACGGGCCCGGATCGCCGTTTCGGCGGTGCGGCTGAAGGACTGCATGTAGATCGCTTCGGCTTTCGCGACCCGGGAACCGCCCCAGTCGAACAGCGGCAGCTCCAGCTCGACCTCGTAGCCGTCCTCGCGCTCGGCGCCCGAAACGCTCTTGTTGACGTAGCCGCCGTGCAGTACGTTGATGAAGCGCGTCGCCTTCGACAGGCCGAGCGCGCTGGCGGTCATTTCCGTGTCGCGCTTCGCCACCTGTACATCGAGGCGCTGGCGCATGGCCTGTGCTTCGATATCGGTCGCGGGGCGGGTTTCCGCCGGCAGGTCGGGCAGGCGGTCGGGCAGGACGTAGCCGGTCTGCGGGCCCCACAGGCCCATCAGGCGGGTCAGCTGTTCGCGCGCGGCGGTGGCGTTGTGGCGGCTGCGCGCCACCTGGGCCGTCGCATCAGCATGGAAGGCCTGTTCGCGCGCCTGGTCGAGCTGGCTCAGGTTGCCGACCTTGGCCATGCGCCGGGAGAGTTCCGCGCTCGCTTCCGCAGCTTCGCGCACCTGGTCCATGTACAGCGCGGTCTGTTGCGCGGCGACGGCGTTGAACCAGGCCTTGCGCGTGTCCGAGGCCAGGCGTACCGCCTCGGCGGCGGCCTGCAGCTTGGCCAGTTCGAAGCGGCGCGACTCGATCTTGCTGCGCACCGGGATGGTCAACAGGCCGACGATGTCGAACATGATGGCGCGTTCGATCTCGACTTCGTGTCCGTTGGACGAACGGCCGAACGAGAAACTGGGATTGCTCATCCAGCCGGCCTGCACCAGGTCCGCTTCGGCGATGCCCAGCTGCGAGAACGAGGACTGCAGCGCCTTGTTGTTCAGCAGCGCGACCTTGACCGCGGCGTCGGCGCTGAGCGGCGCGGCCAGCAGGCCGGCGACAGTGGCGTCCACGGCGGACGTGTCGCTGCCCGGCCTGGCAAGCTTGATCGACTGGCCGGTTCGCTCCGCGGTGATGGCGGAAACCTCATCGAGTCCGCCATCGCGCGAAAAGGTCGTGCAGCCGGCCAGCGTCAGCGCGGCAACGCCAAGCGCGACGGGCCGGAGCCAGGGGAGGGAATGTTGGATGGACATCATTTTCCTTCGTGCTTGTGGTGGTCGTGTTTGACGGGGGCGGCCGGCTTGGCCGGGGGCGCGTCCGGCGCTGCCGGAGCTGCAGGCGCGGTCGGCGCGGCGGGAGCTGCAGGAGAAGCGGTCGCGGCGTCCTGAGGTGCGCCATGATGGGCGTGAGCATCGCCCGTTTGCGCAACCGTCGCATTTGCGGCGCGCCATTCCTTGTCAGGCGTGGCTGCTTCCGTGGCGGGCGCTGGCGCGGCGAAGACCGAGCGGTACGTTACCGCTGGCACGGCGGCCGTCGGGTCGAGCGGGCCTTGTTGTTGCAATTGCTGTGCGGCGACTGCGAGCGGCGCGCACGCCAGCAGGCCGAATACTAGCCATTGATTGGACATGATCGAAACCTAAAATGTGGTGATGGAACGCGCGGAGGCGCGGACATTTCGACGGCGACAGGCGCGGTGGCGCACCCGTCAACGCATTGACTCAGGCGGAGATGTGCCGGGGAGGCCGCTTTTGGGCATCCGGGATAAAGCCGGCGATCAGGGGCGCCGGCGAAGGAATCACGGTCTCCGAGCCGCCAGGGGGCGGCGGAGCGATCAGGCCTGGAGGTGGCGCCACGGCGCCGATGCAGAACGGCGAGCACGCGCTGCACGAATGGGCAGCGTCGCCGTCGGTGGCTGGAAGTTCTTGAGCTGAAGGGAGTTCGTCGCCCGAGGGTGCGGCATCGGCGTGCCCGTGGTGGGCGCCGGCGTGCGGCGCCGGCGGCACAGCGCTCTCGTCCGCCAGCTGGTGCATATTCTGGTGCATGGGACCGCAAGACGCGCCGACGGCTGCCGCAACCGCGTTGAGCGGTAGCACAGCCATCAACAGCCAGATCAGCATTGTCTTGAGAGTGCGATTCATGTGAAGAAAGTATAGCAGGAAAACCCGAAACTTGACCTGCGAAAAGCGACACGACCAGCCCCGTCCCGTCGCAGCGCGGGTTCCCAATGTTCGGTTCCGAACAGAGCGAGGAGATTTAGGGGCGCATGATGCAGCCACTCCCGCTACTTCCTGCCTCCCGTCGAACGACATTGGCAGTGTCCCCGGTCGATTCCCATCACCCGCCACGTGGAACGCGTGCCCGACGCCGTCGAGCCGTTCCGCCTGTTGCGGCGCATTACCCAACAAAAGGATTCATCATGAAATATTCCCTGATCTTGCTCGCCCTGGCCAGCTGCATTTCCCTGTCTGCATGCCAGCGTGAGGCGCCACCACCGGTGGTCCAGGTAATCGCAGGTCCTGCCGGTGCGCCTGGCGCTACCGGCGCCACAGGCGCCATGGGCGCCCAGGCGGAACCCGGCGCGACCGGTGCGACCGGGGCAACTGGCCGGACTGGTGCCCAGGGCTATGACGGCGCGAATGGCGAAGCCGGCGCGACTGGCGCCACCGGATATGACGGCGCCAAGGGCGAAGCCGGTGCGACTGGCGCCGATGGATACGACGGCGCGAAGGGCGACAAGGGCAAAACTGGCGACACGGTCATCGTGCTCCCGCAACGCTGATCGCGGCCGGGGCGGCCCGGCCGCCCTGAAACAATCATCCGCCAGTTAAGGAAACAACAATGATTTTAATAGCAGATGACGATGCCGACTTCGCAGAGAACTGTTCAATGATGCTGGAGTCGCACGGCTACGACGTCAGCGTCGTGTTAAGTGGCCAGGAAGCATGGGAGTCGATCTTCGACCAGGAACCCGAACTCCTGATTTCCGACTGCTCCATGCCCGGCATGAGTGGGATACAGCTGAGCGAACAATTGAAGGCCAGGTCGAGTGGCCACGATCTTCCGATTTTATTGATGAGTGGGTCAATGCGCTGCCGTGTGGCTCCCGGCACCAATTACGACGCATTTCTGAGAAAACCCTTTCTAGCAGAAGACTTATTGCTCGAGGTGCGCAAACTGCTGCAGAACAGCGCCGGCCATCCGTATCCAGGACATTCATGAAATTATCAGAATTTATCGTCGTAAACCTCGAATGCATCTTGCAGGAGTGGGAAGATTTCGCCTCCACGATGGAGCCGCTGGTCAATGCGAACAAGAAGGAACTCCGCGACCACGCTGCCGCCGTCCTGAAAGTGGTCGCCGCCGACCTCGACACCCCGCAGGCCGAACACGAGAGCATCGCCAAGTCACGCGGGCTCGGGCCGCAGGCGGACGACGATACGGCGGCCGAGATCCACGCGGCCGACCGGGTCGCCGCAGGCTTCACCGGCGAGCAGGTCATGGCTGAATACCGGGCGCTTCGTTCGAGCGTTCTGCGCCTGTGGGCGCAACAGGTCGAGATCACGACCGCAGCAGATATACAGGACATGATCCGCTTTAATGAAGCGATCGACCAGGCCCAGACGGAATCGATGGCGCGCTACGCCAAAATGCTGCGCGAAGCCCAGAACCTGTTCCTGGCGATCCTTGGCCACGACGTCCGCACGCCGCTCGGTGCGATCAGCATGGGCGCACAGGTGCTGCTCCAGGACCAGACCTTGCCGTCGAAGGCGCTCAAAGTGGGGCTGCGCATCTTCAACAGCTCGCAACGGATGGATGCAATCGTGCGAGATCTGCTGGATTTTTCGACGTCCCACCTCGGGGACGGGATTCCGGTGGATCCCCACACGGTTGACCTTTCGGAGATCTGCCACGGCATCGTGGAGGAAGCGAAGACCTTCCATCCCGACCGCAAGATCAACCTGGCGATCGATGGGGAACTAACCGGCATGTGGGACGGTGCGCGCATGGCCCAGGCGTTTTCCAACCTGATTTCGAACGCGATCCAGCACGGCCGGCCGGAAAGCGTGATCAATATCTCGGTTCGCGGCCTGCCCGAGGAAGTGATCTACGAGGTTCGCAATGAGGCTGAGGTAATTCCGCCGGCCAAACTGCGGACACTGTTCGACCCTGTGAAGCGCTTTGCCATCCGTCCGGCGAGCGAGCGGGTCGCGTCGCGAACGCAAAACCTGGGCCTGGGCCTGTACGTAGTCAAGCAGATCGTTGCCGCGCACGAGGGCGAGGTTTCCGTGAGATCGAGCAAGAACGATGGCGTCGTTTTTTCCGCCCGCCTGCCACGATTGACACCCGATCGCAGGAATAACGATCAACAAGCCGAGAAGAGTTACAGGCGCATCACTCCAATGACAAAGAAAGCACAACAATGAACACTACTAAAATCGTCGGTATCCTCCTGATCGTTGCCGGTTTGCTGGGCGCTTCTCTGGGCGGCTTCAGCTTTACCCAGGACACGCACAAAGCCAGCATGGGGCCGATCCAGTTGTCGGTCGCGGAAGAGAAACAGGTCAACATCCCGCTGTGGGCGAGTATCGCTGCCATTGTGGCCGGTGCGGTCGTACTGGTGGCTGGCGCGAAGCGTTAATGCAGCCCGCCCCGGGCAGATTGCCGGCATGCCGTCTCATCGCCGATAATGCCATCTGGCTGGGCATGATGATGACAATGACAATCGAAGGTAAAGCCCCGGGATGCTTCGGTACATAAAGAAGGAAGAGGACGGTGTCCGATAATCACACGCGGCCGCGCGCGAGGGCGCCTCAGCGGGTTCTGCCGCCATTGCCCCAGTCGGAACCGGCGTCCCCCGAGAGCCTTGCCGCGCGAAAGCAGGCGCGCGAGGAAAGGGATGCCCAGGTTCGCGGCGTCACGTCGATCCAGGCAATGCGCGATGCGATCAGGCGCGCAGCACAGGAACTCCCAAGTATCTCTTCAGTGCCCCGCCTGGGTGCGCTGAATGCCGCCGCCTTCCGGGCACGCGCGGCGGAAGGCCTGCCGTTCCTGATTCCCGGGCTCGTCAAGAAATGGCCGCTGGCGGCGCTCACGCCGCAAACCTTGCGTGACAGCTTCAGCCACCTGCTGGTGCGCGCGCGGGTAGGCGACTATATCAACACCGCCTTCGCCCCGGACCGTGCCATGCAGGACATGTCCATGCTCGAGTACCTCGAGCTGGTCGCCACCGGTACGCAGGATCTTCCGCCTTACCTGGGCAACCTGGAATTGCGCGAACTGAACCGGTTCTGCCATTGGCCGACGTATTTCGACAAGATGGGCCCGCCACGGTTCTGGCTCGGCCCGGCGGGAACGGTGACGCCCCTGCATTGCGATTACGACGACAACATCTTCGCGCAGGTCTGGGGCACCAAGCGCATCTTCCTGGCGCCGCCGCACCATGACCAGTTCCTCTATCCGCGCGAAGCAAATGCCATCCTGTACGGATCTCCGTTCGATCCGGAGGCGCCGGATTACGACAGGTTCCCGCTTGCGCGCCAGGCGACCACGATCGAGTGCATCGTTGAGCCCGGCGACCTGCTCTACGTGCCGGCCGGCTGGTACCACCAGGTCCGCTCGCTGACGTTTTCGCTTTCCGCCAACCGCTGGGCGAGGGCGCTGCCGCTCGCGCTGACCGGGGATCAGTCCCTGCAGCGGCCGGGCTGAGACGGGGACCCGTCAAATGCCGAACCTGCCCAATCTACGCGCGCTGTTTTCGCACACGAAGCCGGATGCGGCCAGGGGCATGCATTTCTATGTTTCGGCCAAGGGCGTCATCGCGGCAGCGGTGCACCAGAACCTGGCGGGAATCTACTACGAGCAGGCGGCGCCGATCACGCTGGAGGGGATGCCGACCGCAATGCAGCTTGGCGACGCGTTCCGCACGGCATTCGACCGGTTCTCGATCCGCGATACCGATCTGCGTAACGTAAAGAAGAGCGACTGGCCGGCATTCGAGGCCTCTGGTCTGCGTTCGATCAAGGAATTCGAGCGCGCCTACCGGCTGATCGGCTGCTACGGCCTGAATGGATCGAATGCAGTGGTCCGCGCGGCCATCGCACACCCGGTCGAGTCCGGCGTCGAACTTTCCGTGTGCTTCAATCCGCTCCTGCCGCCGGCCGCGATCGGCGAACAGCTTATGCGCCTGGCGGAGGTGGCCAACGCAATCTGAGCGAGCCTTGCCGGACATGGCTTGAAACTCCAATCGAACCGGCGTAAAACGGTCTGACCTACTCTCGTTCGCAAGCGGGGTATGCACCATGAGCATCGCGACCGGTCCGCCGCCGTACGTCCCCTTCGAGACTGCCAACAGGTGGCACCAGCTGTTCCCGGTCCTGAACGAAGACCAGCTTGCCGTGCTGGCCCAGTACGGGCAGCGCCATGCGTTCAAGGCCGATGAGTTCCTGTACAAGGAAGGCCAGCGCCACGCGCCAATGGTCGTGGTGCTTTCCGGCTATATCGCGCTCGAGCGCAACACGGTCGACGGTCCCCAGCTGATGGCGACGGTCGGCCCGGGCATGTTCACCGGCGAAATCGGCACGCTGAGCGGCAGCGCGCGCGTCGGCAGCGCCCGGGTGATCGAAGACTGCGAAGTGCTGATCGTTGGCGAGGAGTCGCTGCGCACGCTGGTGGTGGCCGAAGCGGAGCTCAGCGAAATCATCATGCGCGCGTTTATCCTGCGGCGCGTCGGGATCCTGGAAGACACGCACGGCGGCGTGATCCTGATCGGATCGCGCCACAGCAGCGATTCGCTGCGCCTGCGCGAATTCTTCAACCGCAACGCCCATCCGCTCGCCTATTTCGACATCGAGCAGGACGCCAACAACTACGGGCTGCTGCTCAAATACCATATGACGCCGGCGGACATCCCGGTGGTCATCACCCCGGACGGCAGGGCGCTGAAAAATCCGTCCAACCGCGCGGCTGCGGAAGCGACCGGGCTGGCGCCGGAAAGCATCGACGGCAAGAGCTACGACCTGGTGGTCGCGGGCGCGGGACCGGCCGGACTGGCGGCGGCCGTGTACGCGGCCTCGGAAGGGTTGACGGTCGCGGTGCTGGACGCCAAGGCGCCCGGCGGCCAGGCGGGATCGAGCACGAAAATCGAAAACTACTTCGGCTTCCCGACCGGGATCACCGGGCAGGCGCTGGCGGCCCGGGGACTGGCGCAGGCGCGCAAGTTCGGCGCCGAAGTGGCGGTGCCGTTCGAGGTGGTCCGGCTCGAATGCGACAGCGAGTCCGGCGGCCACTGCCGCTATGTGATCGAACTCGACGACGGGCAGCGGATCAATGCGCGATCCGTGATCGTCGCCACCGGTGCGCGCTACCGCAAGCCAGGCCTGGAACGGCTCGAAGCATTCGAGGGGCGCGGGGTGTACTACGCAGCTTCGTTCATGGAAGCGACGCTCTGTTCGGGGCAGGACGTGATCATCGTCGGCGGCGGCAATTCGGCGGGCCAGGCGGCAGTGTTCCTGTCGCGCCGCGCAAGCCATGTCCACGTCATGGTGCGTGGGCCGGGCCTCGCGGCGAGCATGTCGCAGTACCTGATCCGGCGCCTCCAGGCCGCGCCTAACGTCACCATCCATTCCAAGACCGAGCTGGTCGAACTGATCGGCGAGACGGACCTGAAGCGGGTGCGCTACCGCGTCGGCAACGGCATGGTGGAAGAGCGCGATATCGAGCACGTGTTCCTGTTCCTGGGCGCCGAGCCGAATACGGGATGGCTGGACCAGCGCGTTGCGCTCGACAGCAAGGGCTTCGTGCTCACCGGCCCGTCGCTGCCGCCGGACAGCTGGAAGCTCGAGCGCATGCCGTATGCGTTCGAGACCAGCAGGCCGGGGATCTTCGCGGTGGGCGACGTGCGCAGCAATTCGGTCAAGCGGGTTGCGACCGCAGTGGGCGAGGGCGCGGCCGCGGTGCAGTCGCTGCACGAGCTGCTGGCGCTGCTGGGCTCCCCGCAGGCCAGCGTGCTGCCGGCTTCGGAGGTTCAGCCGGGGCAGCGTCCAATCGGCTGACTGAGCGCGACCGGGGGCCTACCTGTTGCGCACGCAGTTGGCGTCGATGTAGCGCAGCGCATCGGGGAACGTTGCGTTGAAGGCAGGCCACTCGTGGTCGCCGTCGGTGATGCGCAGCTCCACCTGTTTCGGCTGGACCTGGAACAGCTTCCAGTACAGGTTCGCCGATTCGACCGCAATGCCGAGGTGGTCGTGGTCGCCGGATGCAATCCACATCGGCACCCGTACCGCGCCGCGCTGGTACGCGGGCAGCAGGGTGGGATAGTTGAGCGACTTCCACAGCGCCTCGTCGAACTTGCCGTTGCGCTGGAACTGCGCGGTCAGGCGCGATGCGGAAGTGGAGGGCGGCAGCGGGTCGTAGATCGCCGGGCTCAGGATCGCGGCGCCGCAGAATTTGTCCGGGAATTTCAGCGCCATGTGCAGCGCGCCGTAGCCGCCCATCGACTGGCCGCCGATCGCGCGGGCGCCCCGAGCACCCGACACCTTGTACTTGCGCTCGACGTGCGGCAGCAGCTCCCGCATGAAGGCCGTTTCGGCCTTGTCGACCGCGCCATCGACCCACCAGGTGCCGCCGCCGGTGGTCGGCATCACCGCCACCGTCGGCCGGATCTCGCCGCGCCGGATCATGCCGTCCAGCGTCTGGACCACGCCGCCATTGGCGGCCCACTCGGTCTCGTTGCCGCCGGCGCCGTGCAGCAGGTAGATCACCGGATAGTTCGCGCCCTGGGCGTAGCCGTCGGGCAGGTAGACGTTCAGCGCGACTTTCCGCCCAAGTACCGCGGAGCCGAATTCATCCTGGATGAGTTCGCCGGCACGGGCGGCGCTCGTGGCGAGGATGGAGGCGGCGGCGAGTCCGAGTAGCGTTCTCTTGTTCATGTTGTTCCCCGGCAGTGTTCTTCATAGTAATTATCCATCATCCTGGCGCCGGATTGCGGGGGACTGTCCCCCGCAGGGGACTGCACCCAGACGCGCCTGTCTCTTTATCGCGTATTGATGGGTCGTGCGCGGTTGCCAAGTCCCCCGGTGCGGGCGACAATCGCTGCACCCTTCGTTGACACTAAAAAACGATGGGTGTTATATTCGGGCGACAATAATGGGAACGTTTCCAATTTCGCCCGGAACGAACCCGGACCACGTGCCGGCCGCAGGGCCCGCATCCAAGGAGACACGATGTACAAAGCACAAAAGCTGGCGCTGGCAGTCGCGCTGGCGTTCGGCGCCGCCGCCGCGGCAGGCGCGGCCGGGCCGAAGGCGGAAGTCATTCACTGGTGGACCTCGGGTGGCGAGTCCGCCGCGATCCGCAAGGTGGCGGACGCATACCGTGCAGCCGGTGGCGTATGGGTCGACAGCGCCGTCGCGGGCAGCGAGCAGGCCCGCGCCGTCGCGCTGAACCGCATCGCCGGCGGCAAGCCGCCGACCGCGGCGCAGTTCAATACATCGAAACAGTTCCTCGACCTGATCGAGGAAGGCATGCTCAATAACGTCGACGACATCGCCGCGAAAGAGGGCTGGGACCGCACGCTGCCCGAGCCGATCCGCAGCGTGATCAAGGTCGGCGGCCACTATTACGCGGTGCCGACCAACATCCACATGCCGGCCTGGTTCTGGTATTCCAAGGACGCCTTCAAGAAGGCCGGGATCGCCAGGGAGCCGGCGACCATGACCGAGCTGTTCGCCGCGCTCGACAAGCTGAAGGCGGCCGGCCTGGTGCCGCTGGCGCATGGCGGCCAGTCGTGGCAGGAGAACATCGTGTTCATGGCGGTGCTGGCGAACGTCGGCGGCACCAACCTGTACCTGCGCGTGATGCGCGACCGCGATCCGCGCGCAATCAATTCGCCCGAGTTCCGCAACGTGCTGCTCACCTTCAAGCGCCTGCGCTCGTACGTGGATGCCGGATCGCCGGGCCGCAACTGGAACGACGCGACCGCGCTCCTCATCCGCGGCAAGGCGGGCGTGCAGATCATGGGCGACTGGGCCAAGGGCGAGTTCTCGGCGGCGAAACAGACTGCAGGCAAGGAGTACGGCTGCATCCCCGGCTTCGGCCCCAAGTCGCCTTACCTGGTCCAGGGTGACGCCTTCATCTTCCCGAAGACGAACAACGCCGAAGCGCTGCGCGCGCAGAAGCTGCTGCAGAACGTGATGGTGGCCCCGGCCACCCAGGTCGAGTTCAACCGCCTCAAGGGTTCGATCCCGGTGCGGGCCGATGCCGACGCGTCCAGACTGGACGTGTGCGCGCAGGCGGGCCTGGCGATCATGAAGGACCGCACCCGCCAGGTCGGCATCGGCGAGGTGTACCTGACGCCGGACCAGAACGGCGACATGGTGGACGTGCTGACGGCGTACTGGAACACCAATATGCCGGTCGAAAAAGCGCAGCGCGGCATCGCGACCGCGCTCGCGGACTAAGCCGGCCGGATGCTGCGCGCCCGCAAGCTGGTTCCGTTCGCCGCGCTGCTGCCGATGGCGCTGACCGTCATCGTCGGCTACCTCGGCACGGTGCTGTGGTCGCTGCAGCTGTCGTTCACCAAATCGCGCAGCTTCCCGTCCGACCAGTTCGTCGGCCTGGCGCAGTACGTGCGCCTGTTCGAGAACGAGCGCTGGCTGCTGTCGCTGAATAACCTGGCGCTGTACGGCGTGCTGTTCATCGCCGCCTGCATGCTGATCGGCTTCCTGCTGGCGGTCTTCATCGACCAGAACGTGACCGGCGAGGGCGCGCTGCGCACCGTCTTCCTGTATCCCTACGCGATGTCCTTCGTGGCCACCGGCCTGGTCTGGCAGTGGCTGCTGTCGCCCGACGCCGGCATCGGCGAGGCGCTGCGGCGGGCCGGTTTCGAGAGCGTCCGGTTCGACTGGCTGAACGACCCGGACATGGTGATGTACACCATCGTCATCGCCACCGTGTGGCAGGCGTCCGGCCTGGTGATGGCGCTGATGCTGGCCGGCCTGCGCGGCATCGACACCGAAATCTGGAAGGCCGCCCGCCTGGATGGCATCCCGGCCTGGCGCGTGTACCTGTCGGTGGTGCTGCCGATGCTCGGCCCCACCATCGCCACCGCCTTCCTGCTGCTGTCGACGGCGGTGGTCAAGCTGTTCGACGCGGTGGTCGCGATGACCCAGGGCGGGCCCGGCACGGCCAGCGAAGTGCCGGCCAAGTTCATCATGGATAACCTGTTCGGGCGCGCCAACATCGGCCTGGCCTCGGCCGCCGCGGTGATGCTGCTGGTGCCGGTGCTGGCCCTGCTGGCCCCGTACGCCTACGCGCGCAGCCGCAAGGGGCGCGCATGAACCGCCGCCTGACGCCGGCGCGGATCGGCATCTACGCCTTCCTGCTCACCGCCGCGCTGTTCTTCCTGCTGCCGCTGTACGTGATGGTGGTGACCTCGCTCAAGCCGATGGAGGAGATCCGCCTCGGGAACATCTTCGCGCTGCCGCTGCAGCTCACGCTCGATCCATGGCGCGAAGCCTGGAGCGGCGCCTGCACCGGCGTCGACTGCCAGGGCATCCGGGCCGGCTTCTGGAATTCGGTGGCGATCACGGTGCCAAGCACCGTGCTGCCGATCCTGCTTGGGGCGGTGAACGGCTACGCGCTGTCGTTCTGGAAGCCGCGCGGCGCCTCGCTGCTGTTCGGCGTGCTGATGGTGGGCGCCTTCATTCCGCTGCAGGTGATGATGTTCCCGCTGGTGCGCGTGCTGGGAGCGCTGGGCCTGTTCGGATCGCTGCCCGGCATCGTGCTGGTGCACATCATCTTCAGCATGCCGGTCATGACGCTGCTGTTCCGGAATTACTACGCCGGTATCCCGCACGAGCTGTTCCAGGCCGCGCGCATCGACGGCGGCGGCTTCTGGCGCATCTTCTTCCAGCTGATGCTGCCGATGTCGCTGCCGATCATCGTGGTCGCTGCGATCATGCAGGTGACCGGCGTGTGGAACGACTACATCCTCGGCCTGGTGTTCGCCGGGCGCGACAACCTGCCGATGACGGTGGAGCTGAACAACGTGATCAACACCACCACCGGTACGCGCCTGTACAACGTCAACATGGCGGCCACCATCCTCACCTCGCTGGTTCCGCTGGCGATCTATTTCATTTCCGGCCGCTGGTTCGTGCGCGGTATCGCGGCCGGCGCGGTAAAGGGTTAAGCATGTCGAACGTACGCCTCACCAACCTTGGCATCCGGCTCGGCGGGAACGAGATCATCAAGGGCCTCGACCTGGCGGTGGAGGAGGGCGAGTTCCTGGTCCTGCTCGGCCCGTCGGGCTGCGGCAAGTCGACCCTGCTGCATGCGATCGCCGGCCTGGTCGACGTCACCGAAGGGAGCGTCGAGATCGGCGGGCGCGACATGACCCGGGCCGACCCGAGCGAGCGCGGCATCGGCATGGTGTTCCAGTCCTATGCGCTGTATCCGACCATGACGGTTGAGGGCAATATGTCCTTCGGCCTGCGCGTGAACGGCACCCCGAAAACGGAAATCGCGCGCCGGGTGGCGCGCGCGGCCGACATGCTGCAGCTCGAGCCCCTGCTCAAGCGCAAGCCGTCCCAGCTCTCCGGCGGCCAGCGGCAGCGCGTGGCGATCGGGCGCGCGCTGGTGCGCGAGGCCGGCGTGTTCCTGTTCGACGAACCGCTCTCCAACCTGGACGCCAAGCTGCGCACCGAACTGCGGCGCGAACTCAAGCTGCTGCACCAGAAGCTGCGCTCGACCATGGTGTACGTGACCCACGACCAGGTCGAGGCGATGACGCTGGCGACCCGCATCGTGGTCATGCGCGCCGGCGTGGTGCAGCAGGTGGGTGCGCCGGCCGAGGTGTACGAGAAGCCGGCCAACCTGTTCGTCGCCGGATTCCTCGGCGCGCCGGCCATGAATTTCATCAGCGGGGAGATCGACGGAGCGGGGCGCTTTGCCGCCGGCGCATTCGCGATCGACCTGCCGGGGGCTGGCCTGCCCGCCGCGCGCGCCGCGGTGCTGGGCGTGCGGCCCGAACACATCGCCATCGTTCCCGGCGCGCCGCTGGCCGGCACCGTGACGCTGGTCGAGCCGATGGGCAACCACCAGATCGTCTGGATCGATGCCGGCGGGCACCTGGTGTCGGCCCTGGTCCACGACGACCGCGCGTTTGCCGCCGGGCAGGCGGTCGCGTTCGCGGTCGACGCCGGCCGCGCCTCGCTGTTCGATGCCGAAAGCGGGCAGCGCCTGTAAGGCTTTTTACTGCCGCGCCCTGCGCGGCCCCCATGCCATTCAACCGAAGGAGCACCGAACATGGCTTTCAAGAAGAACACGATGCGGGCGCTGATGCTGCCGCTGCTGGCCGGATGCGCGCTGCAGGCAAGCGCCTCGCCCACCGTCGAGGCCTGGGTCACCACCGGCGACCAGGCCAAGCTGATGTCGCGTGAAAAGGACGCCTCCTTCGGCCGCGGCGCGCTGCAGCGCGCGGTGATCGACATCGATCCTTCGGTGCGCTACCAGGAGATGACCGGCTTCGGCGCCTCGATCACCGACGCTTCCGCGCACCTGATCCAGAAGCGCCTGAACCCGCAGCAGCGCGAGGCGCTGATGCAGGAACTGTTCGGCACCAAGAAGAATGGCCTGGGCCTGTCGTTCACGCGCCTGACCATCGGCTCGTCGGACTTCTCGATGACGAACTACAGCTTCGACGACATGCCGCCGGGCGAGTCCGATTACGAGCTGAAGAACTTCTCGATCGAACCGAACCGCGCCGAGGTGCTGCCGACCGTGAAGCAGGCGCTGGCGATCAACCCGCAGCTGAAGGTCATGGCCTCGCCGTGGAGCGCGCCCGGCTGGATGAAAACTTCCGACAGCATCCTCACCGGCAGCCTCAAACCCGAGGCCTACCGCGCCTTCGCGCAGTACCTGGTGCGCTACGTGGACGCCTACAAGGCCGAAGGCATCCCGATGTTTGCGCTGACGCTGCAGAACGAGCCGCACTTCGAACCGCCCGATTACGCCGGCATGCGCGTGGAAGAGCATGGCCGCGCCACCTTCATCGGCTCGCACCTCGGCCCGCTGCTGGAAAAGGCGCATCCGCAAACCCGCATCCTCGACTACGACCATAACTGGGACCGGCTGTATTCGCCCGCCTACGTGCTGAACGACGCCAAGGCGAACAAGTACGTGGACGGCGTGGCGTGGCACTGTTACGGCGGCGACGTGCGCGCGCAGGCGGCCCTGCACGACGCGTATCCGGACAAGGAAACCTGGTTCACCGAATGCTCCGGCGGCGACTGGGCGCCGAACTGGGACGACAACCTGCAGTTCTTCGGCGGCACCATGATGATCAAGTCCACGCGCGGCTGGGCAAAGGGCGTCCTGCTGTGGAACCTGGCGCTGGACGAGAACAAGGGCCCGTTCGTGGGCGGCTGCAAGACCTGCCGCGGCGTGGTGACCATCGACTCGAAGACCGGCGCCATCGCGCGCAACGTCGAATACTATGCGCTGGCCCACGCCAGCCGCTTCGTGCGTCCTGGCGCGCATCGCATCGAATCGACCACCGGCGTGGGCGGCCTGGACACCGTGGCCTTCCGCAACGTCGACGGTTCGACCGCGCTGCTGGTGGCCAATCCGGCGCGCGAGCCGCGCAGCTTCTCGGTGCGCACGGGCGGCCAGAACTTCTCGTACACGGTACCCGCGCGCAGCATGTCGACCTTCGCCTGGAAAGGCGGTAACTGAAAAGGCCTGTGCGACAGGGCGCAAGTTGCGTTATGCTTTTCACCATATCAGTGATCGACCAAAGGATCTCGTGGCGACTATCAAGGACGTGGCCCGCCTGGCGGGTGTAGGACTGGGGACGGCATCGCGCGTGGTGAGCGGCAAGGGTTCGGTGTCGCCAGCGACGCTCGAACGCGTGAAAAAGGCGATCGAGGAGCTCGACTTCCGCCCATCGCACGCGGCGCGCGCGCTGCTGTCCGGGTCGTCGCGCATGATCGGGGTGTACATCCCGATCCTGAAAGGCACTTTCTACACCCCGATCCTGCAGCTGATCGACACCGAGCTGCGTGAAGCCGGCCTGCACATGGTGGTGGCGTTCGGCGCCGGCTCCGGCGACGCCCGCCGCCAGGCCATCGAAGGTATCGAGTTCCTGATGGAGCGCGGCTGCGACGGGGTGCTGGCGATGACCAACCACCTGTCGGACGCCGACATCGCCGCGCTCGGTCCCAAGCAGTCGCGCGTGGTGCTGCTGAACCACCGCTCCGAGGGCATCCCCGACATGTGCTTCAGCCCCGACCACACCGGCGGCGGCGTGCTGGCGGCGCGCACCCTGCTCGAACGCGGCCACCGCAAGATCGCGGTGATCGCCGGCCCGTCCACCTCGCCCGACAACGTGGAGCGCATCGACGGCTTCCTGGCCGAGCTGGCGGCGGCCGGCATCGACACCGGCAAGATGTGGATTGCCGAAAGCGACTTTTCGCCGGAAGGCGGCTGGGCCGCGGCGGCCGAGCTGGTGGCCTCGAAGACCGAGTTCACCGCGCTGTTCTGCGCCAACGACGAGATGGCGATCGGCGCGCTGTCGTACTTCCAGCAGGTTGGCATCGCGGTGCCGTCGCAGGTCTCGGTGCTCGGCTACGACGACACGCCAAGCGCCGAATTCTCCGCGCCGCGCCTGACCACGGTCCACATCCCGTGGCGCGACGTCACCCTGAGCGGGGTCAATGCCCTGCTCAACCGCTGCTATGGCGGCGAGCGCCCGGTGCGGCGCGACTTCCCGCTCAGCCTCACCAACCGCGCTTCGCTGGGCGAGTCGGCCCATCCCGCCGCCGGCGGCAGCGCCGCGCGCGGGGCGGCGGTGGGCGCCGACGCAACAGCCTGAAAATTTCGGCGGCCGGACACGCACACGGCGAAAGTTCTTTGCTACACTTGGAAACCTTTCCACCCCTTGCGGGAAGGGTGCTCCTGCATACCACGAACATGACCGAAAAATACACCGCCCCCGCACTGCCGGAGATCGCCCGCAGCGATTTCGCGCACGACTTCCTGTGGGGCTGCTCGACCTCCTCCTACCAGATCGAGGGTGGCGCGAGCGAAGGCGGCCGGGTGGAGTCGATCTGGGACCGCTTCAGCGCCCAGCCGGGCAATATCCGCGACGGCTCGACCGGCGCGGTCGCCTGCGACCACTACCACCGCTGGCCGGGCGACCTCGATATCGGGCACGACCTCGGCCTGAACGCCTACCGCTTCTCGGTGGCCTGGCCGCGCATTTTCTCCGGCCCGGGCAGCCGCCCCAACCAGCAGGGGCTGGATTTCTATTCGCGCCTGGTGGACGGCATGCTCGAACGCGGGCTCGATCCCTGGCTCACGCTGTACCACTGGGACCTGCCGCAGTTCCTGCAGGACCGCGGCGGCTGGAACGAGCGCGCCACCGCCGAGGCCTTCGCCGAATTCGCCGATGTCATGAGCGCCACGCTGGGCGACCGCGTGAAGAACTGGATCACCCATAACGAACCGTGGTGCACCTCGATCCACGGCCACTACGAAGGCGTGCATGCCCCCGGCGTGAAGGACTTCCGCACCGCGCTGCAGGTGTCGCACCACGTGCTGCTGTCGCACGGGCTGGCGCTGCCGGCGATCCGCGCCAACGTGCCGGGCGCGCGCGCCGGCATCGCGCTCAGCCTGCATCCGCTGTCGGCCGCTTCGGACGGTCCGGAAGACGTGGCCGCGATGCGGCGCCACGACGGCCTGCGCAACCGCTGGTTCCTCGATCCGCTGTACGGGCGCGGCTATCCGGCCGACGTGCTGGAACGCTGCGCCGCAGACGCACCGGTGGTGAAGGAGGGCGACCTGGAGATCATCGCGCGCCCGACCGATTTCCTGGGCGTGAACTACTACTTCCCCGAGATCGTCGCGCACGAAGACGGCGCCGGGCCGCTGGACGCGCGCATCGTCGAGCGCGAAGGCGTGCCGCGCACCGCCTTCGGCTGGGAAGTCTCGCCGGAAGGCATGGCCGACCTGGTGCGGCGGGTGGAACAGGACTACCGCCCCGGCCCGATCTACATCACCGAGAACGGCTCGACCTACGAAGACGTGGTCGGCCCGGACGGCGAGATCGAGGACGTCGAGCGGCGCGACTACCTGGTGCGCCACCTGGCGGCCCTGCGCGAGGTGATTGCGCAAGGGGCCCAAGTCAGGGGATACTTCGCCTGGAGCCTGCTTGACAATTTCGAATGGGCCGAAGGCTACCTGCGCCGTTTCGGGCTGACGTATGTGGATTTCCAGACCCAGCAGCGCACCCTGAAACGCAGCGGGAAATGGTACCGGGCGTTCCTGAAGGAAAGGGTGGTGGGCGAATAGGCAACACCTCATGCACCTGTATGGGGCGCAGCTTGCATTTTTGTTGACAAAGAAATTCAAGAGTCGCAATATTCGATCTGTACGTTGGTAACGTTTCCAATCTGTCATTACTGCACTCTCATGGTGCGGGAAATTTTTGACAACAAGGCAAGTCCGTAAAACAAGAATTTGTTCGTATCCCCGGGAGACAAGTAATCCATGAAAACCACATTCAAAACCAGCCAGGCCACCCGCTCGGCGCTGAAAATTACGCCGATCGCGGCCGCGTGCGCGATGCTGCTCGCGGGCGCCGTCCACGCACAGGAAGCCGAACCAGCAAGGGTCGTCGTGACCGGCATCCGCGGCAGTATCGAGACCTCGATCCAGGCCAAGAAGAACGCCGAGGGCATCACTGAAGTGGTGACCGCGGAAGACATCGGCAAGCTGCCGGACGTCAGTATCGCCGAGTCGCTGGCGCGCCTGCCGGGCCTCGCAGGCCAGCGCGTGCAGGGCCGCGCGCAGGTGATCGCGATCCGAGGCATGTCGCCGGACTTCGCCGGCACCCTGCTGAACGGCCGTGAACAGGTCACCACGGGTGACAACCGCGGCGTCGAGTTCGACCAGTTCCCGTCGGAGCTGATCTACAGCGCGACCGTCTACAAGACCCCGGATGCGGCACTGATCGGCCAGGGCCTGTCGGGCACGGTCGACATGCGCGTGGTGCGTCCGCTCGACCTGCGCGAGCGCAAGATCGCGCTGAATGCGCGCGCCGAACGCAATTCGAACGGCACCATGAACGAAGGCACCAGCGCCGACGGCATGCGCGTCTCCGCATCGTACGTCGACCAGTTCGCCAACAACACCGTCGGCGTGGCAGTCGGCTACGCCCACCTCGATTCGCCGGGCCAGGACCAGACCTACATGGCATGGGGCTTCGAGACCACCGACAACGTCTGCACCCAGAACCCTGACTGGGGCTGCAACGCGGCCTCCGGCATCCCTGCCGGCGTGACCTACCAGAACGGCTTCGAAGCTTCGGCGCAGTCGCGCACCCAGAAGCGCGACGGCATCATGGGCGTGCTCGAGTTCAAGCCGAGCCGCAACTTCCACTCCACGCTCGACCTGTACTACTCGAAGTTCGAGAAAGAAGAGACCATGCGCGGCCTGATGGGCAGCCTGGCTGGCAACTGGGGCAGCGTGCCAGGCGCGGTCTGGAGCAATGTCGTCACCAAACCGGTCGGCAATGGCCAGCTTGCGACCTCGGCCGACGTCCGCGCCAGCAACCTGGTCGTGCGTAACGACATGAATACCCGCGACGACAAGCTCAAGGCCCTGGGCTGGAACACCGAGATCAGGTTCGCCGAAAAGTGGAAAGCCACCGCGGACCTGAGCTACTCGAACGCCAAGCGCAGCGAGAACGTGATCGAGACCTATGCCGGTATCGATACCCCGGTCAATTTCAAGATAAACCTGCCGAGCGGCCCTGGATTCGGTTCGCTGGTGCCTGACCTGAGCTACGCCGATGCCGCCACCGTCAAGCTGCAGGACCCGCAGGGCTGGGGCCATGACGGCCTGTGGAAGCGTCCGAAGGCGAACGACACCCTGAAAGCGGTGCGCCTGGAACTGCACCGCGACCTGGACAGCAGCTTCTTCAAAGGTGTCGACTTCGGCGTGAACCACTCGAAGCGCGACAAAGAGCGCGAGATGAACGAATCGGTCGCCGACCTGAAGAACGGCCGCACCCCGGTCACGGTCCCGGCATCGCTGCTGATTTCGCCGACCTCGCTGTCGTTCGCCGGCATCCCTGGCGTGCTGTCGTACCGCGTGATGGACACCATCAACCAGCTGTACGACACCGCGCCGACCGCTGAAGGCGAAATCATCAACCGTAACTACGAAGTGTCCGAGAAGGTCACCACGGCCTACGTCAAAGTCGGCATCGACACCGACCTGGGCCAAATTCCTGTGACGGGTAACATCGGCGTGCAGTTCGTGCGCACCGAGCAAAGCTCGCACGGCTTCTCGGCGATGGCCGAGACGGTCTCCGAAACCACCCGCGGCGCCGATTACGACAACGTGCTGCCAAGCCTGAACCTGAACTTCGACCTGGGCAGCGACCAGTACGTGCGCTTCGGCGCGGCCAAGACCATGGCCCGCGGCCGTATGGACGACATGAAGGCGGGTAACAGCGCCAGCATCGATCCGACCAGCCGCGCCTGGAGCGGCAGCGGCGGCAACCCGCAGCTCAAGCCATGGCTGGCGAATTCGATCGACCTGTCGTACGAGAAGTACTTCGGCAAGAGCAGCTACTTCGCGATCGCCGGCTTCCACAAGAAGCTGCTGAACTACATCTACAGCCAGACCACCGAGTACGATTTCACCGGTATTCCTAACCCGACCGCAATCGTGCCGCAAGGTCCGATCGGCCTGTTCACCCGTCCAACCAACGGCCAGGGCGGCAACGTCAAGGGTATCGAGCTGTCCGGCGCGGTCAACCTCGGTTCGATCTACGATCCGCTGGATGGCTTCGGTATCCAGGCCAGCGCTTCGTACACCGAGTCGAACCTGAAGCCTGACGGTCCCGACCAGCCGACCAAGCTGCCTGGCCTGTCCGGCACTGTGGCCGGCCTGACCGTGTACTACGAGAAGGAAGGCTTCTCGGCGCGCGTCGGCCAGCGTTACCGTTCGGCGTTCCGCGGCGAAGTCACCGGCCTGCACAACGCGCGTTCGTTCTCGGAGATCCTGGCGGACCGCCAGACCGACCTCCAGCTCGGCTATGAGTTCAACCACGGCCGCTTCAAAGGCATGTCGGTCCTGCTGCAGGTGAACAACGTGACCAACTCGCCGTACGCGACCGTCAACGGCACCGCCAACGGCGTGCTGGCACCGGAGATCTACCAGAAGTTCGGCCGCCAGTACCTGCTGGGCGTGAACTACAAGCTGTAAAGGGCAGTACCGCGCGTTGCCGGCCTGGCCGGCGGCGCGCGTCGCAGTACCGGGCGAGCGCCACCCCCTCTGGACTCGCCCGGGTTTTTCCACCCGCGTCACCTTCCTGCCCGTTTCGCCCGCCACGTTGCCGCTGCAGCGCGCCGCCGGCGGACACCTGAAAGCTGAGACCGACCCATGACTTCCCCACACGTGCGCACCATCGTTATCGCCGGCGGAGGCACTGCCGGCTGGATGACGGCGGCGGCCCTGTCCAAGGTGCTTGGCGCCGACTACACGATCCGCCTGGTCGAGTCCGAGCAGATCGGCACCATCGGCGTCGGTGAAGCCACCATTCCCCTGATCCGCGAATACAACCGCGCGCTCGGCATCGACGAGGACGAGTTCCTGCGCGCGACCCAGGGCACCTTCAAGCTGGGCGTGGAATTCCGCAACTGGGGCGCGCTGGGCGACCGTTACATCCACGGCTTCGGCACCATCGGCCAGCCGCTCGACGCGATACCGTTCCACCACTACTGGATGCGCATGGCGGCCGAAGGCAAGGCCTCGGACCTGCGCAACTACTCGATCAACACCGCGGCGCCGCTGCAGCAGAAATTCATGCGCGCGCGTCCGGACATGGCCAACTCGCCGCTGGGCCACATCGTGCACGCCTTCCACTTCGACGCCGGCCTGTACGCGCGCTTCCTGCGCAAGTATTCCGAGCAGCGCGGCGTGGAGCGCATCGAAGGCAAGGTGGTGCGCGTGCTGCAGCGCGAACCCGACGGCTTCATCGACGCGCTGCAGATGGAGAACGGCGATCTGATCAAGGGCGACCTGTTCATCGACTGCTCCGGCATGCGCGCCATGCTGATCGGGCAGGCGCTGGGCGTGCCGTTCGAAGACTATTCGCACTGGCTGCCGAACGACCGCGCACTGGCGGTGCCGTGCGAAGCGGCGCCGGGCGACCTGGTCCCGGTCACGCGCGCGACCGCGCACAAGGCAGGCTGGCAGTGGCGCATTCCGCTGCAGTCGCGCATCGGCAACGGCCACGTGTATTCGAGCCGCTTCATGGGCGACGACGAAGCAGCCTCGATCCTGATGAACAACCTGGAAGGCAAGCCGCTCGGCGAGCCGCGCCCGATCTCGTTCAAGCCGGGCCGCCGCGTGCGCGGCTGGGACCGCAACTGCGTGGCAGTGGGACTGGCGGCCGGCTTCTTCGAGCCGATCGAGTCGACCACCATCCACATGGTCCAGACCAGCATCGCGCGCCTGATTTCGATGTTCCCGCGCGCCGGCTTCGAGCAGGCCGACATCGACGAATACAACGCGCAGTCGGCGATCGAATATGCCACCACGCGCGACTTCATCATCCTGCATTTCAAGGCCACCAGGCGGAACGATTCGCCGTTCTGGGACTACTGCCGCGAGATGAGCATCCCGGAATCGCTGCAGCACCGGATCGAGCTGTACCGCAGCAACGGCCGCATCTTCCGCAAGAACGAGGAACTGTTCGCCGAAGTGAGCTGGCTGCAGGTGATGCACGGCCAGCACATCCAGGCCGGCGGCTACCACCCGCTGGCAGACAAACACTCGAGCGAGCAGGTCAAGGCCTACCTCGACGACATCGAACGCGTGGTGGGAAAGTGCGTCGACGCGATGCCAACCCACGCCGATTTCATCGCCGCAAACTGCGCCGCATAACACCGACCCAAGGGACATACCAATGAACAAGAACGCCTACTTCATCGCCACCGCGGCCGCCGCCGCGTGGCTCAGCGTGCCCGTCGCCGCCGCACCGGCCAAGCTGGCCGACTGGCCGCACGTCACCAGCGCGGTGCGCAAGGACCCGGCGCTGGAAGCGCAGGTCGCGAAGATCGTCGCCGGCATGACGCTGGCGCAGAAGGTCGGCCAGATGACCCAGCCGGAAATCAAGAAGGCCACGCCGGAAGACGTCCGCAAGTACAACCTGGGCTCGGTGCTCAACGGCGGCGGCAGCTGGCCGGCGAACAACAAGTACGCCACCGCGGCCGAATGGCTGGCGCTGGCGGACAAGTATTACGAAGCCTCGATGTCCACCGACATGAAGACCAAGGTCCCGGTCATCTGGGGTATCGACGCGATCCACGGCAACAGCAATGTGTACGGCGCGACCCAGTTCCCGCACAACATCGGCCTGGGCGCGGCGCACGACCCGAAACTGATCGCCCGCATCGGCACCGCGGTCGGCAAGGCGGTACGCGCAACCGGCATCAACTGGGTGTTCGCGCCGACGCTGGCGGTGGTGCAGGATGACCGCTGGGGCCGCACCTACGAAAGCTTCTCGGAGACGCCGGAACTGGTCAACGCTTACGGCGGCGCCTACGTGCGCGGCCTGCAGGGCGACCTGAAGGGCGACGCCACCGTGGTCGCCACCGCCAAGCACTTCATCGGCGACGGCGGCACCTTCGAAGGCAAGGACCAGGGCATCAACAAGGCCACCCGGGAGCAGCTGATCAACATCCATGGCGCGGGCTACTACAGCGCGCTGGCTGCCGGCGCCCAGACCGTGATGGCCACCTATAACAGCTGGCACGACGTCTCCACCGGCGTCGACTACGGCAAGGTCCACGGCAGCAAGGTGCTGCTGACCGAAGCGCTGAAGGACAAGATGGGCTTCGACGGCTTCGTGGTCTCCGACTGGAACGGCATCGGCCAGATCCCCGGCTGCACCAACGCCAGCTGCGCCCAGGCGATCAACGCCGGCATCGACATGGTGATGGTCCCGGACGACTGGAAGGAATTCATCGCCAACACCATCAAGCAGGTCGAGGGCGGCCAGATCCCGATGGCGCGCATCGACGACGCGGTGACCCGCATCATCCGCGTGAAGCTGCGCGCCAACATGCGCAAGCCGTCCGCCAGCAGCTTCGCCGGCAAGCAGAGCGCGCTGGAAGCGAAGGCACTGGCGCGCGAGGCGGTGCGCAAATCGCTGGTGCTGCTGAAGAACGACAGCGCGGCGCTGCCGCTCAAGCGCGGCCAGCGCATCCTCGTGGTCGGCAAGAACGCCGACAACATGCCTAACCAGACCGGCGGCTGGACCCTGACCTGGCAAGGCACCGACAACAAGAACAGCGACTTCCCGAACGGCGACACGATCCTGGCAGGCATCGTCGCGGCGGCCGGCAAGGACAAGGTCACCTACAGCGCCAGCGGCGCCGGGGTGGACGTGTCGAAATTCGATGTGGTGGTGGCGGTGATCGGCGAGACGCCGTATGCGGAAGGCGCGGGCGACATCGGCCCGTCCGGCACGCTGCGCCACAGCGGGCGCTATCCGGAAGACCTGGCCGCGCTGCAGCAGGTGGCGGGCAAGGGCAAGCCGGTGGTGACCGTGCTGGTGGCTGGCCGTCCGGTGTACGCAAACGACCTGATGAACCTGTCCGACAGCTTCGTGATGGCCTGGCTGCCGGGCACCGAAGGCAAGGGCGTGTCCGACGTGCTGTTCAAGTCGGGCGGCCATGGCTTCACCGGCAAGCTCTCGTTCTCGTGGCCGAAGTCGGTGTGCCAGGCAGTGCTCAACCGCGGCGACAAGGACTACGCACCGCTGTTCGCGACCGGCTACGGCCTCGGCTACGGCAGCAAGTCGAAAGTCGGCAAGCTCGATGCGGCCTATCCGGCCGGCGGCTGCGGCGTGACCAACACCTATCCGGTCTATAGCCAGGCCGACCGCTCCACCTGGCCGCTGTTCGTCACCAGCGCCGGCAAGCGCGTCGCGCTCGGCGCGGACCTGAACAGTGTGTTCAACCTGCCGACCGTGAAGGTCGAGACCACCCAGGTCAATTCCCAGCAGGACGGCAAGCTGCTGGCGTGGACCGGTCCCGCGCGCCTGGAAGCGCGCGCCGACAAGCCAGCCGCGCTGCCGGACTTCGCCACCGCCGACGGCGCGCTGCAGTTCGATACCATCGTCACCGTGGCCCCGGCCGCCGGCGTCACGCTGGCGATCGGCCCGGCGGCGGTCGATGCGTCGGCGCTGTTCCGCAACCTGGCAGGGAAGGGCAAGCAGACCGTCAAGATTCCGTTGGCCTGCTTCACCGCCAAGGGCGCGGACCTGTCGAAAGTCGACACCCCGTTCGCGGTGGCCAGCGAAGGCGCGTTCACCGCGGCGTTCGCCAACATCCAGGTTGTCGGCGGCGCCGCGAAGGACAAGGACGCCAAGGCATGCGACGCGATCCAATGAACCATTACCCTGGCGGACCACGCCTGCTGGCCGATGTCGGCGGCACCAATGCGCGCTTCGCGATAGAGACCGCGCCGCTGCAGTTCGAGCAGGTGCAGGTGCTCGCGTGCAGCGAGCATGCCAGCCTGGCCGCCGCCATCAAGGCCTACCTGGGCGGAATCGGCGCGGCGTATGGGGAGATCCGCCATGCGGCGGTTGCGATCGCCAATCCGGTCGACGGCGACGTGGTGGCGATGACCAACCACCACTGGAGCTTTTCGATCGCCGGCCTGCGCTATGAGCTGGGCCTGGACGCACTTGCCGTGGTCAACGACTTTACCGCGCTGGCGATGGCGCTGCCTTACCTGACGCCGTCGCAACGCGTGCAGGTGGGCGGCGGCGTCTCCGTGCCGGGCCGCACGGTGGGCCTGATCGGCCCCGGCACCGGCCTTGGCGTATCGGGCATCGTGCCGTTCGGCCCGCACTGGGTGCCGCTCGCCAGCGAAGGCGGACACGCCAGCTTCGCGCCCGGCGACGAGCAGGAAATCGGCATCCTGCGCGAGCTGTGGCGCGAATTCCCGCACGTGTCTGCGGAACGCCTGCTGTCCGGACCCGGGCTCGAAATGGTCTACCGCGCGCTGAGTGGCGACAAAACGCTGCCCGCCTCCGAGATCACCCGCAGTGCGCTGGCGGGCGACGACACCGACTGCGTGCGCACCGTGGAATGCTTCTGCTCGGTGCTGGGCGCCGTGGCCGGCAACGTCGCGCTGACGCTTGGCGCGACCGGCGGCATGTATATTGGCGGCGGCATCGTACCGCGCCTGCTCGGCCTGTTCGAGCGCTCCGGATTCCGGGCGCGTTTCGAAGCGAAGGGCAGGCTGGGCGCTTATGTCGCGCGCATCCCGACTTACGTCATTACCGAGCAGTACCCGGCATTCCTCGGCGTTTCGGCGATCCTGTCGGAACAGCTCGCGGCGCAGCACTAAACAGAACGACTACAACGACACCACTAGGAGACACCCATGGAAAACATCTCGCAGCCGTCCACGCTGCACTCCCACAGCGAGGGCGCGAACAACACCGTCCCGCTGGTCATCGTCACGATCCTGTTCTTCATGTGGGGGCTGCTGACCGCACTCAATGACGTGTTGATCCCGCACCTGAAGTCGGTCTACACGCTGAGCTATGTGCAGGCGATGCTGGTGCAGTTCTGCTTCTTCGGCGCGTATTTCATCGTGTCGGTTCCAGCCGGCCTGCTGATCAAGCGGATCGGCTACCAGATGGGCGCCGTGACCGGCCTGGCGATCGCCGCCGCCGGCTGTGCGCTGTTCTATCCTGCCGCGACCAGTGGCTACGGCGTATTCCTGCTGGGCTTCTTCGTGCTGGCAGCCGGCATCACGGTGCTCCAGGTAGCCGCCAACCCGTATGTGACCGTTCTGGGCAACCCGCAGACCGCATCGAGCCGCCTGACGCTGACGCAGGCCTTCAATTCGCTGGGCACCACCGTCGCGCCTACGCTGGGCGGCATCCTGATCCTGTCCGGCGGCGTACTGAGCGCGACCGAACTGGCGCAACTGCCGGAAGCGCAGCGCCTCGCCTACCGCGCGGCCGAAGCGGCCAGTGTGCAGGGCCCTTACCTGGCACTCGCCGCCGCGCTGTTGGTACTGGCTGTGCTGTTCGCGTTTGCCCGCCTGCCGAAGATTACCCACGCCGACGACGGCGCGGCGACCACCGAAGGCGCCAAGGGCGCACTGGCGCACCGCCACCTGGTGCTGGGCGCAATCGGCATCTTCGTCTACGTCGGCGGTGAAGTCAGTATCGGCAGCTTCCTGATCAACTTCTTCGGCGAAGCGCACATCGCAGGGCTGAGCCATGCCGATGCGGCACACTACGTCAGCTACTACTGGGGCGGCGCGATGATCGGCCGCTTCATCGGCTTCGCTGCGATGCGCTACATCAGCCCGGGCAAGGCACTGGCCTTCAACGCGGCATGCTCGATCGCCCTGATCCTGATCGCCACCTTCGGCAGCGGTGCGCTGGCCATGTGGTCGATCATCGCCGTCGGCCTGTTCAATTCGATCATGTTCCCGACGATCTTCAGCATGGCGCTGAACAAGCTGGGCAAGTTCACCGGCCAGGGCTCCGGCATCCTGTGCATGGCCATCGTCGGCGGCGCGCTGGTGCCGTTCGCGCAGGGCTTCATGGCCGATACGGTCGGCCTGCAGATGTCCTTCCTGGTGCCTGCAGCGTGCTACCTGTTCATCCTGTACTTCGGCATCAAGTACGCGAACATGTACAGCACCGTCAAGGCTGCCTGACCGGCATCATGGGAAAACGGGCCGGCATCCTGGCACTGCTGTGCGGCGCGCTGTGGTCATCCACAGCGCTCGCGCAGCAGGCGGCAACGCTGAACCTGGCGACCTACAACGTCCGCCTGGACACCGCGCAGGATGGCGTCAACGCCTGGCCGCACCGCAAGGCGCAGGTCATGGAGCTGGTCCGTTACCATGAGTTCGACGTGTTTGCGACGCAGGAAGCGCTGCCCGGCCAGGTCGACGAGCTGGCCGGCATGCAGGAATACGCGTATGTAGGGGCGGGGCGTGACGATGGAAAGCGGGCCGGCGAGCATGCCGCGATCTTCTTCCGGCGTGCACGCTTCGAGCTGCTGCGCAATGGCGATTTCTGGCTGAGCGAGACGCCCGACCGGCCGTCGATGGGGTGGGATGCGCGCTGCTGCAAGCGCATCGTCTCCTGGGCCGAGCTGCGCGACCGCGAAAGCGGCATCCGCTTCTTTTTCTTCTCCGCGCATTTCGACCACGAAGGCGAAGTCGCACGGCGCGAGTCGGCTAAGCTGCTGCTGGCGAAGGTCCGCGCAATCGCGGGCGATGCGCCGGTAGTGTGCGCCGGCGACTTCAACTCCACGCCCGACACCGGGCAGATGGCGACCATGCGCGCCGGCCTGCGCGACGCCTACCTGGTCAGTGTCACGCCGCCCTACGGCCCAACCGGCACTTTCAACGGTTTCAAGATCGATGCGCCCCTGACTGACCGCATCGATTACATCTTCGTCAGTCCGCATGTGAAGATCCTGAGGTACGCAGCGCTGACCGATTCGCGCTACGGCCGCTATCCGTCCGACCACCTGCCTGTGCTGGTGCGCGCCCAGATCACCGCCGGCCGCTGAGCGCGGTCTTACTTTCCCAGCAATGCCAGCGACTGCGTCCAGTCCTGGTGCCACGGATGCAGGAATTCGTGTTTCTCGAATGCGCGCTTCAGCTGCGAGACCGGGACCCGGTACACCTCGTTCAGCCCCAGCGCCAGCGTCACCGGATTCCAGACTGCCTTGTGCTTCGATTTCTTCGCGCTGGCCTTGACCCGCGCTCCGTCGTCGCCGAAGATGCCGCCCGCTTCCGTCAGGGCCTTGTCGAGGTCGAAACGCACCATGCTGCCGAACGCCGCCAGCACCTGGTCCCGGCCGATGCCCAGCGCCGACTCCTGCGGCGCCGGCTCCTTTTTCGGTTCGGCATCGCGCTTGAGCTGGAGTACCAGGCGGGCAAGGTCCTTTTTCTGGAAGCGCAGTTCGGCCAGCTGCCTGACGAAGCCGGGCGGTGGCAGCTGCGCGACGATCTGGTAGGCGTCCTTGGTCATCGTGATCAGCACATCGCTGCTGCCGACGGCGAGCCGCTCGACGTCCTTCTCGAAAAAGATCGGGGCCGCGTATCCGCCATTGGCGTCGCCGAACAGCTCGGGAAACGCGGCGTCGTAGTCGAGCCAAACGTAAGGTGTCAGCCCGTTCTCCAGCATGCGCGCGAGCGTCCACGGGGTGCCGGTCTGGCTGGCCAGCCATTCGCAAGCCTGTTCGGTGGTGGCCCGGTACGGCAACTCGGTCATCTTCAATCTTCCTTCATCATTCGGAACGCGAGCGTAACATCAGCTGCAGGATGCCGTTTGCTTTAATATGCGGCCCATCGGCATCAAGCGGCGCAATCTTTCATCATAAGGCAGGACGTTGGACCAACCACAGCAGGGATTTCTCTTGACCCGCCACTGGCGCGATACCGCCGCCGGCACGGAAGTCGAGTTCTGGCTTGCGACCGACGACGGTCCGCGGCTGGTGCGGCTCGCGCCTGCAGAGTCGGTCGCGTTCGTCCCGGCGGAGCAGCGCGAACACGCGGACAAGCTGGTTGCCAGCGAAAAAAACTGCGAACTGCGTCCGCTCGGCCTCTGCGATTTCCAGCACCGCCCGGTGCTCGGACTGTACTGCAAGCAGTACCGGCAGTTGCAGAAGCTGGCCCGGAAATTCAGGGAATTCGGGATCGACGTCTACGAAGCGGACATCCGTCCGCCCGAACGCTACCTGATGGAGCGCTTCATTACCGCGCCGGTGTCCTTCGACGGGCAGGACATAGGTGGCGTGCTGCACAACGCCCAGCTCAGGCCCGCGCCGGGCTACCGCCCGAAGCTGCGGCTGGTGTCGCTCGATATCGAGACCACCGCCTACGGTGACCTGTATTCGATCGCGCTGGAGGGATGCGGCCAGCGCCAGGTGTACATGCTGGGGCCCCCGAACGGCGGCGACGATGCGCTCGACTTCGACCTCGAATATTGCGACAGCCGACCGCAGATGCTGGAAAAGCTCAACGCCTGGTTTGCGCGGCATGACCCGGACGCGGTGATCGGCTGGAACCTGGTGCAGTTCGACCTGCGCGTGCTGCAGAAGCACTCCGAGCGCTTCAATG
Organism: Telluria sp.; assembly: GCA_035759315.1. GTDB lineage: Bacteria > Pseudomonadota > Gammaproteobacteria > Burkholderiales > Burkholderiaceae_D > Telluria. The sequence continues at coordinate 4,671 of DASTVB010000166.1, read as the reverse complement.
TCCCGCTGCTGCTGGGACGCGACGGCAGCGCGATGGAGTGGCGCGAGCACAACCGCCAGCAGCACTTCTTCGCCGCCATCGCCGGCCGGCTGGTCATCGACGGTATCGAGGCGCTCAAGTCCGCCACCTGGAGCTTCGCCTCGTTCAGCCTCGAGCACGTGGCGCAGACCCTGCTCGGCGAAGGCAAGTCGATCGACAACCCGTACGACCGGATGGCCGAGATCGACCGCCGCTTCGCCGAGGACAAGCCGGCGCTGGCGCGCTACAACCTCAAGGACTGCGAACTGGTCACGCGCATCTTCGAAAAGACCGAACTGCTGACCTTCCTGCTGGAGCGCGCCAGCGTCACCGGGCTGGTGGCCGACCGCAGCGGCGGATCGGTGGCCGCGTTCGAGCACCTGTACATGCCGATGATGCACCGGCTGGGCTATGTGGCGCCGAACCTCGGCGACGTCGCCGGCGAAAACAGTCCCGGCGGCTATGTGATGGATTCGCGCTCCGGCCTGTACGACTCGGTGCTGGTGCTGGACTACAAGAGCCTGTATCCGTCGATCATCCGCACCTTCCTGATCGACCCGGTGGGGCTGGTGGAAGGACTGCGCGACGAGGAGGGCGCTGCCAGCGTCGAAGGCTTCCTCGGCGCGCGCTTCTCGCGCGAGCGGCACTGCCTGCCGGCCATCGTCAAGCAGATCTGGGAAGGCCGCGACGCGGCCAAGCGCGAGAACAACAAGGCGCTGTCGCAGGCGCTCAAGATCATCATGAACGCGTTCTATGGCGTGCTCGGTTCGAGCGGCTGCCGCTTCCACGATCCGCGCCTGGCCTCGTCGATCACGCTGCGCGGACAGGAGATCATGCACCTCACGCGCCGGCTGATCGAAGGGCAGGGCTACCAGGTCATCTATGGCGACACCGATTCCACCTTCGTGTGGCTGAAGGGCGCGCATGGCGACGAGCAGGCCGGCGCGATCGGCCGCGCGCTGGTGGCCCATGTGAACCAGTGGCTGGCCAAACATATCCGTTCCGAGTTCGGGCTCGAAAGCGCCCTGGAACTGCAATACGAAACGCACTACCGGCGCTTCCTGATGCCGACCATCCGCGGCTCGGAAGAGGGTAGCAAGAAGCGCTACGCGGGCCTGGTGCGCAAGGCCGACGGCAGCGAGCAGATGGTCTACAAGGGCCTGGAGACGGTGCGCAGCGACTGGACGCCGCTGGCGCAGCAGTTCCAGCAGGCGCTGTACACCCGCATCTTCAAGGGCGAGCCCTACCGCGACTACATCCGCGACTATGCGGCGCGCACCGCGAGCGGCGAGTTCGACGAACTGCTGGTGTACCGCAAGCGCCTGCGCCGGCCGCTCTCCGACTACGAACGCAATGTGCCGCCGCACGTGCGGGCCGCGCGCATCGCCGACGAATTCAACCAGCGCCAGGGCCGGCCGCTGCAATACCAGAACGGCGGCTGGATCCGCTACGTGGTGACGGTGGCGGGCCCGGAGCCGCTCGAAACGCGGCATTCGCCGATCGACTACGAGCACTACCTGACGCGCCAGCTGCAGCCGGTGGCCGACGCGATCCTGCCCTTCGTCGGCGACGATTTCACCTCCCTGACCAGCCGCCAGCAGCCCCTGTTCTAGCCCTCGGGGTTCCCCCCGGGACCGTCCCGCCTTTAAAAGCCAGCCGCGATATCATTTTCTTAACGAACACAAGCACAATAACAAGCGATGGTATTCTGGCCGATTGAACCACGTCTTCGCCTACGCCGGGCAGGACGGTTGTGGACTTTCGGCGCCTTTTAGAGCTTGGATGAAGAACAATCTTTCGCTTGCGCCGCAAGCCCAACAGGGCGGGGACCAACCCGACCTGCGCTTCATCGGTACCGGCTCGCCAATGCGCGACCTGGTCCGCGACCACGACTGGTCCTCCACGCCGCTCGGCCCGATCGGGAGCTGGCCCGCCTCGCTGCGCACCGCGGTCGGCATCGTCATGAATTCGCCGTTCCCGATGTTCCTCTGGTGGGGCGAAGACTTCGTCCAGATCTACAACGACGGCTACCTGCCTTTCTTCGGCCAGGGCAAGCATCCGCGCGCGCTCGGCCAGCTCGGCCGCGACTGCTGGCCCGAGATCTGGCACATCGTCGGTTCCCAGATCGAAAACGTCATGTGCGGCCAGGCGACCGAGTGGCAGGAAGACCGGCTGGTGCCGATCTTCCGCAACGACCGGCTCGAAGACGTCTACTGGAGCTATTCGTACAGCCCGGTCCACGGCGAGGACGGCGACGTGGCTGCCGTGCTGGTGGTCTGTACAGAGACGACGTCGACCGTGCTGGCCAAGCGGCGCCGGGCCTCGCTGGACGCGCTGCACCTGCGGGTCCAGCACTGCCATACCTTCGACGACGTGTTCGCGGAAGCGCGCGCCATCGCGGCGGGTAACCCGCGCGACATCATCGGTTTCGACGTATGCCACGGCGACGCTGCGCCGGCTCCCGAGGGCGCGGTGCGCATCCGCGACGAGAAGACCAGGCTCACGCTCACGTTCGAGCCGTCGCCGCGCCTGCCGATGGATGCGTCCTATCGCGCTTTCCTCGAACAGTTCACCACGGCCCTGGGCAGCACGATGCTGCGGATCGAGGGCGAGCTTACGCTGCGCCTGGCCAACGACCAGCGCGACCGCCTGCTGCTGGACGCGCCGGTCGGCACGGCGGTGCTGGTGGGCGACGACCTGAGGTACGAGCTGGCCAATGCAATGTACTGCCAGATCACCGGCCGCACCGAGGAGCACTTCATCGGCAAGCCGTTCGCGCAGGTGTTCCCCGAGCTGGTCGGCTCCGATGTGCACCAGGTTTTCCAGCAGGTGTACAAGGACGGCACACCGTATGTGTCGGAAGCGACGCTGGTGCGCGTGAGCTTCTGGGACCAGCCGCCTGAGGACCGCTACTACATCTTCAACCTGTCGCCGCTACGGCTGCTGAACGGCCCCGTGTACGGCCTGATGGCCATCGCGATCGACGTCACACAGCAGGTCCAGGGGCGCAACCAGATCGAGCGGCTCAATGCCGACCTGCACCGGGCGGCACGGACCAAGGACGAGTTCCTTGCCATGCTGGGCCACGAACTGCGCAATCCGCTCGCGCCGATCGTCACCGCGCTAAACCTGATGAAGATGAAGGACTCGAACACCCGCGCCGAACAGGCGGTGATCGGGCGCCAGGTCGAACACGTGGTCCGGCTGGTGGACGACCTGCTCGACATCTCGCGCATTACCAGCGGCAAGGTCGAACTGCGCAAGAGCACCGTGGTACTGGCGGATGTGCTGAAAAAATCGATCGAGATGGCCGGGCCGCTGATCGAGCAGAAGCGGCATCGCCTGAGCGTGGAGATCGCCGACGTGACCTGGTACGGCGATCCCGCGCGGCTGGCGCAGGTGGTGTCGAACCTGTTGTCCAATTCGGCCCGCTATACGCCGGCCGGCGGCAGCATCCACCTGGCGGCCCGGGTCGACCAGCGCACCATCACCATCACCGTGACCGATAACGGGCAGGGCATCGCGGCGGCCCGGCTGCCGCTGGTGTTCGACCTGTTCGTGCAGGGCGAGCAGGACGTGGACCGCGCCAAGGGCGGGCTGGGGATCGGGCTTGCGCTGGTCAAGAACCTGGTGCAGATGCATGAAGGCTCGGTGCGCGCGGAAAGCGGCGGCCCCGGCGCGGGCAGCACGTTCACCGTCACGCTGCCGCTGGTCGAAGCGGCGCAGGCCGCCGGCGCGCGCGCCGTGGGGCCGGCAGCGCCGCGCACCGAGGGCAGCCTCGATGTGCTGGTGGTGGACGACAACCGGGACGCGGCCGATTCGCTGGCCGAATTCCTGCGCGCGAAAGGGCATGTGGTAAAGGTCTGCTACGACCCGGTCGACGCGCTGCTGATCGCAGGCGACCGGATGCCGGACATCGCGATCCTCGATATCGGGCTGCCGGGCATCGACGGCTACGAACTGGCGCAGCGGCTGCTGGCGCTGCCGCGCGAGAAGGAAGTGCGGCTGGTGGCGCTGACTGGGTACGGGCGCGACGAAGACAAGGTGCAGAGTGCGCTGGCCGGCTTCCACAGCCACCTGGTCAAGCCGATCGATATCGACGAACTGGAAAACCTCATGGTCCGTTGAGGTTGGGGACTGTCCCCGCAGGGGACCGTCCCCCGATTTTTAGTATGCACTACCTCGTCGCGTATTAAGAGCCGGGGACAGTCCCCTTCGGGGACGGTCCCCGGCCCTCTACACGTAAGCGGGCATCTTCGCCAGCAGCTTGTCGAGCGTAATGGGATATTCGCGCACCCTGACGCCAGTGGCGTTGTAGATGGCATTGGCCACCGCCGCCGCCACACCGCAGATGCCCAGTTCTCCCACCCCCTTGGCCTTCATTGGCGACGAGATCGGGTCGGTCTCGTCCAGGAAGATGACTTCCTGGTGCGGGATGTCGGCATGCACCGGCACTTCGTAGCCGGCCAGGTCGTGGTTGACGAAGAAGCCGCGGCGCTTGTCCACCGCCAGTTCCTCCATCAGCGCCGCGCCCACCCCCATGGTCATGGCGCCGATCACCTGGCTGCGCGCGGTTTTCGGATTGAGGATGCGGCCTGCTGCGCACACTGCCAGCATGCGTCGCACTCGGATCTCGGCCGTATGTATATCGAC
>DASTVB010000165.1:0-30956 GCA_035759315.1 Telluria sp. | reverse complement strand
CGCCGGGGATGATCGACGTGGCCCACGCGGCGGGCCTGCACAATGTGTCGCAGCTAAAGGCGGATGACGGGTCGGGCAAGGGCTACGCCCTGTACGCATTGGACCTGTCGCGCTAGCTCAGGGCGCGCTGCTTGCGCGCTCGGCGATGAAAATCACGGACACCGGTTTGCCGGTGGTCGGATGCACCGGTTCGCGCATCTCGACCAGGCGCAGGCCCGCTTCGGCGAACAGCCTGATCCAGCTCTCCAGGGTACGGAAATACCAGGGCGGCGGATCGGTGAAATCGGCGCTAAAGCCGGCCCACGAACCTTCGCGCCAGCCGTCCTGGTACGCCGCCTCGCCACATGCGAGGTGCGGGTGCAGGGTCTGGACGATCAGCGCGCCGTCCGGGTTGAGGAACGAAGGCGCGTCGCGCAGCAGGCCGGCGACGGAATCCTCCCCGATCAGCGAGAAGTTACAGATGGCGACGTCGAAGGCGGCATCGAGCTTGCCCGCCGCAATGTCTTCATAGGAGAGGACTTCGAAGGTGCCGCCGCCCGCGGCGCGCGCGGTCTCGATCAGCTCCGGCACCACATCGACGCCGGTCATCGCGATGCCGTCGAGCGCGCGCACCAGCCAGCCTTCGCCGCAGCCGATGTCGATCCCGGTTTCCGGCGCGCGGCTGCGCACCGCGTCGACGATGGCCTGGTTGGTCACCAGCTTGCGGCTTTCGATCTCGCCGCCGCGCACGGCATTGGTCCACGGCGCGGCATTCCTGCCCCACGATTCGATGATCTTCGCGTCGCTGAGCGGCTTCAATGCGTTGTCTTCTTTTCCGGCTGGACCAGCACGAAGGGGCTGACCACGGACGCCCACAGCGAGGCGCTGGACACGGCCCAGGTTTGCGCCTGCTCGTCGGAGACCTTGGCGACTTTACCTTCGGCCATCCAGCGGCTGATGCTTTCCTTGTCGTCGTGCGAGATGCGCAGCGCGACGTCGATCAGGTCCAGTTCTTCGCTCACGTAAACGAGGTGGCCCTGCGCGAAGTGGCGCTCGAGCTCCGCCCATGGGATGCGCGCGGTTTCGCGGTTGATCTTGTCATGCAGTTCGACGTCTTTTTCCGGCTTGGTTTTCATTGACTATTAATTCTACGACGGGGTTTGGGGAACCCGACCATGTTAACCGATACGCCTGGCCTTTGCGAACATTGCCCACCAGGGCGGGGCGGAAGCACGCCAGGCAGCTGCCTTCCTTGCGGCGCACGCTCGGGTAGATGATGCCCATCGATCCGGCATCGAGCAGTTCGCTCGCCAGCGCCTGCGATTCGACGTAGCTGTCGGGCCTGAGGAATTTGCTGTTGCCGCGCACCCCGCGCAGGTCGTGGAAACTGCTGTTGAAATCGGCCAGCAGCGCCTGGTAGCTGACGCTGTCGTCGAAGCGGTCGATCTCCTGGTATTCGACGGTCTTGTGGAACACGATTTCGGCCAGCGCGGTCTCGACCTCGAAGGCGCAGTACCACGCGCCGCGGTCGCCGCCGTTGAAGCGGCTGCCTTCCGGGCGTGGATAAGTGAACGCGGCATTGATCATGCGGAAGTTGGGCACGCCGAACACCAGTTCGTCCACGCCGATGCCGGGCAGCGCGCCGTACTCGCCGCGCAGGCGGTTGTTGGTGGCGTTATCGAGGTCGAACAGGTCGCGCAGGTGCGCGTCGTTCTCCGCCAGCGCGGTCAGGACCGAGTCCTCGGCCTGGGCAAAGCGCGACGGAATCAGGCGGTAGGTGTCGAACTGGCGTAGCGCGGTGAGCCGGGGCGTCACTCACAGCCCTCCGCGGCGCGCGTCGAGCAGGGTGCGCACGGTCTGCATCGCCAGCAGTCCGCCGGCCATCATGTGCGCCAGGGGCGTGCGGCCGGCGAAGATCGGGTTGCTGTTGGCGAGCGATACCCACTCGTCGGCCAGCTTGTCGCCGTACAGGATGTGGAGGGCCTTGTAGATGCCGATCAGGTAGGAGATGCGCGTGATGCGGTCCACTTCCAGCACGCGGGCCGGGTTCTTTTTCCATTCGTAGTAGGTGCTCGACGATACGCCGCCCAGCAGTTCGCGCGCGTCCTCGTCGCGCAGCTTCCAGGCGGCGGCCAGGCGGAAGAAGCCCTTGAGCGCGGAACTGGACAGGCGCTCGCGCTCCTCGCGCGAGGTCAGGTCGACCAGCACGTCCGGTTCGAAGCGGCTCTTGGGGTAGGCGTAGGCGAGGTTCATGGCAGTGATCTCCGGTATTGGAGTAGTTATACTCCGTTTCCGGAATTGGTGCAAGCGGGCGCGCGCTCGTGGCAGAATTGTGTAATTACAACAACCTGAAGGAGTCACCATGTTCACCAAGCGTTTTGCCGTCGCCATGCTGGCGGCTTTCCTTGCCGGTTCGGCCGCCGCATCCACCATCGAGGAGCTCAAGAAGCAGGTCGCCGATACCGAGCGTGCGTTCGCGGCCACGATGAAAGCGCGCGACCACGCGGGTTTCGTCAGTTTCCTCTCGGAGGAGGCGATCTTCTTTGACGGGAAGCAGTCGCTGGTGGGCAAGGAGACGGTGTCGTCGAAATGGAAGTCCTTCTATGACGGCAAGGACGCGCCGTTCTCGTGGGAGCCGGATACGGTCGAGGTGCTCGCCTCGGGCAACCTTGCGCTGAGCAGCGGGCCGGTGTACGACCCGACGGGCAGGCAGGTGGCGCGCTTCAATTCGATCTGGCGGCTGGTGGAGCCGGGCAAGTGGAAGATCGTGTTCGACCGCGGCGAGCCGTTCTGCGGACCCCGCAAGCCGTAAGACGTAGGGTTGGGGATTGTCCCCAAAGGGGACCGTCCCCTGATTTTTGGCACGCAGTACCTATGACGGTGATTAAAGATCAGGGGACAGTCCCCTGCGGGGACAGTCCCCGTCCCCTATGCTGGCTCGGCGTGCTCGACGAGCAGCTGGACCTTGGTCACGCCGTTGTACTCGTTGGCGTCGAGCCGGAACGCGACGCGCGCCCGGTCCCCCATCGCGGCCGTGTTGCCGAACCAGATCGCGTCGTAGCGCAGCCCGTTCCGCTCCAGCAGCAGCTTGAGGTGGCGCTCCTTCAGGATGCGCTGGCTCACCACGCGGAACTCGTCGCAGAACACCGGCGGCGCGAATCCCTGTCCCCACACCTGGCCGTCCATCAGTTCGATGAACTCGGTGGTGTAGTAGCCATCCTCCAGCGGGCCGTCGGTCTCGATCACGCGCTCGAGTTGCAGCTGCGTCAGCCATGAACGCCCGACTTCCTCGAAGGCCTGCGAAAACGCGTCGAACGCCTCGGCGCGCAGCGTCAGGCCGGCCGCCATTGCATGCCCGCCGAAACGCTCTATCAGGCTGGGCGCGCGCTTGGACACCAGGTCCAGCGCGTCGCGCAGGTGGAAGCCGGGGATCGAGCGTCCGGAACCCTTGATCATGCCGTCGCCGCCCGGCGCGAAGGTGATGGTCGGGCGGTAGAACTTTTCTTTCAGGCGCGAGGCGACGATGCCGATCACGCCCTGGTGCCATGAGTCGTCGAACACGCTGATGGTGCTGCTGTTGGCCGGCTCGAATTTGTCGAGATGGACCAGCGCCGCGTCCTGCATTTCTGCTTCGATCTCGCGGCGCTTCAGGTTGATTTCGTTGAGCTGCTGGGCGATGGCCCAGGCGCGGCCTTCGTCGTCCGTCACCAGGCACTCGATCCCCAGGCTCATGTCTTCCAGGCGTCCGGCGGCGTTCAGGCGCGGACCGAGCGCGAAGCCCAGGTCGAACGGCGAGGCGGTGCGCGCCTGGCGCCCGGCGACGCGGAACAGAGCCGCCACGCCCGCATGCATCCGGCCCGCGCGCATGCGCTTGATGCCCTGCGCGACCAGGATGCGGTTGTTGGAGTCGAGCTTGACCACGTCGGCCACGGTGCCGAGCGCCACCAGGTCGAGCAGGGAGTCCAGCTTGGGCTGGGTCTGGGCGTCGAACACGCCGCGGCGCCGCAGTTCGGCGCGCAGCGCCAGCAGCACGTAGAACACCACGCCTACGCCGGCCAGGTGCTTGCTCGGGAAGCCGCAGGCAGGCTGGTTCGGGTTGACGATCACTCGCGCGTCAGGCAGCGAATCGCCGGGCAGGTGGTGGTCGGTGATCACCACTTCGATGCCGCGGCGCTTGGCTTCTTCCACGCCCTCAATGCTGGCGATGCCGTTGTCGACCGTGATGATGACGTCCGGCTGCTTCTCGCGCGCGGTCAGTGCCACGATCTCCGGCGTCAGGCCGTAGCCGTATTCGAAGCGGTTCGGGACGATATAGTCGACCGTGGCGCCCATCGCGGACAGGCCGCGCAGCGCGGTGGCGCAGGCGGTCGCGCCGTCGCAGTCGTAGTCGGCCACGATCACCATGCGCTTGTTGGCGGCGATGGCGTCGGCCAGGAATTCGGCGGCCTTGTCGATGTGGAGCAGGCCGGCCGGCGCGATCAGCGACCCCAGTTCGCTCGACAGTTCACGCGGATCGGCGAGGCCGCGCGCGGCGTACAGGCGCGCCAGCACCGGGTGGACGCCGCCCTGGCGCAGCAGTTCGGTAGTTCGGAACGGGCTTGGTCGAGTCGTGATTCGGGTCATTTGAACAGCTTGTCGAGGGTCGCGCGGCGCCAGAACTTGCGCTGCGCGAGCCGGGTGGTGGAGGTTTCGAGGAGCAGCTCGCGGCTCGACAGCACCAACGAGAGGCGGTCGAGCGTGCCGTTGCGGACGGCGTCCAGCGCCGGAGCGAACCATTCGCGTTCCAGCTCTTCCATCGCGACCAGCCATGCGGACCAGTCTGCGCCGATCACAGGGCCGGTCAGCTGGTCGCACCAGGCGGTGCGCTCGCCGGGGGCGGCGATCACCGCAGCCGGATCGGCCTTGCCGCCCGTGGCCAGCGCTTCCAGCCACGGCTGGGCGCCGGAAGCGTACAGGTTCAGGGGCTGCGGCTCGGTGCCGCCACCCGCCCACGGCCAGAAGGCGTTGACCGCCGGCTTGCGCGCCGCTTCGCGTTCGCGGTTGGCCGGGTGTTCGTGCCACAGCATCTGGATTTCGTTCTGGAGCTTGCGGAAGCGAATCGCCGGTTCGCCGGCCGGCATAAAGAAGGAGATGTCGTGGCCCGCCGCGGCGTCCGGAGACGCGGTTTCCATGCCGCGCCAGTCGTCGGCGCGCATGAACCAGGTGGCCGCGTCGCCATAGGCGAGGGCGAGGCCGGATTCCTCGAAATACGGGAGGGCGGTGGCGTACAGGGCGCGCGAGTGGGCGTCGGACAGCTCGAGCTGGCGCAGGTCGGTCAGCAGCAGGTGGCTGCGCGCGATCTCGATCTGCGCGGGGTGGACGATGAACCAGTGGGCGTCGCCCGCATCCAGGCCGAAGCCGCGCATGGCGGCGCGCGCGAAGGCGGGGGCGTCGCCGTCCAGGTCGAGCGCCCTGGCGAGCCACAGTTCGTGCGGGAGCTGGCGTACGGTGCCGGGGCCCGGGGTTGAGCGGTCGCTTGCCGATTTGGAAAGAATCGCGGCGAGCGCCGGCGCCTTCAGGTGGCGCTCCAGGTCGGGCGCGAGTTCTTTTGGGGGTAGGGAGAAGGGCAGGACAAGCGTTAGGTGACTCATTGCCACATTGTATCCCCGCGCGCCCGGGAAAGATATTGGTGCATCGCCAACCTGCGGCTCCCCGTCATCCCCGCGAATGCGGGGACCCACGCGGAGTGCCTGGCTTGGCTAGCAGTGTCATAGCCGAGGCTCACCATGGGGCCCCGCGTTCGCGGGGATGACGTACGCTTCAGGCGTCGTGGGCGCCGCCCAAGGTCACGTCGCCGTAGGTCAGGCCGATTGACTCCGCATACCAGGTCTCGACCAGCGCCACGTGTTCGCGCTCGGCGTCCAGCGCCTCCGAAAACTGCAGCACCAGGTCGTCCAGGTCATGGGCGTCCGCCAGTGCGATCAGGATCTCCCAGCCGCTGCGGTCCGACAGCTCCGCAGTCAGGATCGCGTGCAGGCACTGCGCGATCGAGGTGCGCGGGTCGTTGATGACCTGGATCAGCCCGATCGACTCCACCCCGGCCAGGTCGCCGCTTGGCGTCACCGCGGTCGGGTCGCCGCCCAGGGTGTCGACCGCGTCCGCCACCAGCGCCATGTGGCGCGCTTCGTCGGCCCGGATGCGGCGCAGGTCGTCCAGCGTCATGCTGATCGTGTCGTCCAGTAGCACCTCGCACTTGGCGATCAGCGCGTCGTACAGCCGGGTCCCGGTGCGCTCGAAGGCGATCCGCTCGCCCAGCTTGTCAATCAGCAGCTGCGGATTCTCGCCCTTGAACAGCATCGAACCGGTCGCCACCGCGCCGCGCAGGGTGGCGGGCAGGGGCACCGAACCGAGTGCGCCGGCCTCCGCAATGTAAGCTGCGCACACACGCGAGCGCGCTTCCTCGCCGCCCGCCTCTTGCACTCCCGGCTCGATGTCCTGCATCGCCTTGGCGTCGTTCGGCGACATCTGGATGCCGGTCCGGTTCATGCCCATATGTTCGCGTTCCATGGTTTCCTCCTAATGGGTGACCGCCATCCTGCGGTTCAGCTCTCCGCCGGGGCGCCAGACATAGCCCGCAGCGACCTGTTCGGACGGCGAGCCGTCCGCGTTCATGTGCCGGCGGTAGGCGACCGATGCGGGGCTATCGTTGACTTTGTCAACGAAATCGTTGACGTTCGCCCGCAAATCGGTCTCATTCGTCAACGTTTTGCGTACGAAGTCGCGATGGCTGCGGAAGGCGATCGCCTCGGGCAGCTCGTCGGTGACGATTTCGGCCGGGTCGCGCCGCTCGAATTTCTTGAACATCTCGCAGGCGAGGTGGAAGTGTCCCAGCTCGTAGTCGAGGAAGCGCTCCCAGATGGCGCGCACCTGGGTATTGGTCTCCTGTTCCATGCAGTTGCTGTAGTTGTATACCTCGGCCGCCTCGTGCAGCACCCACTGCTCCAGCCACGATTCGCGCGGGTCGAGCAGCGAGGAGTACTGGGTGACGTGCTGCTCCTCGATCGAGGCGATTTCGGCGTACAGCTGGCGCGCCATCGGGTCGGAGAACTGCGGCCCGATATTCATATAGTAGTCGTGGGTCTGGTACTCGGCGCCGACCAGCGTGATCGCGTGCAGCTTGGAGAGGAACCGGGCCTTGTCGCGCTCGTAGTGGCGGCGCAGGTCGTCCTGCGGCGCGCGGTGCTCGTCGGCGGTGGGGCGGCCCGGCAGGATGTCGGTGTAGCTCTGCAGGATGTTGTTGGCGTCCTTTCCCTCCAGCCGGTCGAGCAGGGCGGCAAAGCGGTACAGGTGGTCGAAGTCCTCCAGCAGCCCGAAACGGTAGACCTGCGCGAGATAGGGGTCCGGCTCGTGCTGCGCCACCGAGGCGGTCACCTCGATCGCCACCTGTTCGTAGGCGATGGTGGTCTCCAGCGGCGAATGGTCGGCCCCCAGCATCCAGTTGATCATGGTGGCCTGGTGCTGCTCGGCGCGGCGGACCCGGGCCAGGGGCAGGCGCAGCTCAGCGTTGAAGCGCGCCGCCATGTGGCCGAAGCGCAGCGCTTCGCTCTCGATGCCGTTCATCAGGATGATGCGCACGCGGGTGAAAGCGTCATCATCGAGTTTGCTGATCGGTTTTTGCACCAGTTCGCGCCAGGTGAAGCGCTGCCGGTCGATGTCGCAGCCCCGGGTGTTCAGTAGTGACAGCGCCATGATAATCCTCCCGATATGGGCGAATGATGATGGTAAGTCTGCGCAGGCAGGGGCGGCGCGAGTTTGGCGGGCAGCCGGCCCGCGTCCCGCTGAGTTGCAAAACCTGACAGAAAACGATGTTGTATGGCACACTTCGCGTCTCTTATATTGCTGTCGACATCTATGGGTATCACCAACACACTGCCTTTCGAATGGCTGGTCGGTCTGCGCTACACGCGCGCCGGCAAGCGGGGCAGGAGACAGCGCTTCATTTCCTTCATTTCCTTCATCTCGATCGCCGGGATCAGCCTTGGCGTGGCTGCGCTGATCGTGGTGCTGTCGGTGATGAACGGCTTCCAGAAGGAAGTCGCGGGCCGCATGCTGGCCATCCTCGCCCACGTCGAAGTGTTCGAGGGCAGCGGGGCGATGCCCAACTGGCGCGAATCGAAACAGGAAGCGCTGACCAACCCTCAGGTCAAGGCCGCCGCGCCCTTCGTCGAAGCGCAGGGCATGCTGCTGCGCGACGACATCATGCGGCCGGTGGCGATCCGCGGAATCGCGCCGGCGGACGAGGCGAAAGTCTCCGACGTGGCCGCGCAGGTGAAATCCGGCCGGCTGTCCGACCTCGTCCCGGGCGCGATGAAGGTGGCGCTCGGCCGCGAGCTGGCGCGCACGCTTGGGGTGGACCTCGGCGACACGGTCGGCATCGCGGTGGCCCAGGGCGAGGCGCTGCAGGAAGGCGCGATGCCGCGAGTGCGGGCCTTCAAGGTGGCCGCCATCTTCCAGGCCGGGCACTTCGAATACGATTCCGCGCTCGCTTTCGTCAACCTGGAGGATGCGCAGGCGCTGGCCGGGCTTCCGGCGCCTTCCGGCCTGCGGCTCAAGCTGGCCGACCCGATGCAGGCGCTGCCGGTGGCGCGCGAACTGGCGCAATCCATGAGTGGCGACATCTGGCTGCGTCCGTGGACCGCGCTCAACGCGACGTGGTTCGCGGCGGTGGCTTCGCAGAAGCGCATGATGTTCATCATCCTGGGCCTGATCATCGCGGTCGCGGCCTTCAACCTGGTTTCGACGCTGGTGATGACGGTGACCGACAAGCGCGCCGACATCGCGATCATGCGCACGCTGGGCGCCTCGCCGCGCTCGATCATGAAGATCTTCATCGTACAAGGCACCCTGACCGGCGCCATGGGCGCGCTGGCCGGCGTCGCGCTGGGCGTGCTGCTGGCGCTGAACCTCGACGTGGTGGTGCCGGCGATCGAACGCCTGGTAGGGGCGCAGATCCTGAATCCCGAGATCTATTTCATCAGCAGCGTGCCGTCCGACCTGCACTGGGACGACGTCGGCTCGATCGCAGCGGTGTCTGTGGCGCTGGCCTTCCTGTCCACCCTGTATCCGAGCTGGTCGGCCGCGCGCGCGAATCCGGCGCAAGGACTACGCTATGAATAAGCCCTACGAATGGATGGTCGGGATACGCTACACGCGCTCCGGCAAGCGCGCGGGGCGCAACAGCTTCATCTCCTTCATCTCGCTGATCTCGCTGTCCGGCATCGCGCTGGGCGTAGGCGCGGTGATCGTGGTCCTGTCGATCATGAACGGCTTCCGCAAGGACGTCACCGACCGCATGCTGTCGGTGCTGGCCCACGTGGAGGTATATAACCAGTCCGGCGCGATGGAGGACTGGCAGGGCGCGGCCGCCACCGCGCTGAAGAACCCCGAAGTGAAGGGCGCCGCCCCTTACGTCCAGAGCCAGGCCATGCTGGTGCGCGAGAAGGCGATGCGCCCGGCCGTGGTGCGCGGAATCCTGCCGGCCGAGGAGGGCAAGGTCTCGGACGTAGCACGCCAGGTCCGGCGCGGCGCTTTGTCTGAACTGCGTCCGGGCGAATTCAATATCGTGCTTGGCTACGCGCTGGCGCAGGGCCTGGGGGCGGACCTCGGCACCCGCGTCACGCTGGCGCTGCCGCAGGGCCAGGTGACGCCGGCCGGCGTGCTGCCGCGCATGCGAACCTTCCGCGTGGTCGGCATCCTCGAGTCCGGGCATCCGGAGTTCGACGCGGCCTTCGCCTTCATCCACCTGACCGACGCCCAGCGCATGGAGCGCCTGGCCGGCCCGTCCGGGCTGCGCCTGCGGCTTGAAGACATGCGGCGCGCGCCGGAAGTGGCGGAACAGCTGCGCAAGGTCTTCCCGCCCGAAATAGAAGTGCGCGACTGGCCGAAGCTCAATGCCAACTGGTTCGCCGCGGTCCAGATCGAGAAGAAAATGATGTTCGTGGTGCTGGCGCTGATCGTCACCGTCGCCGCCTTCAACCTGGTCTCGTCGCTGGTCATGACCGTCACCGACAAGCAGGCCGACATCGCCATCCTTCGCACGCTCGGCTCGTCGCCGCGCTCGATCATGAAGATCTTCATGGTGCAGGGCGCGCTGGTCGGACTGTCCGGCACCGCGCTCGGCATCGCCGGCGGCGTGCTGGTCGCCCTGAATATCGACGTGATCGTCCCCTTTATCGAAAACCTCCTGGGAGTCCAATTCTTGGCCAAGGATATTTACCTCAACACCACCATCCCGTCGGACCTGCGCTGGGCGGACGTGTGGACCATCGGCGCGATCACGGTCGCGCTGGCGTTCGCCGCCACGTTGTACCCGAGCTGGTCCGCCTCGCGCGTGAAGCCGGCGGAGGCGCTGCGTTATGAGTGACGTCAACGCCGCCATCCTGTCCTGCAAGGGACTGGGCAAGACCTTCACGCAGGGCCAGTACACGGTCGAGGTGCTGCGCAATATCGACTTCGCGATCCAGCGCGGCGAGCGGGTCGCGATCCTGGGCGCCTCCGGTTCCGGCAAATCGACGCTGCTGCACCTGCTGGGCGGGCTCGATACGCCGACCACCGGCACCGTCACGCTGATGGGCGAGAACTTCGCCCAGATGTCCGAGACGCGCCGCGGCGACGCCCGCAACAAGCTGCTGGGCTTCGTGTACCAGTTCCACCACCTGCTGCCGGAGTTCAGCGCGCTCGAAAACGTCGCGATGCCGCTGCTGATCCGCCGCGAGCCGCGCAAGGTTGCGATCGAGCGCGCGCAGGCCATGCTGGAGCGCGTGGGCCTGGGCCACCGCACCACCCACGTCCCGGGCGAGCTGTCCGGCGGCGAACGCCAGCGCGTTGCGCTCGCGCGTGCGCTGGTGACGGAGCCTGCCTGCGTGCTGGCAGACGAGCCGACCGGTAACCTCGACCATGCCACCGCGGCCTCGGTGTTCGCGCTGATGCTGGAACTGTCGCAGACCCTGGGCACCGCCTTCGTGATCGTCACCCACGACCAGGACCTGGCCTCGCGCTGCGACCGCACGCTGCGCATGGGCGACAACGGACTGCAGTCGGCCTAGCCATGTGGATCGACACCCACTGCCACCTCGACGCCCACGAATTCGACGGCGAACAGGTGGACGTGGCGCGCCGCGCTGCGCAGGCGGGGGTATCGATGATCGTGATCCCAGCCGTCGAAACCGCGAATTTCCAGCCCGTGCGCGAGCTGGCCCATGCGGCGCCCAACGCCAGCTACACGCTGGGAATCCACCCGATCTACATTCCGAATGCGACGCAGGATGACCTCGCGGCGCTGCGCGTCGCCGTCGAAGCAGCGCTGGGCGATCCGCGCTTCGTCGGCATCGGCGAGATTGGCCTGGACTTCTTCATCCCGATGCTGTGCGAACCGGCCATGCGCGAGAAGCAGGAGCTTTTCTTCCGCGAACAGCTGCGCATCGCGCGCGACTTCGGCCTGCCGGTGCTGATGCACGTGCGCCGTTCGCAGGACATGGTGCTCAAGCACCTGCGCCAGGTGCGTCCGCCGGGCGGCATCGCGCACGCCTTCAACGGCAGCTTCCAGCAGGCGAATACCTACATCGACCTGGGCTTCAGGCTCGGCTTCGGCGGCGCCATGACCTTTACCCGGGCGCTGCAGATCCGGCGCCTTGCGGCCCAACTGCCGCTGGACTCGATCGTCCTCGAGACCGACGCCCCGGACATCGCGCCGGCTTGGATCCACCCGGGCCGCAACAGCCCGGAACAGCTGCCCGCCATCGGCGCCGTGCTAGCCGAACTGCGCGGCATGGATGCGGTCCAAGTGGCGCAGGCCACAGCCCGCAACGCGCTCTCCGCGCTGCCCCGCCTGTCGTCCCTGGCCGCCACCGCCGTCATCCCAGCGTAGGCCGGGATCCATAATGAGCGTCCACAAAGGCGCTAGCGTCATGCCACTTCAGTATCGATCCCAGCCTTCGCTGGGATGACGGTGCTCTAGTCTTTGCGGCGCCGCAAACCATCCGTACAGCCATCAGGCAAGGTCATACGCTCCGCCTCCCACCGGAGCTTCCATGCGCAGCGCCATCATCGCCTTCGCCTTCGGAGTCGCCGTCCTCCAGTCCTGCCCGGAACTGCCCGGCGCCGCGCTGCTGTCCATCTGCGCGGCCGCCGGGATGCTGTGCGCGCTGGCGGCGCGGGGCCGGCTGCGCGCGATTGGCGCCGCCGCGGCCTTCGGCTTCTGCTGGGCGGCGCTGCTGGCCCACGGCGCGCTGTCGGACGAACTGGCGTTGGCCGACGAAGGCCAGGACATCACTATCACCGGCGTGATCGACAGCCTGCCCTACGAATTCGAAGGCGGCGCGCGCTTCTTCCTGCGCGTCGAGGAAGGCCGCGAGCGGATCCCGGCGCGCCTGTCGCTGGCCTGGTACGGCAACGCGGGCGGCTGGCCGCAAACCCGGATCGTCCCGGGCCAGCGCTGGCAGTTGCGCGTTCGCCTCCAGCGCCCGCACGGCAACGCCAATCCGCACGGTTTCGACTATGAGGTCTGGCTGCTGGAGCAGGGGATCCGCGCCACCGGCTACGTACGCCAGTCACGCGACAACCGCCGCCTCGACGGCTTCGTGCCCGGGATTGCGAGCGCGGTGGGACGCGCCCGCTGGGAGCTGCGGGAACGCATCCGTGCAGCCCTGCCCGGCAAGGAGTACGCCGGCGTGGTCGTCGCGCTGGTGGTGGGCGACCAGCGTTCGATCGACCAGTCCGACTGGACGGTGTTCAACCGCACCGGCGTCGGGCATCTCGTGTCGATCTCCGGCCTGCACATCACCATGGTTGCCGGACTGGCCGCGCTGGCCGCATCCTTCCTGTGGCGGCGCTCGTTCTTCACCGGCGCGCGCCTGCCGCTGCTGCTGCCGGCCCAGAAGGTTGCGGCACTGGCCGGCGTAGTGACTGCGGTCGCCTACGTGCTGCTGGCCGGTTTCGGCATCCCGGCGCAGCGCACGCTGTACATGCTGACGGTGGTGGCAGCCGCCGTCTGGGCCGGGCGCGCCACGTCGATGTCCAATGTACTGGCGGTGGCGTTGGGCGTCGTGTTGCTGCTCGACCCGTGGGCGGTTCTTGCCGCCGGCTTCTGGCTGTCATTCGGGGCCGTGGCGGCGATCCTGTACGCGACGGCGGGGCGGTCGGACGCTAACGACCGCGGCGCCTGGCCCGCGCTCAGGCTGGCGGCGCGCACCCAGTACGCAGTGACCCTGGGACTGGTGCCCCTGAGCGTGCTGCTGTTCTCACAGGTGTCGCTGGTCGGGCCAGTCGCGAATGCGGTCGCCATCCCGGTCGTCAGCCTGGTCGCGACGCCGCTCGCGCTGGCGGGCAGCATCGCGCCTCCAGGCGTGTCGGAACTGCTGCTGGGCGCGGCCCACGCCTGCATCGCGACGCTCGCGGGGCTGCTCGCGTGGATGGCGGCCCAGCCTTACGCGGTCTGGAGCGCACCCGCGCCGGGCATGTTCGTGTTCGCGTGCGCGGTGCTTGGCACGGCATGGCTGCTCGCTCCGCGCGGCTGGCCGGTGCGCTGGCTTGGCGCGGTCGCCTGCCTGCCGCTGCTGGCCGCCGCGCCCACCCGTCCAGCGCCGGGTCAGGTGAGCGTCACCGCCTTCGACGTGGGGCAGGGCATGGCGGTGCTGGTCGAGACGCACGGCCACCGCCTGCTGTACGACACTGGCCCTGCCTACGGCCCGGCGTCGGACGCCGGCAACCGGGTCATCGGCCCCTACCTGAGGGCGCGCGGGATCCACCGGCTCGATGGCGTGGTGGTTTCGCACAGCGATATGGACCATGTGGGCGGCGCCCTGTCGGTGCTGGAGGCGGTCGAAACCGGCTGGCTGCTCTCATCGCTGCCGCGCAGCCACCCGGCGGCTGCCGCGGCGCGCAGGCACGTGCGCTGCGCCGCCGGCCAGCGCTGGGAGTGGGACGGGGTGGTCTTCAGCGTGCTCCATCCGTCCGGCGAGGACTACGCCGGCGCGCAGCCCAGGCCTAACGCGCTGAGCTGCGTGCTGCGCATTTCGAGCGGCGCCGACGACCTGCTGCTGGCCGGAGACATCGAAGCGGAGCAGGAAGCCAGGCTGGTCGCGTCGGGCACCCGCCTGGAATCCGAAGTGCTGCTGGTGCCGCACCACGGCAGCGGCACCTCTTCGACGCGGAGCTTCCTCGAGGCGGTGTCGCCGCGGCTGGCCATCTTCCAGGTCGGCCACCGCAACCGCTACCGGCACCCGAAAGCGGAGGTGTTCGAGCGCTACCGGCAGATGGGGATCGCCAGGCTGCGCACCGATGCGTCCGGGGCGCTGCTGCTGAAGCTTGGCGGCGGCCTGGAGGCGGTCGAATACCGGCGCGTCCACGCGCGTTATTGGTATCCGAGGATTCCCTCCAATCCGCAGGCCATTGATGGCATTACAATGGATTCCATCAGCCACAGCCCGGACCGACAGATTCCGGTTACGCCACCACGATGACCAAGCTTCCGCTGCATTTCGCCCACGCCAACAGCTACCCGGCCGGCACCTACAAACAGTACTTCGCGCACCTGCGCGAACGCTTCGAGATCGGCGCGCTCGACATGCACGGGCACGATCCGCGCTTTCCGGTGGAAGATGGCTGGCGCACGCTGTCGGCAGAGCTGATTCACCAGCTGGAGTCCTACCCGGAGCCGGTGGTGCTGGTCGGTCATTCGCTGGGCGGCATGCTGTCGATGATGGCGGCCAAGAAGCGCCCGGAGCTGGTGCGCTGCGTCGTCATGCTGGATTCGCCGCTGGTGGCGGGCTGGCGTGCGATGGTCTGGCGACTGCTGAAGAACAGCAGCTGGGCGGACCGCTATACCCCGGCCAAGGGGTCGGTCCGGCGCCGCAACGTCTGGCCGAGCCGGGAAGCGGCGTTCGAACACTTTTCGCGCAAGGACATGTTCGCGGCCTGGGCGCCGGGGGTGCTGGACGACTACCTGGAGCACGGCCTCAAGCCACATCCCGAGGGCGTGCAGCTGCGCTTTACCCGCGAGGTCGAGACGGCCGTATACCGCTCGCTCCCGCACCACCTCGGAAAACTGCTGCGCGAGCCGTACCCGGTCCCGATCGGCTTCATCGGCGGCACCGAATCGGTGGAGTCGCGCCAGGCGGGGCTGGATGCCACCCGTGCGCTGGTTGGCGAGAACTTCATGCAGGTGGTCGGCGGCCACCTGTTCCCGATGGAGCGGCCCGCCGTGGCGGCCCAGGCTACCGCCGATATGGTTTCGCGCCTGCTTTTGAAGTAGAATCCCCCGCACCTATCACCACACCAGCAGGCCTTATCGATGACCATCAAGAGCGACAAATGGATCCGCCGCATGGCGCAGGAAACCGGCATGATCGAACCTTTCGAGCCGGGGCAGGTGCGCAGTGTGGACGGCAAGCGCGTGATTTCCTACGGGACCTCGTCGTACGGCTATGACATCCGCTGCGCCGACGAATTCAAGGTTTTCACCAACATCAACAGCACCATCGTCGATCCGAAGAACTTCGATTCGAACTCGTTCGTGGATGTGAAGAGCGATGTGTGCATCATTCCGCCGAATTCGTTCGCGCTGGCGCGCACCATCGAATACTTCCGTATTCCGCGCAATGTGCTGACGGTTTGCCTGGGCAAATCGACCTACGCGCGATGCGGCATCATCGTCAACGTGACGCCGTTCGAGCCGGAGTGGGAAGGCTATGTG
The DNA here is from genome assembly GCA_035759315.1 of Telluria sp. Lineage (GTDB taxonomy): Bacteria > Pseudomonadota > Gammaproteobacteria > Burkholderiales > Burkholderiaceae_D > Telluria. The sequence continues at coordinate 15,247 of DASTVB010000165.1, read as the reverse complement.
ACGCTGGAGTTCTCGAACACCACGCCGCTGCCGGCCAAGATCTACGCGGGCGAAGGCTGCGCGCAGGTGCTGTTCTTCGAGTCCGACGAAGTGTGCGAGACCTCGTACAAGGACCGCGGCGGCAAGTACCAGGGGCAGCACGGCGTCACGCTCCCGAAAGCCTAAGAGGGGGAGGGGACTGTCCCTTCGGGACTGTCCCCCGCCTTTCAGCTGCATCGCGCGGTGGAATAAAAAAGGGCCTGTCGGTGACGACAGGCCCTTTTCTTTGCGGAGCAAGCTAAAGAGCAGGGGACAGTCCCCGATGGGGACAGTCCCCGACCCGTTACTGCATGACGCAGTCGACGAAGTAGCCGCGCTTGCCGTCCACTTCGCGCTTGACCAGGCCGTGCACGTCCGTCTCGAAGCCAGGGAAGCGCTCGTTGAAGTCGCGCGCGAAGCGCAGGTAGTCGACGATGGTCTTGTTGAAGCGCTCGCCCGGGATCAGCAGCGGGATGCCCGGCGGGTACGGCGTCAGCAGGATGGCGGTAATGCGGCCTTCCAGCTCCTCGATCGACACGCGCTCGATCTGGCGGTGCGCCATCTTGGCGAAGGCGTCCGACGGCTTCATTGCAGGGATCATGTCCGACAGGTACATCTCGGTGGTCAGGCGCGCCACGTCGTACTTCTTGTAGAAGTTGTGGATCGACTGGCACAGGTCGCGCAGGCCGACGCCTTCGTAGATCGGGTTCGCAGCCGCGAACTCCGGCATGATGCGCCACATCGGCTGGTTCTTGTCGTAGTCGTCCTTGAACTGCTGCAGCGCCGCGACCAGCGTGTTCCAGCGGCCCTTGGTGATGCCGATCGTGAACATGATGAAGAACGAGTACAGCCCGCACTTCTCGATGATCACGCCGTGTTCGGCCAGGTACTTGGTCACGATCGAAGCCGGGATGCCGCTCTCGTCGAACTTGCCGTCCAGCGACAGGCCGGGGGTGACCACAGTCGCCTTGATCGGGTCGAGCATGTTGAAGCCCGGCGCCAGCTTGCCGAAGCCGTGCCAGTCGTCCTCGGCGCGGATCATCCAGTCTTCCTGGGTGCCGATGCCTTCTTCTGAGAAGGTGTCCGGGCCCCAGACCTTGAACCACCAGTCATTGCCGAATTCGGCGTCAACCTTCTTCATCGCGCGACGGAAGTCGAGCGCTTCGAAGATCGATTCCTCGACCAGTGCGGTGCCGCCCGGCGCTTCCATCATCGCGGCGGCGACGTCGCACGAGGCGATGATCGAGTATTGCGGCGAGGTGGAGGTGTGCATCAGGTAGGCCTCGTTGAAGGCATCCTGGTCCAGCTTCACGGTTTCCGATTCGCGCACCAGCACCTGCGAGGCCTGCGACAGGCCGGCCAGCAGCTTGTGGGTCGACTGGGTCGAGAAGATCATCGACTCCTTGGCGCGCGGGCGGTCCTTGTGGATCGCGTGCATGTTGGTGTAGAACGGGTGGAAGGCGGCATGCGGCAGCCACGCTTCGTCGAAGTGCAGGGTGTCGATTTTCCCGTCCAGCATTTCGCGCAGGGTCTCGACGTTGTACACCACGCCGTCGTAGGTCGACTGGGTGATGGTCAGGATGCGCGGCTTCTTGTTCACGGCTTCGCGCGCGAACGGATTCGCTTCGATCTTGCGGGCGATCGACTCGGGGGTGAACTCTTCCAGCGGGATCGGGCCGATGATGCCGAGGTGGTTACGGGTCGGCATCAGGAACACGGGAATCGCGCCGCACATGATGATCGAGTGCAGGATCGACTTGTGGCAGTTGCGGTCGACGACCACGATGTCGCCCGGCGCCACGGTCGAATGCCACACCATCTTGTTGGAGGTGGAGGTGCCGTTGGTGACGAAGTAGCAGTGGTCGGAGCCGTAGATGCGGGCCGCGTTGCGCTCGGACTTGGCGACCGGGCCGGTGTGGTCGAGCAGCTGGCCGAGTTCCTCGACCGCGTTGCAGACGTCGGCGCGCAGCATGTTCTCGCCGAAGAACTGGTGGAACATCTGGCCGATCGGCGACTTCAGGAACGCCACGCCGCCCGAGTGGCCGGGGCAGTGCCAGGAATACGAACCGTCGTTGGCGTAGTTGACCAGCGCGCGGAAGAACGGCGGCGCCAGCCCGTCCAGGTAGGACTTGGCTTCGCGGATGATGTGGCGCGCCACGAATTCCGGCGTGTCCTCGAACATGTGGATGAAGCCGTGCAGCTCCTTCAGGATGTCGTTCGGGATGTGGCGGCTGGTGCGGGTCTCGCCGTAGATGTAGATCGGGATGTCCGCGTTCTTGTGGCGGATCTCGCGCACGAACTGGCGCAGTGCGGCCAGCGCGAAGTCGGTTTCGTCAATCGAGCCCCCGCCGAACTCCTCGTCGTCGATCGACAGCACGAACGCCGACGCGCGCGACTGCTGCTGCGCGAACTGGGACAGGTCGCCGTAGCTGGTCAGGCCGAGGACTTCCATGCCTTCTTTCTCCATCGCTGCTGCCAGCGCGCGGATTCCAAGGCCGGAGGTGTTCTCGGACCGGAAGTCCTCGTCGATGATCACAATGGGAAAACGGAATTTCATGGCTATTCTCCAAAGCAAAGCGCCATGAGGAAAGCCCACAACGGGCTCACGCTCACGGCACCAGAAACAGGATGCGGATTGTCGCAGAATTGCCTGCAATCCGGTGAAAAAGTTTCAACAAGCCTAACCGCATGCCGGCCCGGCTGTCGCACTCTACAGTCAGGCTTCAGGCGCGCCGGGTGTAGGTGACGAACGCGTAGTGACAGGCGTTCGACTCCGAGTAGTAATTCTCGCGCGCCGTCTCGACCCAGTGGTCCATGTCCAGCGGCGGGAAGAAAGTGTCGCAGTCGAAGGTCTTGTCGATCTCGGTGACGATCAACTGGTCGACCATGTGCATCGACTCGGCGAAAATCTGCGCGCCGCCGATGATGAAGGCCGGCGAGGCCACGACCTGGCGCAGTGCGTCCTCCAGCGAACCGGCCACCTGCACGTTCTCGTGGGTCCAGCCGGGGTTGCGGGTGACGACGATATTGCGGCGGTTGGGCAGCGGCCGCCCGATCGAATCGAAGGTCTTGCGGCCCATGATGATCGCGTGGCCCGAGGTGGTGCGCTTGAAGTGCGCCAGGTCCTCCGGCAGGTGCCAGGGCAGGGTATTGTTCACGCCGATGCCGCGCGCCCGGTCCATGGCGACCACGATCGACAGCTGGGGCATCGGTAGGAATTCGGTAGTCAAGGGAATAAATGCCAGTCAGTTAATAGTTCATCCAATTATAGCGGTTACGGCGGAGCGCCCGACCCGTGTAATCCGTTTCTTACATGCTAACAGCGTGGGTACCGATTCCTGAGTGAAAGCCGGCTCGACATAATGGCAGGATCGAGTCAATAGGTGAGCAGATGGAACGAGTTGCAGTAGAAACGGCCGAAATCTCGCAGTGCGGCGTCCTCCACCAGGCAGGAGAGCGCGCGCTGTTCTTTGCGTTGGCGGATGACCCGGTCGCCGCCCGCCCGGCCGCGCGCGACTTCCTGGACCGGAAACTGGCCGAAGCGCGTACGCTCCCCTCCGACATGCCGAAGGAATTGTCCGAACTGGGCAGCTGGATCACCGAGCGCACCGACGACGTGGGCGAGCAGTACCGCGCCTACCTCGCATCGCGCAAGGGCGGCGCGCCGCGCCTGTATTTCCCGACCCGTTCGGCTGCACTGTCCTTCATCCGCCATGTGGCGCCCACCAAGCTGGTGGATGGCGCCTGGCTGTACGGACTGCTGGAACAGTGGGCCAATCCCGACTTCCATCCGCTGATCCGCACCTACCTCGAGGAACTCGGCGACGGCATCCCGGACAAGAACCACGTGGTCATCTTCCGCAAGCTGCTGTCCACGCACGGCTGCGACCACTGGGAAGACCTGCCGGACCACTACTTCACGCAGGGCGCGATCCAGCTCGGCCTGGGTTATGACTCGAAGCGCTACCTGCCCGAGATCATCGGCTACAACCTCGGCTACGAACAGCTGCCGCTGCACCTCCTGATCACCTCCTATGAGCTGAACGAGCTGGGGATCGATCCGTATTACTTCACCCTGCACGTCACGGTGGACAACGCGGCTAACGGCCACGCCCAGAAAGCCGTGCAGGCGCTGCGCCAGCTGATGCCGCTGGTGGGCGACCGCGGGCGCTTCATGGAGCGCGTGCTCGACGGCTACCGCCTGAACGACCTGGGCGCCAGCACCACCTCGGTGATCGCCTCGTTCGACCTCGAGCGCGAACTGTGCGGCATCCTGCAGGCCAAGGCGGTGGTGGGCAAGAACATGCACTCGGATTACTGCCGCGTCGAGGGACGCTCGGTCAACGACTGGCTGTCCGATCCGGCACAGGTCGCGCAGTTCCTGCGCGCGATGGAATCGTCGGGCTGGATCAAGCGCGGCGAGGCGGTCGAGAACAGCCGCTTCTGGGGCCTCGTGCATGGCGAACGCGCGCAGATGTTCGGTGTATTCTCGAATTATGAGCAGCAGGTGCTGCGCGACTGGATTTCGGCGCGTCCGGATGCGCCGTCGCGCAGCTTCCGCGTGCAGCAGCGCAGCATGGAGGAGCTGGCGCCGAACCGGCCCCGCAGCGAGCGCGCCCCGCGCAGCCTGCTGCGCCACCACGCGCAGGAACCTGAGCACAAGGGCGAACTGCACCTGCTCGAGGAGCGCGTGGCGTCGGCCGGCAGCAAGGCCGACATCATGGCGATCCTGTTGCCGCTGCTGGCGCCGTCGACCCACCACACGGCTGCCGGGCTGATGGCCACCAGGATGTTTTCCCGTCTGCTCGACGCATAGGCGCCCATGGACAAGCAACAGGAGGCATCCCACGGGCACCTGGTGATCGTGGGAGGCAGCGAGGATCGCGAAAACGACAAGCCGATCCTCTCGCGTTTTATCGAACTGTCCGGCGGGCGTGACGCCACCATCGCCGTGATCACCGCGGCCAGCAGCATCCCGACCGACGTGTGGACGGTGTACGAACGCGCGTTCGCCGACCTCGGCGTCAAAAACCTCATCCCGGTCCACCTGTCGACCCGCGCCCAGGCCAACAACCGGGCGCTGGCCGAACAGGTCGGCAACGCCAATGGCATCTTCATGACCGGCGGCGACCAGCGCCGCCTGCTGGCGACCATCGGCGGCACCGAGCTCGACGCGGCGATGCACGCGGCCCTCAAGCTCAAGGGCGCCTGCATCGGCGGCACCAGCGCGGGCGCGTCAGCCATGTCCGGCCACATGCTCGCAGCCGGTGCGGTCGGGCTGCATCCCGAACTCGGTTCGGTCCACCTGGCGGCGGGCCTGGGCTTCGTGCAGCGGATCGTCATCGACCAGCACTTCTCCGAACGCCACCGCCTGTCGCGCCTGCTGACCGTGGTGGCCCAGAACCCCTACCTGCAGGGCATCGGCATCGACGAGAACACGGCGCTCATCATCGAGCGCGGCGGCGGCATCGAGGTACTCGGGGCCGGCGCGGTGACCATCGTCGACGGCCGCCACATGATTTCCAATGTCGCCGACACGGCCGACCGCGCCTGTCCGCAGCTGGTCGACGTGCGCCTGCACCTGCTGCCGGCCGGGACCCGCTTCGAAGCGGGCGGCGAGGGCGCCAATGTGCCCGGGCCGCTCGAAGACGTTTTCCGCAACCTGATCCGAAGGAACCCCATCTCATGAAACTGATCGAGCTGCGCTTCCTGCGTGGCCCCAACCTGTACGCGAACACCCCCTGCATGTTGGCCCTGGTGGAAACCGCCGGCGAGGACGGCGCCTGGGAAGAAGCCTGCATGGTCCAGCGCACAGTGCGCGAGCTGCAGGAGATGGCCGGCCTTCCGGCGCCGTTCGGATGCGTGCGGCGGGTCGGCGCGCGCCGCTTCCGGATCGTGTGCGGCTTCCAAAACGAAGAAGTGGGCGAGCAGGCGCTGGGACTGGCGATCGATTTCGTGCACGGCGAACGCGATGGCGTGCTCACCTGCGCCACCAGCCGCACGGCGCGCCTGGCGGAAACCGCGGCCCGCTGCGCGCTGGCGCCGGGACTGGCCGCGGCGGTCGGGCAGGCGCGCGCGCGCGGCATTCCCGTGCTCCGGCTGGAGGACGGCTCGTTGCAGTTCGGCTGGGGCTGCCGCCAGGCCAGGGCCGGGCGGAGCGACGATGCAGCCAGCCTGCCTGCCGGCGACGGGCGCATTCCGGTGATCGCGATCACCGGTACCAACGGCAAGACCACCACGACGCTGCTGGTGGCCCATACGGCGCGGCTGGCCGGCCATGTCACCGGCGTCACCACCACCGAGGGCGTGTTCATCGACCGCGAGCAGGTCGTCAAGGGCGACTGCACCGGCTACTGGTCGGCGATGGACGTGCTGACCTCACCCAAAGTGGACTTCGCGGTGCTGGAGACGGCGCGCGGCGGCATCCTCAAGCGCGGCCTGGCCTTCGACCGCTGCGACGTCAGCGTGGTGCTCAACGTGTCGGCCGACCACCTGGGACTGGAGGGCGTCGACACCATCGAGGATCTCGCCGCGGTCAAGGGCGTGGTGGCGCGCTCCGCCGGCCGGGTGACGGTACTGAATGCGGAGGATCCGCACTGCGCCGCGATGGCGACGCTGCTGGCCGAAGAGGTCGAAGTAGTCTATTTCGCGATGGACCCGGACAGCCCGGTGCTGCTGCGGCACCTGGCCCAGGGCGGGCGCGCGGTCTACCTGGACGACCGATCGGTGGTGGTGGCCGACGGCAACCTGCACGAGGAGCTGCTGCGTGTCGAGCACATTCCGTTCACCCTGAACGGGCGGGCGCGCTACAACATTGCCAATGCGCTGGCCGCGGCCGCCGCGCTGATGGGCGCCGGGTTCTCGAAGCTGGCGATCGCCGACGGCCTGTCGACCTTCGTGTCGGACGGCCGCAGCAATCCGCTGCGCACCAATATCTTTGACGTGCAGGGCGTTACCGTGGTGGTCGACTACGCCCACAACACCGCCGCCTATGCCGCCCTGGCCGAGATGGCGCGCGCGCTCACGAGCGGCAAGCTGGTCGGCATCGTGACTGCGCCGGGGGACCGGCGCGACAGCGACCTGGAAGAAATCGGCGCGACCTGCGCCCGCCACTTCGACCAGATCGTCGTGTATGAATCGCAGAGCCGCGGGCGCGCCATGGGCGCGACCGTGGAAGTCATCGTGCGCGGCGCCCGGGCCGGTGGTGGCGCCGCTGAGATCATCGAGGAATGGATCGACATCGATGCGATCCGGCGCGGACTGGCGCTGTGTGCGCCGGGCGACGTGCTGGTGTTCGCGTGCGGCACCAGCCTCGGCACGCTGGTGGAAGCGCTGCGCCTGCCGGACCCCGTTTCGGCCGAGCGCATCGCAGCCTCCATCGCCTGAACAGGGAAGGGGACCGTCCCCGCAGGCGCCAGGGCGGCGGTTCCGTCCCCCGATTCTTAGTCTGTTAAAAGGCGGCACATGCTAAAGAGCCGGGGACGGTCCCCTGGCGGGGACAGTCCCCTCAGGTCTTGCGCAGGCGGGGCGGCTGCGCGAAGCTGAGCGCCCGCACCGGCGCCGCCGCACCCTCGCCATCCTCCACCACGAAGTGCGTCGCCGCCGGCGTCATGGTTACGCCCAGCTGGTCGAACACGCGCCGCGCGCCGACCAGGATTGCCTCCTGGGTGTCCATGAACTTCGCGTAGGCGGGGTCGAGCATGTAGTACACCATCTCGAATTCGATCCAGTTCAGGTCCAGCGTTTTCAGGTGCGCGCGGTCGAAGCGCACCTGCTTCTGGCGCTCGATCACCTCGCGCAGCGCCGCCGGGACCTTCTCGGCCAGTTCCAGCGGCGTGCCCGGGTTGAGCCTCAGGGTGAACTGCACGCGCCGTTCGGTCATGCGCTTGTAGTTGCGTACCGTGTTCTTCAGCAGCTCCGCGTTGGCGATCACCACCTGTTCGCCGCTGTCGGCGCGCACCCGTGTGGTCTTCAGGCCGACGTGTTCCACCGTGCCCGAAAAATCGGACACCGCGATGAAGTCGCCCACCTCGAACGGCTTGTCCACCGCGATCGACAGCGATGCGAACAGGTCGCCCAGGATGTTCTGCACCGCCAGGGCGATCGCAATGCCGCCGATGCCGAGGCTGGCCACGAACGCGGTGACGTTGATGCCCAGGTTGGACAAAGCTGCCAGGAAGAAGATCACCCACACGCCGGTCTTGAGCGCCCAGATGGTGAGCGTCTGCGCCACGCTGGCGGGCGAATCGGGCGAGCGGGTGCGGCGCCGGAAGTAGCGGCGTGCGGTGAAGTCGATCGCATGGCTCAGGTACAGCACGATCTGGGCGCCGAGCGCGATGAACCACAGGTTGCGCACCCGCGCCGACCACGGCACCGGCAGTTCGAGCACCGACAGGCCGATCAGGACCGAGGTGGCGATGACGGCGACATTGCTGGTGCTTGCCAGCGTGGCCTTGAGGAGTTCTGCCGCCGGCCGGTCGGCCTTGCGGGTTTCGAGCTTGCACAGCCGGCGCCGGACGAGCGCCAGTGCCGTGTGGATGACGATGAAGCTGAGGATGGCCACCCCCAGCCCGAACAGGGCGTTGGCGGGGTGGAATTCAAAACCGGTGAAGTGTTTGCGGATGAAATCCAAACATGCCTCCTTTCAGCGCGTTGATCAGGTTGTTTCGACCGTGATGCGTTCGGCGATTTCCGGAGAATGCGGGCGCACCGCTTCGATCAGCTCGGACAGCGACGATCCGCAGCCGAACACCATCACATCGCCCGGCCGGCACAGCGACAGGCCGAAGCGGATCGCCTCGTGCACGTCGTAGCGGCAGTGGAGGTGCTCGGGGCTGATGCCCATGCGGGCGCCGGCCATGATCAGCTCCGCGGTTTCGCCTTCCGGACGGCCGCGCCGCTCGGTTTCGTACACCACCAGCTCGTCGAAGCCGGCGGCGCAGGTCATTCCGATCTTCTTCAGGTCCTCGGCGCGCCGGTCGCCGGGCGCGGCCACCACCCCGACCAGCAGCCCCGCCGTCATGGTGCGCGCCGTTTCCGCCAGCGCGGCGTAGGCGGCCGGGTTGTGGGCGTAGTCGACGATCACGGTGACGCCGTTGACGTCAAATACGTTCGAGCGCAGCGGGTTGTGGCGGCCGTCCGAAACGAAGTCGCACAGGCCGCGTGCGATCACCTGGGCGTCGAAGCCGCTGGCGAACAGCGCGGCGGCCGACGCCAGCGCGTTGGCAATGTTGTAGCGTGCATGACCGTGCAGCGACACCGGCATGGTGCGCACGTCGAGCAGGGCGTGGTGGCGCTGGCCGTCCGCATACACCAAGGAGTTGTCCTGCAGGTAGGCCGCGCGGCCGCCTTTTTCAAGGTGGCGCAGCAGCACCGGATTGTCCGGGTCGAGCGAGAAGTACAGGATCTCGACGCCGTCGCGCAGGCCTTTGCCGATCGAGACGCAGTGGTCGTCCTCGGCGTTGAGCACAACGGCGCGGGTCGCGGCCTCGGCCACCACCGCTTTCACGCGGGTCAGCTGCTCGACCGTGTCCACGCCGTCCATGCCCAGGTGGTCGTCCGAGACGTTGAGCACGATCGCCACGTCGCAGCGGTCGAAACCAAGGCCACGCTTGAGGATGCCGCCGCGGGCCGTCTCGAGCACGGCGAAGTCGACTTCCGGCGAAGCCAGGATGCTGCGCGCCGAATGGTAGCCGGTGCAGTCGCCTTCGTTGATCATGGCCCCGTTGATGAACACGCCCGAGGTGGTGGTGACGCCGGTGTTCAGGCCGGCCATGCGCACCGCGTGCGCGGTCAGCAGGGTGGTGGTGGTCTTGCCGTTGGTGCCGGTGACCGCGATTACCGGAATCCGGCCATCGTCGGAGCCGAACAGCGATTCGACGATCGCACCGGCGGCGTCGCGCGGGGTGCCGCGGCTCGGATACTGGTGCATGCGGATGCCGGGAGCGGCATTCACTTCGATCACGCCGCCGCCCTGGGCCGCCAGCGGCTTGGAGATGTCCTGGCAAATGATGTCGATGCCCGCCACGTCCAGGCCGATGGTGCGGGCGGCGCGGATGCACAGCGCGCGCGTCAGCTCCGGCAGCTCGTCGGTCACGTCCTCGGCGGTGCCGCCGGTGGACAGGTTGGCGTTGCCGCGCAATTCCACGCACAGGCCGCGCGGCGGCACGTCGTCCAGCTCGAAGCCCTGCTTGCGCGCGATCTGCACCGCCAGGTCGTCGAGCGGGATCCGGGTAAGGATGTTGGTGTGGCCGGCGCCGCGCGCCGGATTGGTGTTTTCCTGCTCCACCAGCTGGCGGATGGTGCTGCTGCCGTCGCCGGTGACCGAAGGAGGGCGGCGCCACGAGGCGGCGGCGACCTTGTTGCCGGCGACCAGGACGCGATAGTCGCGCCCGGCCAGGAAGCGTTCGACGATCACGTGGCGGCTGAAGCGGCGCGCATTCTCGAAGGCGGCACTGATTTCCTCAGTCGTCGAGCAGACCGTTGTCACGCCCTTGCCCTGGTTGGCGTCGAGCGGCTTGATGGTCACCGGCCCGGACAGGCGCGCGGCCACGCGCAGCGCTTCGGCCAGTTCGGTGACGGTCTCGCCGGCTGGCACCGGCACGCCGGCCTGCTGCAGCAGCGATTTGGTCAGCTGCTTGTCGCTGGCGATGGTAACCGCGATGTTGTTGGTGGAGCTGGTGGTGGTCGCCTGGATGCGCTTGCGCTTGCTGCCCCAGCCAAGCTGGAACATGTTGGCGTCGTCGGTGATCCGGAAGAAGGGAATGCCGCGCTTGCGCGCCGCTTCCAGGACCGCCGCGGTGCTGGTGCCGATCGCGCAGCGGTCGGCCAGGCGGCGCAGGTCGGCCAGCTCGGTCGCCAGGTCGAACTCGCCGCCGGTCGCCAGCGCCTGCACCAGGCGCAGCGCCATGTCGAAGGCCATCGCCACGACTTTTTCCGATTTGTACGCGCATACTACCCGGTACAGGCCGGGCTTGCCGCGCACTTCGCGCGCGCGGCCGTAGCCGACTTCGTTACCGGCCAGGCACTGCAGCTCCAGCGTCAGGTGTTCGGTGATGTGGGCCATGTATGTGCCTTCGCGCAGGCGCTCGATGAAGCCGCCGGGGCGCCCGACCGAGCAGCGATGGCGCTCCAGCGAGGGCATGAGTTCGAGCAGCCGGTCGGTAAATCCCGGGATATGGGACGATGCGACGTCGTGCAGCGACTCGAGGTCGATGATGGCGAGCATGCAAGGCTTGTGCGCGTAGAGGTTTGGTCCGCGCAGGAAGCGCTGTTCAACGATTTTCATAATCAGGTGGTCCGTTTTGTGACGTTATTCAGGAATTCTGCAATCGGGCGCGGTACGCGCCTGTCGCTCTCGCGCTCGCCGCTGATCGTGTGGCGGCTGCCGGGCGGCAGCAGGTGCAGGCGCACGTCCAGGATCTCCGGACAGTCTTTCTCGCCCACTTCGGCGACGTCGGAGATCATGTCGCGGCAGTCCACGATGGTGACCGTGCCGCTGCCCACCACTTCCAGGGTGTTCCCGGCTTCGATCACCAGCGCGGTGTTCTCGTCGATGCCAACGCCCAGCAGGTAGGGATTCTGGGCGATCACGGTCAGCAGCCGCGGCAGGCGGCCGCGCTCGGAGAAGTGCTGGTCGATGATGACTTTTTGCGCCAGCCCGAAGCCCGCGCCCAGCTTGACACCGCCTTTTTCCTGCTCTTCTTCCTTGGTGGCGGCGGCCAGCATGTGGCCGGACATCGCCGAGGCGCCGGCGCTGGTGCCGGCGATGCAGGCCCCGCGCTTGCGGTAGGACTCGTGCATCTCGGCGTCGACGGCGGTGCCGCCCAGGATCGACAGCAGGCGGCGCTGGTCGCCGCCGGTCATGAAGATGCCGCGCGCGGTGGCGATCTTGCGCGCGATGTCGGGGTCGTTGGCGCGTTCGCGCGATTCGAGGTGGATGTGCTCGCGGTTGCAGACGCCGAGGTCGGCGAAGGCGTCGTCATAGACTTTCCACATGGCGTCCGGCTCGCCGCTGGCGGCGGTGATCACGACGATCTTCTGGTCCTTGCCGCCGGCCAGTTCGACGAAGCGCGTCAGCACCGCCTTGTCGCCTTCGCGGTCTTCATGGCCGCCGATGATGACGAGGTGACCGATCTGGCTGTTGTTCTTATCGTTGTTCATGGTCAAGTACTTTCGCCTGAGGCATTGGTTTGTTCGAGCAGCTGCCCGCTTCGGTACGGCTGACGGCAATGAGGCCGACGTCGATGTCCTTGTCGAATAGCGCGATTCCCTTCTCCAGCGCCTGCATCAAGGGCATGCCGCTTTCGATCCAGCTGTAGACCCGGAACGCCAGCAGCTTGCGCACGATTTCCTCGCCGATCCCGGTGGCGGCGACCGCGCCGTCCGGGCCGGCGTAGAAACCGCTGCCCATCATCGGGGTGTCGCCGATCCGGCCCAGCAGGGCCGGCGAGGTGCCGCCGGTGGAGCCGGCGACGGCGAAGTTGCCGTCGGCGTCGCGCACCACGGCGCCGACCGTGTCGCAGCCGTTCTCACGTGCAAAATCCTTCGGGACGATGAAGTTCCAGTACTTCTCGTACTCTTCACCGTTGACCTGGTTGATCTTTTCGTGGGCGCGCACCTTGTCGATCATTTCGCCGTGCAGCTTGCGCGATTCGGCGGTCGGTTCGTAGAAGAAGCGGTGGCCCATGACGCGGGCGAACTGGGTCGCTCCGTCGCAGGCCAGGCCGACGTGGGGCGACTTCGCGACGTCGCGCGCCACCAGTACCGGGTTCTTCACGTATTTGATGCTGGAGACGGCGCCGAGGGTGCCGCGCGAGTCCATCACGCAGGCGTCCATGTTGATGGTCTCGCCGTCCAACGCCAGCACGCCGCCGGTTCCCGCATTGAAGCGGCCGTCGTCTTCGAGCACGACCACGGCGGCGATCGCCGCATCCATTGCATCGTGACCTGCTTGCAGTCGGCGCACTGCGGCTGCGGCCGCGGACTCGCATCCATCTGCGTAGTGGAGCGGCTCGCCAACGCCGCCATGCACCACGACTGCGCATCCATATTTAATTGTCGCCATTAGGCTCTCTCTCTGATGAGTCGCGGTTGTCCCATGATTATCCGAATTACATTGCTTGTTACCTATCGGTAGGCTCGCCGTGTGACTGTAAGAAAGGGCTTACATGAGAGTAAAATATGTGACTTGACGAATCGCTCGAGGGCGGGGAGAGCCACGTGGAACAGCAGTACCTTGCACTACTCAATGAGATCCTGGAGACCGGCGTCCAGAAGGGCGACCGCACCGGGACCGGCACGCTTTCCGTGTTCGGCCGCATGTACAGGCACGACCTCAGCAAGGGCTTCCCGTTGCTCACGACCAAAAAGCTGCACATCCGTTCGATCCTGCACGAGCTGCTCTGGTTCCTGCAGGGCAGCACGAATATCGGCTACCTCAAGGAAAACGGGGTCAGCATCTGGGACGAATGGGCCACGGAAACCGGCGAGCTGGGTCCGGTGTATGGCGCGCAGTGGCGGGCATGGAAGGGCGAGGACGGGGAAACGATCGACCAGGTCGCCAACCTCATCGCGGGCATCCGGGCCAACCCGAACAGCCGCCGGCACATCATCAACGCCTGGAACGTCGCCTACCTGCCGGATGAGAAAAAGAGCCCGGTCGCGAATGCAGCCGCGGGCAAGATGGCGCTTCCGCCGTGCCACGTGATGTACCAGTTCTGGGTCGCGAACGGCAAGCTGAGCTGCATGCTGACCCAGCGTTCGGGCGACACCTTCCTCGGCATCCCGTATAACTGCGCCAGCCTGGCATTCCTGACCCACATGGTCGCACAGCAATGCGACCTGGAGCCGGGCGAGATCATCCACTCGGTGGGCGACCTGCACCTGTATTCCAACCACCTCGACCAGGCCAGGCTGCAGCTGTCGCGCGAACCGCGCCCGCTGCCGCGCCTGGTGATCAAGCGCAAGCCGGAGTCGATCTTCGATTACCGCTTCGACGACTTCGCGATCGAAGGCTACGACCCGCATCCAGGGATCGCCGCTCCGATCGCGGTGTAAGGTTCAGTCGACCGGGGCGCCGCGGCTGCGGCCTACCTCGTCGGCCGACACCAGCGTGCCCTGGTTGCCCCAGCTGGTGCGGATGTAGGACACCACCGCCGCGACGTCGGCATCGTTCATCGCCACGCCGAACGGCGGCATGCCGTACGGGCGCGGATTGCCGCCGGTGCTGGGCGGGAAGCCGCCATTGAGCACCATCCGGATCGGATTGATCGCGGAGACGTCGGCCAGCGAGCGGATGCCGGCCAGCGGCGGATAGACGCGGGGTACGCCCTTGCCGTCCTCGCCGTGGCACTCGGCACAGCTCTTCTTGTATAGCGCTGCGCCATGCTTCAGGATCGCATCGGCATTCGCCGGCACCAGCCGCGCCGTTCCGGCGCCCGCCGCCTCGGTCCTCGGCAGCGACTTGATATACACCGCCATCGCCTGCACGTCCGTGGGCTGCAGGTGCTGCAGGCTGTTCGCCACCACTTCCGCCATCGGTCCGAACACCGCGCCGCGCGCCGCGACGCCGGTATGCAGCAGCTCGGCCATGTCGGCCGCGCTCCAGTCGCCGGCGCCCGTCTCGGAGGTCAGGGAAGATGCGTACCAGTCCTGCATCGGGATCATGCCGCCGGCCAGGTCGCCGCCGCTGGCCGTGCCGCCCAGCGCGTCGCGCGGCGTGTGGCAGGCTGCGCAGTGTCCCAGGCCCTGCACCAGGTAGGCGCCGCGATTCCACTCCGCGCTGCGGTTCTGCTCCGGCTCGAACACGCCGGGAGTGAAATACAGCCGGCGCCAGAACGCCAGCAGCCAGCGCTGGTTGTACGGGAAGCGCAGCTCATGCCCGCGGTTCTGCTGGGGTGCGGCGGGAACCGTGCGCAGGTAGGCGTACAGCGCATCCGAGTCCTCGCGCGTCACCTTGGTGTAGTTCGGGTAGGGGAAGGCCGGGTACAGGAAGCTGCCGTCCTTCGACTTGCCGTTGTGGATGGCGCGCCAGAAATCGTCAGCGCTCCAGGTGCCGATCCCGGTCACGGCGTCGGGCGTGATGTTGGATGTGTAGATCCGCCCGAACGGGGTGTCGATCAGGCGGCCGCCGGCGTTGACCGCACCGCCGCGCGCGGTGTGGCAGCCCATGCAGTTGCCGGCCTGCGCCAGGTACTCGCCGCGCCTTGCCTGCGCCGCCGGATCGGGC
>DASTVB010000164.1:0-19362 GCA_035759315.1 Telluria sp. | reverse complement strand
CGAGGGTCGGCGACACCGTCGGACTGGTGGCGGCGCTGGCCTCCCTGGCCGGCGCCGCGGCGCTGGGACAGCCTGCGCCGATCCTGGCGGCGCTCGACAAACTGCGCACGCAGGTGAGCGCGATGGCGGCCTGAAAGCGCCCTGCTGCCGTGCGCCGCCGCGCAGCGATCGCGCTACACTGGCAGGGCGCGTTCGGCTGATCGTCCGGCGCGCAGTCCCGCTGCGCCGGCACTGCCCGCACAGCGGTTGGCAACGTACCTCGGGCGCATCCTGACATGGAAGCTCTGACTGAAGACCAGCGTGCACAGCTGAGGCAAGCGCTCGAGGCGCGCCTGGTGCAGCTGCAGGACCAGATCTCGGCCGAGCTGGTCACCGACGGGCTGCCGGTACAGGAAGTGGAAACCTCGCCGGCCGACAAGGCCACCAACCGTCTTCTGAACGACCTTGCGCTGGAAGCGGCCGGGCATCTCGCCACGCAGCTGACGGCGGTGCGCAAGGCGCTGGCCAAGTTCGACGATGACAGTTACGGGATGTGCGAGGTGTGCGGCAACGATATCGGCTTCGCGCGCCTGCTGGCGCGGCCGGAGGCGCCGCTGTGCATCACCTGCCAGTCGCGCCTCGAAAAGCGCTAGCCGCTGCGAAAAAGCGCTAGCGCTCCCGTCATTCCCGCGCACGCGGGAACCCATGCTGAATATCATTCGAGAGAAAATTTGCGCATCCATGCTGCGTATTCAGCATGGGTCCCCGCATGCGCGGGGATGACAGGCGGGCGCAACCGTCATTCCCGCGCACGCGGGAACCTATGCTGAATATCATTCGAGAGAAATTTGCGCATCCATGCTGCATATTCAGCATGGGGCCCCGCGTGCGCGGGGATGACGGGGGCGGCTCATCCAAAAGGCGGGGGACAGTCCCGGAGGGACAGTCCCCTTCCCTATTCAGCCTTCGCTGGCCCAGGCGAGGTCGCGGATCTTGCCGACCTGGCGCCGCGCCAGCATGCACCACAGCTGCAGCGCTTCATTCTTGTTGGCTTTCATGCGGCGCGGCTTGGCCAGCGCCAGTTCGCAGTCGCGGTCCGACCACTCTTCGAAGCGCACGTCGCCGGAGCTGGAGATTTCGGCCGCGTACATCAGCCCGTCCGCGTAGCCGAAGCGCAGCGTGGCGCTGGACGCCTCGCTCTTGCCGGGACCGAACAGGTCCGACAGTACGCTGGCAAGCTGGTTTTCGGTGGGCGCCGCGATGTCGCGTCCGTCGCGGCTGGTCAGGATTACCCAGGCTTGAGTCATTGCACCTCCCGAAGAGGATACCGATAAGGATGAGCCAGGAATGTTGCGGCCTATGATACCGAAAAAACCAGCGCCGGGAAGATGCCTGGATTGGCGCGACACCGCGATTTTGCGGCGCCGCGCGCAGGATCAACGGATCAGTTGCGGGACGCTGAGCGGATCGAAGTCGGCCCAGTCGCCATTGACGATGGTGCCTTGCGCACGCTCGATGTGGTGCGCACCAAGGCGGCGCAGGATGGCGAGCGCGCGGTCCTCTTCGTCGGGGTTGGCGCAGGCCACGGCGATCAGCATGCCGGCCGGGCGCGGTTCGAGCTCGTTCTCGTGGTCGCTGCCCGCTTCCGGCTCGCCCTTTTCCTTCATCTTGTGGAAGGAATACAGCGAACCGACGTGCGCGCCGACCAGGCCGCCGACCAGCGGTCCGAGCACACCCGTGACCGGGATGGTGGCCGCGCCGATCGCGGCGCCGACCGCGCCGCCGGTCATCTCGCCCTCCAGCACGCCGACGGGAGTCTCTTTCGCCCCCGCCGAGGTCAGGTGGTCGCCGCCGATCGGGGTACGGTCGTGCTGGCCAGGCTGGCTCAGGTAAAAGCCCGTGATCCGGTCTTCGGCGAAGCCGGCGGCGACAAGTTCCTCGCGTGCGTTCTGGATTTCGTCCTGCAGCTGGAAATGTCCGGCGAGAATGGTAGACATGCTGTTCCTCCTGTTCGATTAAATCCAAGCATGAGCGATGCTGTCACGAACCTCTGTACGGTAGCGCACAATAGTAATCACTGCCATTGGCCGTAAGCGAACTCGTAGGAAGGCGCCTCGCGCGGCGGTGCCGCCACCCATTCGCGCGGGTCGACGCGGTAGTACTTGAGGAACTCCGCGTACAGGTCCGCGTGCCGTTCGGCCAGCTGCCAGGGCTTCTCGAAGAAGGTTTCGGTAGCCACCGCGAAGAACTCCGCCGGGCTGGTCGCACCGTAATGGTCGAGCACCGACTGCTGGCTGAAATAGGCGTCGCGGCGCAGCGCGTCGAAGTCGCGCGCCAGCACCTCCGACCAGCTGCGGTAGCTCGATGGATGGCCAAGGTAGGGAGCACCGTTGTTGCTGCCGGACTCGGAATCGAGCTGGTGGGCGAACTCGTGCAGTACCACGTTGTGGCCGTCGGTCCAGTCGCTGGCGCCGCGCAGCACATGGTCCCAGGACAGGATCACGCGCCCGTCGCTCCACGATTCGCCCAGCAGGTCCTCGCGCGTCTCGGTCACCACCCCGGCCTCGTCCGGGCGGTTGCGGGGCACCAGGAAGGCGCTCGGGTACAGCAGCACCGTGTCGAGCAGCGGATACACGCGCGACGGGCGGTTGAGCAGCAGCAGGCAGGCTTGGGCGGCAATCGTGACCCGCATTTCCTCGGTGACTTCCTCCAGCCCGCCGCAGGGGACGAACTTCTTCTGGTGCAGGAACTGCGTGACCAGGCGCCGCAGCTGCTCCTGCAACCCGGCCGGCATGCGGCGGTACACCGGGAGGTTGCGTTCCAGGATGGCCAGGCGCCCGGCCGGCATTGGACGCGCCAGCTCGCGCCGCAGGCGCCAGCGGGGATAGAACCAGGCGGCCATGAGGGCCAGCGCGATAACGGCAATGACGAGCAAGGCTTGCATCCGGATCCTTATTCAAAAGGGGCACTGCCCCGTGCTGGCGGGCGGCACCTCGCGGCGCCGCCCTTGGTTCAGGCAGGCGCCTTGCGGGCGCCGTAATACGCCTCGACCGCGTCGGCGTTGCCAATCAGTTTGCCACCGATGAACACCTGCGGCCAGGTCGAGTGCCCGCTGACGCCACGCAGCACCGAGCCGTTGATCTTGTGGTCCTGTTCCAGCTCGCGGAACTCGACCTGGTTGCGCTGCAGGACGTCGCGTGCGCGCGCGCAGTGCGGGCAGCCCGGCTTGGAAAACATCACCACCGGTTCCGGGATCTCTTCTCCCGGCGCCAGGTAGCGGAACATGGTGTCGGCGTCCGAGACCTCGAACGGGTCGCCTTCCTTGTCCGGCTCGATGAACATTTTCTCGATCACGCCGTCCCGCACCAGCATCGAGTAGCGCCACGAGCGCTCGCCGAAGCCGAGATCGCGCTTGTCGACCAGCATGCCCATCGCCTTGGCGAAGTCGCCGTTCCCGTCCGGCAGGAAGGTGATGTTGTCGGCCTCCTGTCCCGCCTTCCACTCGTTCATCACGAACGCGTCGTTGACCGAGATGCAGACGATCTCGTCCACGCCATGCTGCTTCTGCGCCGGCGCCAGTTCGTTGTAGCGCGGCAGGTGCGCCGAGGAACAGGTCGGCGTGTAGGCGCCGGGCAGGGAAAACACGACCACGGTCTTGCCCTTGAAGATGTCGTCGGTGCTTAGCTCCTGCCACTGGCCACCGTTGCGGGTCTTGAAACGGACCTGCGGGACCGGCTTTCCTTCAAGTGATTCTGGGGTTGGCAACATGGGGTACTCCTCTCGGACGGGTTAACGTAACTTGCCCCACGGAACAAAGTGGGGCTCGTTGATCGCATTTCAATTGACGACAAATAAAAAAGAAAGGCGCCGCGAGCCTGGGGCTGCGGCGCCTTGAATTACTGCTGTCTTGTAACTGGTACGGGGCCGGTCAGGCCGTCGCCTGTTCCTTGGCTGCCAGCGCCGGGGCGGGGCCGAACAGCGCGGTCACCAGCGGGTCGCGCGCCACCGGATTGCGGTTGACGCGGATAGCGTAGTGGGTATCGTCAGCCAGGATATGGAAGTGGCGGCCTGCCCCTGCCATTGCCTGTTCGCGCAGGCCCGGACGCTCCTTGCGTGGAGGCGCGCCTTCGCGCTTGGGCTGGGCGATCGCGGCCAGGAAGGACTGGACGCGCTCAGGGTCTGGGGAAATCTGGTACACGGCCTTGCCGAGATAGGTAGCGGTGCCTTCGACATAGCGGGCCAGCTCGATCACGCCGGCTTCGCGCAGGTCGCGGATGTATTTACGGGCGCCCGAAGGCGAGAATTTCAGGAACCAGGCGATCTCGTCGGCCAGCATCTCGTGGTCCATCAGCTCATTGATCAGTTTCTGCATGTTCTCGATGCGGCGTTGCGTTGCCGAGGTCGAACGAACCCGCTCGATCGGCGCCAGCGAGATTGGAGCGCGCTCTGCAGGTTGTGGAGCTACGCGCTCGATCAGGCCGGAAGCAGCGCTGCGCGCCGGCGACATTTCAGCCTGAGGTTTGTTCTGGATATTTGCTTGCATGTTCAGTACTCCATGTGAGTGAGGTAGCCACTTTTCAGGGGACCTTGTGCCTGGCCTGTTACCTGCATTTGACAGGCCTTTGCATCTCGGGTTCCCCATCCCTATGGCTCAAGATTGCCTTTCCGAACACTCCCGGTCTGTGCGCCATCGAACATTCAAAAAAAATCTTGCCGACACGGACGTGGCCGCCTCCGTGCGTTTGCGAACAGATCGGCGACCGGCATAACCGTACAGTGACGCTATTCATCAACCCCGGAGGAAATTTCCTATGAAAATCATGTACTTGGCAGCCCTGGCGGCTGCAGTTGGCCTGGCTGGCTGCGAAAAGACGGAAGTCAATCCGCCAGCGACCGTGGTAACCCCGGCCGCCACCACCGCCCCTGCGCCTGAAGTTGTGCCTGTTCCGGTCCCAGTTCAGGGTCCAGCCGGCCCAGCCGGTGAAAAAGGCGAAAAAGGCGATGCCGGCAGCACGACCGTGATCGTTCCGGAGCCAGCTCCTCCTGCGCAAAACACGACGCCGCCGGCGCAGTAAGCGCCTGGGTGTGAGGATCGCGCCAGGCCGCATTCAGGGTCGGCGCGATTTTTTGCATATTTAGTTAGTTTTGGTGCTGCATGTAGTACGGGACGCTCCCCCGCGGGGCCAGGCCCCTTCCCACCCTCAGTTTCGACTTCCATTTCTGCTATCCCATCGGTTCCCGGGCTGTTGTAAAATTGCCACGGCGCCGGACCCTTTGTGCGCTACCGCACCGACCCTTTGGGAACCCCAACCGTAATCTCCAGTCCAACATCACTTCTCGTAGAGAGATGTAGCAACTGCAAATCCTAATAACACTTTAATGGGAGTATTTTGTGAATAACATGAAAAAAATAGCACTCGCCGCTACCATGCTCTGCACGACCACCGTTGTCATGGCACAGGATGCAAGCTACCCAATGGTGAACCCGAACTGGTACGTCCAGCCGTCGATCGTCGGCCTGAAGCCGGACTCCGACTGGAACGACGACAAGGACTGGGGCGTCGGCTTCAAAGTCGGCAAGATGATGTCGCCAGCCTGGGATCTGCAAGTTGGCCTGACCCACGTCAATACCAATGACGGTGTGCGTCGCTACAAGCAGTCGACCTTCGGCGCCGATGCGCTGCTGATGATGTCCCGCAAACAGTTCCGTCCGTTCCTGCTGCTGGGCGTTGGCCTCGAGCGCGACGACGTGTCCTCGTCGACCATGCGCGGCCTGTCGACCTCGCCGTACGTCTCGGCCGGCCTGGGCGTCCAGATCGGCCTGTCCGACCGCGCCTCGCTGCAGGCCGACATCCGCCAGGTTCATGGCCGCCTGCGCAACGAAGAGCGCTTCGGCTTCGACCGCAGCAACAACCGCTACCTGACCGTCGGCCTGAACATCGCCCTCGGCCCAACCCCGCTGCCGCCAGCCCCACCGGCACCAGCTCCGGAACCGGCACCAGTGGCAGTCGAGGCACCGGCGCCAGCGCCAGCTCCGGCACCGGCTCCAGCGCCTGCGCGCTTCGAGAAGATCACCCTGGCTGCAACCGAACTGTTCGAGTTCGACAGCGACAAGCTGCGCGGCGACCAGCCTAAGCTGGACCAGATCGCAGCCGCCCTGTCGGCCGACACCACGGTCACCAACGTCCAGGTTTCCGGCCACGCCGACCGCATCGGTTCTGAGAAGTACAACCAGAACCTGTCGGAGCGCCGCGCCAATGCGGTTCGTACCTACCTGATCAACAAGGGCATCGACGGCAGCCGCCTGACCGCCAAGGGCATGGGCGAATCGGTACCGGTCGTGACCTGCACCGAGAAGAACCGCGCAGCGCTGATCAAGTGCCTGGAGCCGAACCGCCGCGTGGAAGTCGAGCAGATCACCATCGAGCGCCAGGTCACCCAGTAATCCTGCAGGCTTGATGTGACACCGAAAAGGGGCATGCGTGCCCCTTTTCTTTTTTTTTCGGAGGATGGATGACGACAACGAAGTGGACGACGTTCTCAGGAAGCCTCGTCAAGGTGCTCAAGTGCTCCGTGACCGAATGGTTCGAAGACCGCGCCGCGAGCAAGGGCGCCGCGCTGGCTTTCTACACCCTGTTTTCGATCGCGCCGGTACTGGTGCTGGTGATCGCGATCGCCGGGTTCTTCTGGGGACCGGAAGCAGCCCGCGGCGAGCTGCTGGGACAGCTCAAGGGCCTGGTGGGGCAGCAAGGCGCCGAAGCGGTGCAGCTGGTGCTGGAAGGAGCGCGCGACAAGGAACAGGGGAAGATGGCGACCATCATTGCCGCGTTCCTGCTGCTGTTCGGCGCGACCACCGTGTTCGCCGAGCTCAAGGACAGCCTGGATGAAATCTGGCAGGTGCCAACGCCCAAGAACGCCACCATGTGGGACGTCGTGCGTACCCGCATGCTGTCGTTCGGGATGATCCTGGTGCTCGGCTTCCTGCTGATGGTGTCGCTGGTAGTGAGCGCCGCACTGACCATCCTCGAGAATTTCCTTGCCGGGTTCTGGAAGGAAGCGACCATGCTGCTGGGGTGGCTGGCACAGGCGGTCAGCTTCATCGTGATTGCGGCGCTGTTCGCCGTGATCTACAAGCTGCTGCCGCGCATCAAGCTGGCGTGGAAGGACGTGATGATCGGCGCGATCGGCACCGCCGCCATGTTCACGCTGGGGAAATACGCGATCGGTCTTTACATCGGCAACAGCGGCGTGGCCAGCAGCTTCGGCGCGGCCGGCTCGCTGATCGCCTTGCTGTTGTGGGTGTATTACTCGGCGCAGATCTTCTTCCTGGGCGCCGAGTTTGCACGGCAGTATGCGCTGCAGCTGGGCAGCCTGCGCAACAAGCCCGATTCGGTGACTGGCGTCGCCGACAAGATCCCTCCGCGCACCGGGTAAGCATCGGGGACTGTCCCTTCGGGACTGTCCCCGGCCTTCCGCAGCTCAGCCGAAATCAAAGGCAGGGGACAGTCCCGGCGGGACAGTCCCCCTCCCCTACTCGCCGAGCAGCTCGGCGATCGGTTCCATTCCCTCGACGCGCTCGGCGACCACCTTGATGATCACGATCACCGGCACGCCCAGCAGCAGCCCCCACACGCCCCACAGCCAGCCCCAGAACAGCAGGCTGACGAACACTGCGGCTGCGTTCATCTTGGCGATCTTGCCGGTCATCCAGGTCGTGACGACGGTGCCAACCAGCGTGGCGATCGCCAGCGACGCACCCGCAACCAGCAGCACCTCGCGCAGCGACTCGAACTGCACGAAGGCCACCAGTCCGGTCGCGGCCGTGATCAGGATCGGCCCGAAGTACGGCATGATGTGCATCAGCCCGGCCAGCAGCGCCCAGGCGCCGGCATTTTCCAGCCCGATCGCGCGCAGTGCGCCCCACATCAGCAGGCCGAGCAGCGTGTTGGTCACCAACAGCATGAACATGTAGTTCTGGATCGAGGTATTGATGTCGTCCAGGATATGGACCGTGATCTTCTTCTGCGTCAGCGAAGGCCCGGTCAGCTTCACCAGCTTGCGCTTGAACGTATCCCCCGCCAGCAGCAGGAAGAACACCAGGAACACCACCATGGTGGCTTCGGTCGCGAAACTGGCGATCCGCATAGAACCGGCCAGCACCCAGTCGAATACCCGGATGCCCTGCGCCGGCGCGGCGACGGCGACCGGGGCCGTATTGCGGCGGCCGCTTGGCTTGGCCGCTGGCGCTGTCACGCCCGCGGTCGCTTTTTCAAGCTGGTCGGCGGCGGCCTGCACCTGCGCGATGGTGCCCTTCTTGCCGTTCTCGTTGGCGAGCAGCTTGGTGACCTTCTCGGTAATCACCGGCAGGTCGTCGATGATCGCGAACAGCTGCCCTTGCAGGCGGTAGATCATGGCGCCCATCAGCACCAGCATCACTGCCGTGACGATGGTCGCGCCGATGGCGCGCTTGATATGGATCCGCTCGAGCCAGAGCACCAGCGGATTGAGTGTGTATGCGATGAAAATGCCGAGCAGGAAAGGCACCAGGAAATTCCTGGCCCACTGCAGGGCGAAAACGAAGGCGACGGTGGCGATAATGCCAAGCGCCATGCCGCGCGCGTGCACGTGCATGGGCAGGCGCAGGTTGCCGGCCGCGTCAGCAGCCTCGATAGCCGGTCCCGCGTGCGGGGGTTCGATCGGCGTATCCGCAATCAGCGGTTTGGTAGGGGTGGGCTCGGCCAACTGCATGATTCTTTCTTCAGGCCGGCCCGAAGGCCGGCCCCGTAGGCCGCGTTACTTGACGCGGATGTCGTTCTTGACGGAGGTTACGCCCTTGACGCCGCGCGCGATCGCGACAGCCTTCTGTGCGTCGCCTGGATCGGCCACGAAACCGGACAGCTGCACTTCGCCCTTGTAGGTTTCGACTTGGACTTCCGAACCTTTGACGTTCGGGTCGTTGTACAGCGAAGCCTTGACTTTGGCGGTGATGACAGCGTCATCGATGTACTCGCCGGTACCTTTCTCGGTCGAAGTGGATGCGCAGCCGGCCAGGGCCAAGGAAGCGACGACGAGCAGTGCCGACAGGCGTTGGATGAGTTTCATGGTGGACTCCTTTTTGGTTGATGTACAAAATGCTCTGAAATGAGCTACAGATACGGCTTAGTGG
This sequence comes from Telluria sp., assembly GCA_035759315.1. Taxonomy (GTDB): domain Bacteria; phylum Pseudomonadota; class Gammaproteobacteria; order Burkholderiales; family Burkholderiaceae_D; genus Telluria. The sequence goes on along the minus strand of DASTVB010000164.1, from coordinate 10,217 downwards.
CCGTAAGTGGACTTCGCGGCCTTGACGCAACTGTCTTTGGCCACACCGGCAAACGCATCGCACTTTTCGAGCGCGACCTTGTATTGCGCAGTTCGTTTTTCATCGAGCGCATCGGTCTGCGCTTCGGTGGATTTGCTGTCGGCGCGCGCATCGGCTTCTGCCGCGATGCGGGTTGCCTTGGCCTGGCCCAGGCAGACGTCGCGGTCATTGCCCGCCACCAGGCCGCAGCGGGCGCGGTCGACGTTGTAATTGGCGGTGGCGATGCGCATGCGGGCCCGGGTGTGGGCCGCGAGCGTATTCTTGTACTGGGCGGTAGCATCCTCTTCATAGCGCACCCGCGCCGCCTTGGCTTCGGCCACGCAGATGTCCTTGCGGACGCTGGCGAGCAGGTCGCACTGCGCACGCGCGGCCTTGTAGCCGGCCAGCGCTTCGGCCTTGGCCTGCGCGTACAGCTCCTTCGAGCCCGGCGTGACGACGATGCGCGCGCCGGTCTGCGGCGCCATGGTCGGGGTTTGCGCGGTGGCGGGATGCTGGGTTGCCGGCGGGCGCTGCAGGGTGGCGGTCTGCGCCATTGCGATCAGCGGCGCGAACGCCAGGACTGCGATTCCAATTGCCTTGTTCATCTGTACTCTCCGATTTACTGTTGTTATGGACGGCTGAGATAAAGGTACGTCGAACAAAGGCCGCAATCTGTTCGGTGCCGTACATAGCGCGCAGTACCGATGAGGTCGAATACGTGAATTGACGCACAGACCTTGCAACATTCCCTGGATATGCTGGAGCTACAACTAATGCCAGGAGATCCAACATGAAATCCACACTCGCTGTAATGATTGTTGCCGGTACCGCAGTGCTGGGCGGCTGCTCCACCACGCCGACCTCGTACTCTTCCCCGAGCTACAGCTCGTACGACACCTCGTCGGCGACCATGTACGGGACCATCGATTCGATCACCGTGACGCGCGGCTCCGGTTCCAGCGGCGCTGCCGGCGCAGTGGTCGGCGGCGTGGTCGGCGGCCTGCTGGGCAACCAGGTGGGCAGCGGCAGCGGCCGTACTGCAGCCACCGCGGCCGGCGCGATTGCCGGCGCCATGGTCGGCAAGGAAGTCCAGGAAAACCGTGCGGGCGATCGCGACATGTACCAGGTCAGCATCCGCATGGACAACGGCGACTATCGCACCGTCGTGCAGGACAGCGTATATGACCTGCGCGTCGGCAACCGCGTACGCGTGGTCGACGGCCGCGCCTATCGCTACTAACCGGGGGCCGGCAGGCCGCCCACGAGGAGCATGAGATGGGAACCATCCTACTGATCATCCTGATCATCGCACTGGTGGGCGTGTTGCCGACCTGGCCCCATAGCCGCAGCTGGGGTTATGGGCCGGTGAGCATCACCGGACTACTGGTGCTGATACTGCTGTTCCTGTTGCTGACAGGGCGGCTTTGACCGAAGTCAGACACGGGCGCGATGCGCCCGTTTTTTTTTGGAGGCATGCCATGCGAAACCATGCAACCCCGAGGCGCGCGCTGCTGGCGATGCTTGTGCTGGCGGCCGGACTGGCGCAGGCGCAAGTGCCGGTGGATCCGCTGCCGCCGGTAAAGCCGGCCACGCCGGTCACCCAGCCCCCGCCCGACATTGCGGTGCCACCCGCGACGCCGGCGGTTCCTGCAACGCCGGCAGCACCGGCAACGCCGGCCGTACCTGCGACTCGGGCGGTACCTGCGACTCCTGCCGTACCTGCGACGCCTGCCGTACCTGCGACGCCTGCCACGCCTGCAACGCCTGCGACGCAGGCGCAACCAGCGATGCCCGCGACACCGGCGGTTCCCGCGGTGCCCGCTCCGCCTGAGAGCACGCCGCCGGCCGCCGCGGCGAACCAGGCCGCCGAGATGGCGCGCGGCGATCCGACCCGCTGGTACAAGGAAGATGCGACCGAAGAGGCGCGACTGCGCACCAGGCGCAAGGAAATCGCCGCCGCCTACGAGGAAGCCAAGATCGCGTGCCGCAGCAGCTCGGCGGGCGCGCGTTCACAGTGCCTGCGGGACGCCCGCAGCGACTACGAGAAGGACATGGCGGCAATCCGCACCGGCGTCAACGTCCGCTAGCCGGGGGACTGTCCCTTCGGGACTGTCCCCTGCCTTTTGGGGACTGACCCTTTGGAGCTGTCCCCTGCCTTCGCCAGCTCCGCGGTTTCGCCGAAAAGGCGGGGGACAGTCCCGGTGGGACAGTCCCCAAAAAAAGACGGCGTGCAATCCGAAGATTGCAACGCCGCGCAAGCCCCACCATATCCGGTGAAAACTGGTTCTGTTTTTTTGGCCCTCAGGATTCCATCAGCTGCTGGTTCCGGCGCCGGTTGATGTACCAGCCGATCCCGCCCAGCAGCGCGGCGACACCCAGCGCCGGCTTCAGCTTGCGCCGCCGCCGCAGGATGCCGAATACCTTGATCGCGTACGGCATCAGCGCCGTCATCGACAGGCCCGCCGGCGTCAGCACCGAGTCCACGCGCGAGCGCACAGCATAGGTGGCGCTGTCGATCGCGTTGTGGATGATCACGTCCGGCTTCATGCCGTGCTTGATGTGCAGCCGCGCCAGCAGGATGCCCTGGCGGTGCAGCTCACCTTCGCGCAGGATTTCCGCCTTGCGTTCCTCCAGGCTCCGCTTGTCCTTGTCCATCGTTCCTCCGTTGAATGCCTACAGCAGTGCCTGGCGATCTTTTTTCAGTTCGTTCATCGTTTCCGGGAAGGAGAGCTTGCCCTGTTTGATCAGTGCCATGCCCTTCATCCCGAGCGCGACGGCCAATCCGGCGAACAGCAGGAACATCACCAGCAGGATGGTCCAGCCCATCGCCTCCCACGCAAGCGCGACGATAATGGCCGATCCGAATGCCAGCGCGAACACCGCGCAGATGGCGGCGATCGCGAACATCGCGACCAGCTCCATCAGGTGGTTGCGCACTTCGGACAGTTCCAGCGCGGCCAGCTCGAGCCGCGCCATCGCCAGTCCAAAGGCATTCTTGATCAGGCCGGTCACCCCGGCCACCAGGCCGGGGCCGTGCGCGGCTGCCGTCGATTTATCCATGGCTTCCCCCCGGCCGTCGTTTATTTACGGCCCAGGATCGCGCCCAGCAGCAGGCCGATGCCGGCCGCGACCGCGACGGTCTTCCATGGATTTTCCTTGACGTAGTGATCGCTCGCCGATGCCAGCTGCTTGCCGCGCACCAGTGCCTGCTCCTGGTAATCGTGGGCCTTGCCGAGTGCCTGGTCCAGCAGGTGCATGCCCTTGCCGCGCATGTGGTCTGCCTTTTCGCCGGTCAGGGCGGCGGCGGCTTCAAGCATGGTCTGGGCGTCCTTGACCAGTGTCTGCATGTCGGCCTTGACGTTGCTGGCGGCGCCGTTGACTTTGGCGCGGGTGATGGCTTCTTGTGCTTGCATGATGTTCCCTTTCTTATGTGTAAATCGGTGGGTAAAAATATAGGCTTAGTGGACCACGGGCGACATCAGGTCGCGCATGTCGTCGGCATGCTCTTCCTCGACCGCCATGATCTCGATCAACATCTGTTTGGTGGTCGGATCGCGGTCGCCGATCGCCGCGATCATCTGGCGGTAGGACTCGATCGCCACCCGTTCGGCGATCAGGTTCGAGCGCACCATGGCCTGCGGATCCATCGACTCGTCGTACTCGGCGTGGCTGCGGTTGGTCAGCGTGGCCGGGTTGAAGTTCGGCGATCCGTTCAGCTGCACGATGCGTTCGGCGATACGGTCGGCATGCTGCTGCTCCTGGGTCGCGTGCTGGAGGAACTCGTCCTTGATGGCGCGCGTACCCGGGCCTGCAACCGTAAAGTAGTGACGCTTGTAGCGCAGGACGCACAGCAGCTCGGTGGCCAGTGCGTCGTTCAGCATTTCGATCACGGCCTGGCGGTCGGCTGCATAGCCTTCCGTGACGGCGCCTTCGTCCATATTGGCCGCTGCTTCACGGATCGCCTGCACATCGAAGCCATGCGCCAGGGGGTTGCTTTTCTCATCCATGTGTAAGTCCTCGGTTAAAACTGTTGCTTAGCGGGGTGGAATCCTGCCGCTTTCGTCCGACAGGACAATTTCCACGCGGCGGTTCAACTGGCGATCCGACGCGTTGTTATTGCTGGCAACAGGGAAACGCTCGCCGTAGCCGCGCATCTGGATGCGGGCCCGGTCCACGCCCTGCGACACCAGCGCATCGCGCACCGCAGTGGCGCGGCGCTCCGACAGCTGCTGGTTGTGCGCGTCGCTGCCGGTGCTGTCGGTGAAGCCTTCGACCATCACGGTACGCTCAGGGTTCGATTTCAGCACTTCGGCCAGCTTGCTGACATTGTCCATGCCCTGCTGCTTGAGGCGCGCCTGGTCGACGTCGAACAGCACGTCGCCGATCGTCACCACCATGCCACGTGCGGTTTTCTTTGCCTGCAGTTCGATCAATACCGCTTCAAACTGGGCAGTGCGGGCCTGCGCTTCGCGGGCAGCCTGCTCCGCGGCGGCGGCCTGGCGGCGCGCTTCCTCGGTCTGCGACTGGGCTACTGCAGCCTGGGTCTGGGCGGCGGCGGCTTCGGCGCGGGCGCGTTCGGCTTCGGCCTTGGCGCGGTCCGCTTCCACGGTGCGCTGCTCCAGGCGGACCTGGTCGCGCTGGCGGCCGGCGGCCTGGGCCTGCTCTTCGGCCATCCGGGCACGTGCTACTTCACGCGCAGTCTCGATGCGCTGCTTGGCCAGGTAGGCCAGCTTGTCGACTTCTTCCAGGCTCTCGCGCTTGGCGGCCGCGGTATTGGCGCGCTCCAGCGACTCGCTGGCCTGGCGGAATTCCAGCGGCGCCAGTTCGGCCACTTTCGGGTTGCTGTTGATGTCGCGGTAAGCGGCGCGCGCATCTTCCAGCGTCGGCGTGGTCAGCGGGGTGGAGCTGCAGCCTGCGAGCGCGAACATAAGCGCAATCGCGGCCGACTTGAAGAAGGTCGTGTTCATGGTTTTTCCTTTTTGTGTTTGTGTGACGGGTCCTGGATATCCTGGTACTGCGGGTTATTGCTTGATGCGGTCCACTTCTTCGCGCAGTACGCGGATATCTTCCTGCAGGGCATTCGCGGCAGCGGTGGCCTTGGCCGAATTGGCCTTGCTCTGGGCCAGCTTGGCGTCGGCCGAAGCCTGCTGCGCCAGGTCGCGTGCGGTGTCGTAGTCCTTGGCGGCAAGCGCCGCGCTGGCGCGCTGCATCTTGTCGCGCGCAGCCATCATCTCTGCCGGGGCGTGTTCCGCGGCGCCGGCGCTGGCTGCGCTTTCCAGCGCGTTCTTCGATACGGCGACGTCGGCGGTGGCCGGGGCCTTTTCCTTGGACGCGCAACCGGCCAGGGCCAGTACAGCGGACAGGGCAAATACTTTAAGTACGTTCAGCGATGCTTCTGATTTCATCTTCTTCTCCATGGGTTGGTAGGACGCATTGCCATGTCGAAGTTATATGCGGATTCATTAACTCCATCAGTACGCTGACGCACATAAGGCCGGGCTGTCGAGCAACCGTGCGTCACCGTACATAAAGGCAAATGGCTGGGGTGTAAGCTGTCCGTCGGACATTCATCAATAGGCGCCGCCATGGAATCACCACCAGCTACGCGTAAGCCCTTGTCCCGCCCGGTGAAGATCGCGCTGTGGGTCGCGGGCATCCTGATCGCCATTCCGTTAGTCGCCGCCATCTTCCTGCTCACCTACGACTGGAACCGCGCGCGGCCCTGGCTGAACGCCAAGGTATCGGAAGCGATCGAACGCCCGTTCGCGATCAACGGCAACCTGTCGGTGCAATGGGAACAGCCGTCGGCGCGCATGCGCCCGGGCGAGCGTACCTGGCGCGACTTCATTCCATGGCCGCACCTGCGTGCCAATGACGTACACGTGGGCAATCCAGCCAATATGGACCAGCGCGACATGGCCAGCGTGCGCCAGTTCGATTTCTCGCTCAACCCGTTCGCGCTGCTGGCCAAGGAAATCGAAATCCCGCTGCTGCGCTTCGATACGCCGCAGGTCACGCTCGAACGCGTCAAGGACGGCCGCGCCAACTGGGTATTCAAGAAGCAGGACGAGCCGTCCAAGTGGGCGCTCGACATCCAGCGCGTGGTGTTCAGCGACGGCACCGTGCTCTACAAGGACGCGCTGACCCGCGCCGACATCCGCGCCGACGTGCGCTCGCTGGAAGGCGACGATAAATACGGTGTCGGCTGGAAGATGAAGGGAACCTTCCGCAACGCTCCGGTGTCGGGCAGCGGCAAGGCCGGCGCGGTGCTGTCGCTGCGGCAGCAGACCACGCCCTTCCCGATCCAGGGCCGGCTCGAGATGAACCGGATCGCGCTGCGCGCCGAGGGCACCCTGACCAAGCCGACCCGGCTGGCGGCAATCGACATGCGGCTGCACGCCTCCGGCGCCAGCATGGCGCGCCTGTACGAGCTGACCGGCGTACTGTTCCCTGAAACGCCGGCGTTCACGACCGAGGGCCACCTGCTGGGCGAGCTGTCGAGCGACAGCAAGCGCTGGACCTATGAGAACTTCAAGGGCAAGGTCGGCTCCAGCGACATCCGCGGCAAGCTTGAATACAAGACCGGCAAGCCGCGCGGCATGCTCACGGCTAACGTGGTTTCCGAACGGCTCGACTTCAAAGACCTTGGACCGCTGATCGGCGCCGACTCCAACGAGAGCAAGCGCAAGCGCGGCGTCGACGATGTGCAGCCGACCAACAAGCTGCTGCCGGTCGAGCGCTTCAAGACCGAGCGCTGGACCAGCGTCGATGCCGACGTGCGTTTCGCCGCGGCGCGCATCATCCGCGAGAAGGAGCTGCCGATCAGCAAGCTCAGCACCCACCTGTACATGAAGAACGGCGTGCTGTCGCTGGTGCCGCTCAACTTCAAGATGGCGGGCGGCGACCTGACTTCCACCATTCGCCTGGACGGCAGCGGCCGCGCCGGCAAGAACGCAATCAAGGCCGAGGCCAAGGTTGCGGCGCGCCGCCTCAAGCTGAACCAGCTGTTTCCTGCGATCGAGCAGATGAAAGCCTCGATCGGCGAAGTCAACGGCGACGCCAAGCTGACCGCCACCGGCGATTCGGTGGCCTCGCTGATGGCCGCGTCGAACGGCGAGCTGAAGGCCGTGGTCAGCCAGGGCACGGTCAGTAAGCTGCTGCTGGAGCAGATGGGCCTGAACATCGGCAGCATCGTGCTGACCAAGCTGTTCGGCGACAAGACGGTGCAAATCAACTGCCTGGCGACCGACTTCAACGTCAATCGCGGCGTGGCGCAGACCCAGGTATTCGTGGTGGACACCGAGGAAGCGCTGGTCAACGTGGGCGGCGCGGTCAACCTGAACACCGAGCAGATCGACCTGACCGTGCTGCCGCGCACCAAGGGCCTGCGCATCATCTCGCTGCGCGCGCCGATCTACGTGCGCGGCACCTTCCGCCAGCCCGACGTCAGCATCGACAAGGGCGTGCTCGCGCTCAAGGCCGGAAGCGCCCTGGCGCTGGGCGCGGTGGCGCCGCTGGCCGCGCTGCTGCCGCTGATCAGCGCGGGCCCGGACAAGGACAGCCCATGCCGCGCCCTGCTGGCCCAGGCCAGCGAAAAACCGGTGGCGCCGCCGCCGGGCAAACCGTCCGGCGTGCGCCGTTGATTGCAGCGAGGAAATGTATTAAGTGTGCGGTGACGTACAGACCCCAGGCTGAGCTCGCACTAACCTTGCATTAACAACAAGCGAACGAGGAGCTCTGATGAAGAAACTGCGATTTTCGGCACTACTGGCTGCAATCATGCTGACCAGCCTGACCGCCTGCACCACCACCGACAGCGGGCGCCGGTCTGTGGGCCAATATGTCGATGACGCCGCAATCACGGCAGGCGTGAAGGCCGCGATTGTGAACGAACCTACGCTGAAGGTTTCCGAGATCCAGGTGGAAACCTATGAAGGCGTGGTGCAACTGAGCGGCTTCGTAAGCTCGGCCGCGAACATCGCCACTGCTTCGACCGTGGCACGTTCCGTGAATGGCGTGAAGTCGGTCAAGAATGACATCCGCCTTAAATAAACCAACCTAAGAGGTCACATCATGAAAATCAAACAAATCGCAAGCGCAGCAGCAATCGTCACCCTGTCCCTGAGCCTGGGAGCATGCGAAAACATGTCGCGCCAGGATAAGGCAACCGCACTCGGCGCAGGCGCCGGTGCAGTCGTGGGCGGCGCACTGACCGGCGGCAGCGCAGCCGGCGTTGTTGGCGGTGCAGCGGTCGGCGGCGTGGTGGGCAACCAGGTCACCAAGCCAACCCGCTAATTCGCAGCTGCGAACTAAGCCAGGCGCCCCTGCGGGGGCGCCATTTTTTTGCCTGTCGAAGCTCGATGGGGCCGGACTCGATTAGAACGATATCCGCGAGACCGTCATCCCAGCGCAGGCTGGGATCCACGCTGAGCGTTCGGAGTCGATAGAGACTGCACCGGGATGCACATTCAGTATGGATCCCAGCCTGCGCTGGGATGACGGTGGACGCGTTGGCACGCGGTGGAAGCTTGGGCGGGTGTGGTTGTTAGACGCAAAGACGCTACGCGAACAGCGCAGGCGGCGGATTGTCTTCCGCCTCCTTGACGATCTCGTAGCACTGGCACGACACCGACGCCAGTCCCACCGGATCGAGGATCTCGATGTTCCCGCGGCTGTAGTTGATCAGTCCCTGCGCCTGCAGCGCGCTGGCCGCCTTGGTGACGCCGACGCGGCGCACGCCCAGCGCGTGCGCCAGGAACTCGTGGGTGAGGTGGAATTTGTCCGAATCGAGCCGGTCGCGCGTGACCAGCAGCGAACGCGCGAGGCGCGCTTCCAGTACGTGGAACCGGCTGCACACGGCGATCTGGATCGCCTGCGCCAGCAAGGTGTCGGTGTAGCGGTAGACCACCCGCTGCAAGCGCGGATTGCGCAGGAACTCGCTGCGGAAAGCGGCCGCTTCCATGCGGCTGACCTTGCCTTCGCGCTGCACCACCGCGCGCACCTGGCCGGTATCGTGGCCGAGCGGGATGGTCGCGCCCAGCATGCCTTCGCGCCCGACCAGGCCGACTTCGAGCGTCATGCGCCCGCCGGCCACTGCCAGCATCGAAATCACTGCGTCATCGGGAAAGTAGATATAGCGGATCGGGCTGCCCGCTTCATACAGCACGGTGCCCACATCGACGTGCACCCGTTCCAGGTGGGGCCTCAACTGTTCCATCTCGCTGGCTGGCAGCGATTCGAGCAACCGGTTTCCTGTACGCACAACTACCCCCGGCGCGATACTCATCGAGCCCTCGTGCGGTAGCTGCGTTCGTTCAAGCATGGCATTGGTACCCATTGGATGGTGTTACGTGGAAACGCAAATTGCGCGCGGATATTGGCGAAACAATTGCATACAAAGTGGAGCCAGCGTAACGGCTCCACTATGAGTGGTATGTACGGTGACGCACGGAAGGCGGAAAGCCAACGGATGACAATTGGAAATAAGTTGCTGGCGCAATGTGCGCCGGCCAGCCTCATAAAAAGGAACCCTGCCATGAATCATTCGACAGCACACAATGCGCGAGGCACTCCGCATCCACTCCTGGTCGCCGCGGCGATCGCCGTCATCCTGTTCTGCAGCGTTGGCGTCGCTGCGATCATGGGATGGATTCCCAACTCGGTCGGCGCCAATGCCGGCGACCTCGCGCGCGGCGCGGAGCCAGTCGCGGCCGAGGGCGCTTACGCGGCGCCGGTCTCCGCCCTGCCCCCGTCGGCGCTGGTAGCGCAGTCGAACCCGGGCTACGTGGGGCAGGCCGCACCGCAGGCTTATGCGCCCGCATACGAACGCGATGAAGCGCCCGCGCCGCGCGTGGGCGAACGCAAGCGCGTGAAGGCTGCGGCGCCGTCGTCGAGCAAGTGGTGCTCGAACTGCGGCAACATCGAATCGGTGCGCAAGGTCACGACGCGCGCGCGCGGCACCGGGGTCGGCGCCGCCGGCGGCGCGGTGCTGGGCGGCCTGCTGGGCCACCAGATCGGCGGCGGCCGTGGCCGCGACCTGGCCACCGTGGCCGGCGCAGTGGGCGGCGCCGTGGTCGGCAACCAGGTCGAAGGCAATATGCGCGCCACCACCACCTACCAGGTGCGGGTGCGCCTGGACGACGGCTCGGTGCGCACCTTTACGCGCGAGACCGCACCGCCATATCGCAACGGCGAGCGCG